>NZ_JBEYXB010000023.1:0-144109 GCF_040644935.1 Streptomyces sp. NPDC046915 | reverse complement strand
CCGGCATGTTCGCCGCCGTCAAGGGCGACGTCCTCACCGACAAGGACGCCCGCCTCGCCCCCACCCGCTACACCGACTGGCTCTCCTGATCCCCGCGTCCTGCGTGTCCAATCTGCAAACTGTCATGTTGCTGCTCCGCGTCGAAGGGCTGGATAGTTGCAGGCAAATGACGCGGGCGGTGTATCGCAAGACCGTCGCGGAGGTCCTGGCGCCCTCGGACGGGCCCATCCTCTACTGCGGCATGTCGATCGGTTTCGAGGACGGCACGGTGGCTTACGGCCGTACGGGGCGGGCACCGCTCGACGAGACGGTCACCTTCGCCCAGAGTTAGCCGGACGGCTCCTGGCTCGCCACGGTCCGAGGTGGCCGGGGCCGAAGCGTCCGTGCGCCGCGGACATCCGCGTACGCGTCGTCCAGTGCACCCTGGACGTGCCCAGCCGGGAAACCGGGCAGGCTTCCCGGCTCATCGACACGCCCATAAACACGGCCCTCGCGCCGGCTGTCGAGCCTGCGGCGCCTCCCCTCGCAGGGGACGCTACCGCGCTGACCGTGAGGCGGCGCTGCGGCCGTGACCGTCATCGGCAGGATGTGGGGTGATCGGTGCCAAAATGGTGCACGATGCCCTCATGTGCCAGCGGGCGCAGCGTCCCGTAGTCCGCGACGTTGTGGTTTGAGGGAGCGACGGTTGCGTGGACGACGCGGTCGATGTCCAGGATCGAGTGGGTCCCCTCCCCCCCATGAACTCCTCGTCCTGCCGCGGCTCCTCAAGGTCCCGGGAGGTCGCGTCGCCGCCGTAGAGTTCCTGGAAGACCTGCGCGTGCAGAGCCTCCAGGGACTTCTCGACGGTCCCTTAGTACGGCGTGTTAGTACGGCGCGACGTGCTCCCCGCCACTGGCACCCATCGTGCCGCTCCTTCCGGTGTGACATCTGCAAGATCGCTGCCACCCGAAGACCTTCTCCCCGACCCGGTGCAGCAGGATGTCGTCGATGACCACCGGGACCGGCGCGTCCACCGGCAGCAGCGCCTCGACGACCGCACGGGTCGGCCGCAGGCCGAGCCGGTCGGGATCCCAGGACGCCTGCGAGAAGAAGGTATGGGCCCTGCGATGCGGCCCCAGTCGTGACAGCCCCGCCCCGGTCAGCAGCAACGACGCCGGTAGCGTCATCCCCGGAACCATCAGCGGCCGTTCCTCACATCGAGGCCATGGATCAGCACCGCTGATGGTTCTTCACATCCAGCCCGACCGTTCACTCGTCAGCCCGGACTCACCCGGACGAGGGGCCTGCCGACCTCGTCCATGATCCCGATTCTCCGCAGTCTCGCGAGCGGGCCGGCTTCAACCGCCCCCGGTGCCATCCGAGGCACCCCCCGGAAGCCCGTTCGCGTACCGCCGACGCTGCACTGCCTGCTTCAGCGGTTGAACCGGGACTGCTGAGCCGGGATCAGGCATCACCCGCCTGTGGGGCGCTGAGTGTGTAGGTGGTTCCGACGCTGGTCTGCACCCATGCATCCGGGAGGGCTGCGGCGAGGGTGTGCTGGGCGCGCCAGCCGGTGCAGTGGCCGGGGACGATCAGCTCGGGTGCGAGTTCGGTGAGCGCGGCCACCGTCGGGCCGATGACCGGCTCGAAGGCGGGGCCGCTCAGGTGGAAGCCGCCGATGAGGGCCAGCAGTCTGCTGACGCCGGTCAGCCTCATGGCGTGGCGGATGATGTTGACCACTCCGGCGTGGCCGCACCCGGTGATGATGACAAGTCCCCGGCCGCGCACGTTGATGACGAGGGCCTGGTCGTCGATGACGGCGGGGTCGTGTCGCCAGCCGTTCCCGTCCCAGGCTTGGTGTGCCTGCGGCATGCCGTGCTCGAACTCGGTGACGCGGTCCACCTCGCCGGTGATCAGGATGCCGCCGGCCAGCAGCGACGGCTGCCGCCGCTCGATCACCTCGAACCCTTCGCGTTCCAGGGCACCCCGTGACAGTGTGGGCATCTCCAGCCCCTGGCCGCCGGGGAGTTGCAGGCGGCGACGGGTCCAGACCGCGGGGTGGAGGGTCAACGGCAGGCCGGGGCGCCCGCGCAGCCGGGCCAGGCCGTCGAAGCCGCCCGCGTGGTCGAAGTGTCCGTGGCTGAGCACGACGCCCTGTATGCCGCCGACATCGATACCAAGACGCTCGGCGTTCACCGCCAGCCCGTCCGGCGACGCGCCGGTATCGAACAGCAGCGTGCTGTTCGCGGTCCCGCTTTGGACGGTGACCAGGGCGGAGAAGCCGTGCTCGGCACGCAGCCCCGCGAGGGCCTCGCCGCCGGCGAACTGCCGCGCGGCGGTCCACCCGACGCCCACCGACGCCCGGGCGACGCCTTCGGCAGAGGCCAGCAGGGCGTCGAAGGTGTTGTCGACCATCGTCGTGACCCTGACCTCGTCGACCTCGGGCAGCGTCACCGGGTCAACAGCCGGTCCCTCCGCGACACGAGGCGCTGACCACGCCGCCTCGGCCGCCGGGTGCCCGTGATCGTCGCACATGCTAGAAAGCGCCTCCCCGCCGATACGAACGGCCAGGGAAGCAGATCCCGGTACAAGCCGCAGGCCCACAGCGGTCGCGCCGGCCGCAGGCGCCGCGCGGTGTCATGCTTCCACTCGGACGGGCGGTACGGCGGCGACCGGGTCGGTGACCGCCTTGGCGTCCAGGTCTCCGGCCGGAACGTCGAAGTACTCGACCAGCAGCTCAGGGAACGCGGCCAGGTCCGTGATCCCGCAGTCGGTGTGGTGCAGAACCGCATAGTGGTTGTCGACCGGGCCAGGGCCGCCCGTGCGGGCCTGCACGACCTTCGAGAGCATCCCCAGCGTCCGGAGTGTCGCGGTCGTGACCCGCCCTCCGACGTTCCGGATCACCGCTGCCTCGCCGAGCTTGAGCCCGAGTACGTCGGACGGGTCGACACGAGGGTCGACGCATCCGATGACCGTCAGGCTGCCGCTGGGCATGAGCTTGAGGTTGGCGAATGATCCGCCGTCGGCGAACCCGGCGTTCCGCTTGGCTAGCTCGTCCGTGTCGACCACTGTGCCGGTAACCCCATCCTGCTCTGAGCCTGGCCCCTGGTGACGCCGACAGCGACCTCCAGTTGGCGCCAATCCTGGCTCGCTGCCGCCTCTCATGCCACTCGACTTTGCGGCAAATCGCGATCGTGCAGGTCAACGCCTCGCGTGATTCGATACGGCGTGTCGCGCCGAGGCGTGATTCATACCTCAATACCTCGACTTGCACCTGCCGAGATGAGTCCATGAGCGCGGGTTCGGCCGGGTCGACCACGCCGGTGCTCTCGGTGATGTGGCTGTCGGCACGACCGCGGCTCCTCCGACACCAACATGGCCGACTACGAGGAAGACCACCTCGTCCCCTCGAACTCGGCAGCGCACCCCACACCCCCGGCAACCTGTGGCCCAAGCCCTACACCGGCTCCCAGACCGCACACTCCAAGGACGGAGTCGAGGCGAAACTGAAAAACGTCGTCTGCGCAGGGACATCCACACCACACGAGACGGATGTCCCGGTAGCCGTGACGAACTCGATTAGCTGCTCCCGCGAGGCGTCGGGACCGAGCGGGGCAGGTGCGACGTTGCCGTCCAGGCCGAACGGTGTCAGTGCTTCGACGACCCGTGGATCGGCGCGTGGTCGGTGCGTAGGTTTTGGGGGGGTCCCCCAGGCGGCCGGGCCGTGCGATCGCCGTTGTACCGTCTGAATTCGCCATCACGCCTTTACTCCCTCGCCGTCTGTTTTCCCGACGGCCCAGCGAGACCCCCCAGCCCGCCGAGGTGAATAGCATCGACAGCGAGGGCAGCGGCCGGCCTGCCGCTGGGGGGCATGGGAGGTGTTACGCGACCAAGGCTGAAGCAGCGCCCACGCCAGGAGACGGGGCACCATCCGCGCCCTGCTGCATGGGACCGAGCCCGTGGCCCGTGATGTTCCGACTTTCCGCCCCTGACAATGGCGGCATACCACGGGAAGGCTAGCGAGGTGCCGCGAGTACGTCCCGGAGTACGTTCTCGAGTGTGACGCGGGCCAGCTCGTGCCTCAGGGTCTCCTCGATGCCCTCGTAGATGCCCTGCATCGCCGGCTGAATGCCGTAACCCACCACGCATCCCTGGTCCGGGGTGGTGCGGTGCATCGCGAACAGCGGGCCGGGTTCCACTGCCTCGTACACGTCGAGCAGGGTCATCGACCCCAGCTCGCGCGCCAGCGACCATCCCGCGCCCACGCCTCGCCGGGACTCCACGAGCCCGGCCCTGCGCAGCTCGCCGAGCAGCCGCCTGATCACCACGGGGTTGGTGTTCGCGCTGGTCGCGATCTGCTCGGAGGTGGCGACCTCATGGCCCTGGCGCTGGTAGAGACCGATCCAGGCCAGCGCGTGGGCGGCAATGGTCAACCTGCTGTTGGCACTCATGAACCCCTCCTCTCGGCCGCAACGCTTTATGTTACGACAGCACAGTCGTAACAGCGAAGGTTGCAACAAGCTGTCGTAACAATTAACGTTGCGACTATCGGGAAGGGTCAATCAGCGAGGTGAGAAGAATGAGCAAGCCACTCACGGGCAAGGTCGCCCTGGTCACCGGGGGGTCGCGCGGACTGGGAGCCGCGACCGTACGACTGCTGGCCGAGCAGGGCGCCGACGTCGCCTTCACCTATGTCAGCTCCGAGAAGCAGGCGCAGGCTGTCGTCGACGAGGTGCGCGGCAAGGGAGCGAAGGCCGTCGCCTTCAAGTCCGACCAGGCGGACATGAGTCAGGCGCCGGCGCTGATTGAGAACGTGGTCGCACACTTCGGCGGCCTGGACATCCTCGTCAACAACGCGGCGATCTCGGTGGAGCAGGGCCGCACGGTGGACGACCCGGACGCCGACACCGCCGCGCTGGACCGGATGCACGCCACCAACTACCTCGGCGTGATCGCCGTCATCCGGGCCGCCTCCCGCGTGCTGCGCGCGGGAGGCCGCATCATCACGGTGAGTTCCGGACTGGGCTCCCGGGTCGGTGCCCCAGGCCTTGCCGACTACTCGGCGACCAAGTCAGGGATCGAGAGGTACACCATGGGGGTCGCACGGGACCTCGGGCCCCGGGACATCACGGCCAACGTCGTGGAAGCCGGACTGATGGAGGGCGGCATGGAAGGGCCGGACCCCGAGACTCTCAAGGCCCTGGTCAGCTCGCTGTCCCTGCAACGCATGGGTCACCCCGAAGAAATCGCCGCGGCGATCGCCTTTCTGGCGAGCCCCGCCGCGTCGTACGTCACGGGTGCGGTGCTTGACGCCCACGGTGGCTACAACGCCTGAACCGAAACGCCTGCCGCGCCCCGAAGGACATCGCGCCTTCGGGGCGCGCACCGCCGACGATCCGCGCGTGCGTGGACGGCTCCCACGTGCGCGCGAAAGAGGGGGAGCCGCGACTGGTCCGTCGCCGGCCGACCGGCGGAAGACGGGCAGCAAGCACCAGCTGATCCGCGACGGCAAGGGCACCACGCTGCACGTCATCACGACCGAGCACCCAATCCCTCGACCTCGTCCACGGCATCCCGCCCGTTGCCGGACGACCCGGCCGGCCTTGGCGGCGGCCGGAGTGCCTCCTGGGCGACACTGCGTACGACTCGAAGGCTGTGCGCGGTGAGCTGCGACGCCGCTGCATCCAGGCGGTGATCTCCCGCAAGGGCCCCCCGAACATCAAGGGCCTGGGCAAGCTCCGCTACGTCGTCGAGCAGACCTTCGCCCTGCTCCACCAGTTCAAACGCCTCGCGGTCCGCTGGGAACGACGTATCGAACTCCACGACGCCTTCGTCCCGTTGGCTTGCAGCCTCATCTGCTGGACACGCTTCAAGAAGACCGGATCGTGAACGCGTTGTGAGATCTAAGGAGAGCTGCTCCTGACGAACGATCCTCTCCGCGGACTGCCGCCCACGACCAGGGCAAGTCCGCAGAGTACGGGTCACACCAGCCCTTCGCCCTGCCCCTTCAAGTTGGCGCAGGCTGAGTAGCGCGCGGCGGTGTGCAGTTGGTACGTATTGTGTGGTGGTCGTTGTGCATCGGGTGCGCACCACCACCGTGTAGGCCGCAGCGCGGCCAGATCCGGTGCGCATGAGCTGGACATGGTTGCCGGACATGTCCGCGGCCTCGGCGAAATTCTCACCTGCCTCGCCGACTTTGCGTACCACCTGCTCCGGGATCAGAGTTCGGTTGTCCAGACCCCGACAGGATGCTTACTCGGTGGCAGCCACAACTGGGGCTGTGACTCCCGATGCCTGTCCTCGACCTGTTCTTCCCAGTGGAAGCGGCCATCCCCATCGGGCCACGCGACTTGCAGTACAGGGAAAGGGGGCCGTCGGTAGAACCCGATGGCCCGTCCGAAGAAGGTCCGGTACCAGCGGAGATCAACCTGCCTGAGCGCAACTTGATGACCGTCGACCACGTCAGGATGCCTCTGGCCGTCAGCCAGTACAGCGCCCTAATGGCAGAGGACACAGCGGCACTGGAACGGATCATCAGTCATATGCGGAGGCTACGAGGTGACCGTCCGAATCGCGCAGCCGGGGCTCGCGCGCACACTTTCAATCGAACGACATCGTCGCCCTCCGCGACCGCTCCCCAAGTTCTGTGTTAGAAACGAGTTTTGACACCACTTGCGTGCTTGCGGTGGGAGGTGGGAATGCTCTGCGCCCGACGGTCTGGACGACCTCCCGCTACTGCGGTGTGATGGCTTTGAGCCAGTCCTCGACGGCGACGACATCTGCCCACTGCGGGAACAGTTTTTCGGTGAGCATCTGGTGGACCTCGGGGTCGGTGTCGAGGCAGGCATCCGTCAGGACGGTGAGGCCGAAGTCCAGGTCGATGGCGTGCCACAGGGTGGACAGCACTACAGCGCTAGTGGCGATGCCGGTGAGAACAAGGCTGTCGATATCGCGAGCCCTGAGCACCAAGTCGAGGTCGCTGCCCGAGAATGCGCTCCCCCGCCTCTTGGTGACCACCACGTCGCCCTGCTGGGGCGCAACATCGTGATGAATCTCGGTGCCAGGCGCCCCCTCGGTGAACAAGCCGGCCCGCACGACGTTTGTCATCACTCTGTTGCGAGGGCTGACTTCCGGATCACCCGACCGTACCCCCATCACCACGTAGATCACGGTGATGCCGGCAGCCCGGGCGCCGTCGATCGCGCTGCGCAAGCGCCGCAGATATCCGGAACCGTCGTCGGCGATGGCCACGACGTCCCGTTGGACGTCCATCACGAGAAGTGCGCTGTTCGCCATGCTTGCCGTGCCTTCCTGTTGGAAACAAGAGCAAGTCTGGTGGCTCAATCGAGCCCCGGTGGAGGTTTTGGAGATCCTCAACAGCGTCGCGTCGCAGTGCGCCCCTGCCTGGTGTCGGTTCTCATCGACATTATCTTGCCCTCTGATCACCAAGTGCTGTCCAAACTCGGTGATAAGCGGCTCATCGCAGTAGAGGGTGTAGTCGGGGTCTGTCGGTTTTCGACGTCGCCGACACGGATTTCAGGCTCGGCCGCACTCCTGTCCGAGCGCGACGAGACGTGCGCCGCGGAACGAGCTATGCACCCTCGTTGTCACCGCGCAGGGAATGGATCATGCTCTGCAGGATCCGGAACGCGTCTGACTGCTCGGTCTCGGTCAGGCCGGCCAGCATTCTGGCCTCGACGGACCGGACGGCTGCGCTCGCCTTCTCGAGGCTTCGTCGGCCGCGAGGCGTGAGCCGCGTGGGAAGCGCCTTCCCGACGGGTGCCTCCGCAGGCCTGGTCACGTAGCCGTCTCGTTCCAGGGCCTGGAGTAGCACGTTCATCGTCTGCCGTGTCACGAACGCGCCCCGCGCGAGCTCGGAGTTCGACAAGCCCGGTCGCTGCGCCAGCAGTTCGAGGCAGGAGTAGTGCGTCACGCTCATCCCGAGCGGCCGCAGCACTTCCTCCATGGCCGCGCGGAGGGCGCTCGACGCTTCTTTGAGCTGGTAGCCCAGTGACGTCTCCAGGTCTACGCCGACATCTTCTTGACTCATGTCAGCATTCTGACATAGCTTGATGCATGTCAGAAAACTGACATGGAAAGAAGGAGCGTCATCATGCCCGCCACCGGCCCCGACTTCATCTCGTTCCAAGTGCGCGACCTCGACGCTTCGCAGGCGTTCTACGAGCAGTACCTGGGCCTCGTCCGCTCGCCGGCCGGACCTCCGCACGCCGTCGTCTTCGAGACGAAGCCGATCGCGTTCGCACTCCGCGACGTCATTCCCGGCACCAACCTCGCATCCGTCGCTCAGCCCGGCATCGGTGCCGCGATCTGGCTCCACGCCACCGACGTCCAGGCCATCCACGACGCGCTCGTCACCGACGGTCACACCATCGTCTCAGCACCGATCGACGGCCCCTTCGGTCGGACCTTCACCTTCGCCGACCCCGACGGCTACCAGGTCACGCTCCACGACCGCGCTTGACCGGTTCACCAGCCGGTGCACCGAAACCCACCCGGCCCAGCCCTGGCCGACCGCCCGGCTCGAGGAATCAGCGCCCCGCCGTCCATCACGACGTGGGACGCGTCCTCGCCACCGGGCAAGCAAGCCCACAGCCGCCCCACACACCACAAGGTGGGCACCAGCCACGGCGTATAGGCTAGAAACACCAGCTCAGTCGCCCGTTTTTCCGTCCGTGCGCTCTCGCAGGAAGTCGGCGTGTCCGTTGTGGCGGGCGTACTCCTGAATCAACTGCACGTAGAGCCAGCGCAGGCTGAGGGCAGCGCCGCGCGCGGACGTGAACGTCTCGTCGAGGTCATGTCCGGCTGCCGCCGCCTCGCACGAGGCGACCTCGGCCCGGAACCTCTCGAAGTCCCGTTCCGCGTTCGCCTCGTCGGCTCCCGCAATGCCCTCATCGCCGTCTCCCGGGTCAGTGAAGACATTTCCGATGTCCTCACCCGCGAAGCGCCGCCGGAACCAGGACCGCTCTACCTCCGCCATGTGACGCACCAGACCCAGCAAGGTGAGGTTCGACGGCTCCACAGTGGTCCGCGTCAGTTGCTCCGGCTCCAGCCCCGTGCACTTGGCCAGCAATGTCTCGCGATGCCAATTCAGCCAGCCTTCCAGCAGTTGCCGCTCGGGAACCGTGGCCAGATCACTGATCCGCGTCGTGCGCTCGATCTGCGGCGCTATCCATGTCATGCGCCCACCCTGGCCGACCAACTCACACGAAGACCAGGGACATACCCGTCGCTGACACTGAGGAGGCCAGGTTGCGCCCCACGTCAAACGACAAGCTTGGTAGGTGTTTTTCAGACGGGCCAGGGAAAGATGATCTTTATCCCGGAACAGGGTGTGCTGACTGCCGGGACTTGGTGAACTGGGTGGATGAAGATCCTGTCGCCCGGAGTCCTGCGGGCTCGTGAACGCTTCAATGCCACCCATCCGTGGGATCACGACGCCCATTACCACCGATGGATCCTGCGGCAGCTTCCGAGACGCTTTAACCGCGCCGTGGACGTCGGTTCCGGCAGCGGTGACCTATCAGGGCTCCTGGCCAAACGTGCCGCCACAGTCAAGGGAGTCGATTCCGATCCGGTGATCACCGCGCAGGCCCAGAAACTGACTCCAGCTGCGCTTCCCGTGACCTTCACCGTCATGGATGCGATATCCGAGTTCCCCGCCGGCTCCTACGACGTCATCACGTGCGTCGCCACGATCCATCACCGAGCCGATCAGCAACGCGGTCCGTCGGCGGGGTGACCGGTTTCGGGCTCAGGGTTGGCCCCGGGGACAGTGACGGTGACGGTGACGGTGCACGACGCCCGCCGGCAGCCCCCGCCCATAGACGCCCGCCAGGGTGAGAAACAGTCCGGCCACCAATGAGGACACAGCCGCAACCATCCACCAGTCCACGCCGTGCTCGCGCTCCACGACCGCCCCGAGGGCCGCCACGGCCACGGCGACGACCAGCCCGAAACGATGAGCACGGCGACGACGCTCCGGGCACGGCCCGTGTCGAATGGTTGCCGGTCGTGGCCAAGCGCCGCCCAGTCGTGTGCGGCCTCGCGCAGTTCGCGGCGGCGCTGTACGGCCGCGCCTGCCCGAAGGGCCACCGTGACAGCGGCACCGGCCACCGCCGCGCCGGAAGGTGTCCACCATTCTTCACAGACGAGCAGCAGTACCGCGACGACCCCGGTCGTGGCCCAGCCGCTGAGGCAGGCCGCTGCGGCTCTGCGCCGGGCCAGTGGCCGGTCGGCTCCCGCGCGCAGGTCGGCCAGCGCCGGCAGGTACCAGACACACCCGGCCACGCTCACCGCCGCGGCCCCCAGAGCGAGGACGGCCTGGGCCATGGTCTACCTCGCTGCTTCTTCGAGCGCGGCGATCTCCGGGTGGTGGAGGTCGAACGCGGGAGACTCGCTGCGGATGCGCGGCAGGGAGACGAAGTTGTGCCGCGGGGGCGGACAGGAGGTCGCCCACTCCAGCGAACGGCCGTAACCCCACGGGTCGTCGACCTCGACCGGCTTGCCGTACTTGGCCGTCTTCCAGACGTTGTAGAAGAACGGCAGGATCGACAGGCCGAGCAGGAACGAACCGATCGTCGAGACGGTGTTGAGGGCGGTGAAGCCGTCAGCCGCCAGGTAGTCGGCGTACCGGCGGGGCATGCCCTCGGCGCCCAGCCAGTGCTGGACCAGGAATGTGGTGTGGAAGCCGACCGTGAGCGTCCAGAACGTGATCTTGCCGAGGCGTTCGTCGAGCATCTTGCCGGTGAACTTGGGCCACCAGAAGTGGAATCCGGCGAACATCGCGTACACGACCGTACCGAAGACGGTGTAGTGGAAGTGGGCGACGACGAAGTACGAGTCCGAGAGGTGGAAGTCCATCGGCGGTGACGCCAGGATCACCCCGGTCAGGCCACCGAAGAGGAAGGTGATCAGGAAGCCGACGGTCCACAGCATCGGCGTCTCGAAGGACAACGAGCCTTTCCACATGGTGCCGATCCAGTTGAAGAACTTCACGCCGGTCGGCACCGCGATGAGGAACGTCATGAAGGAGAAGAAGGGCAGCAGCACACCGCCGGTGACGTACATGTGGTGCGCCCACACCGTCACGGACAGGCCGGCGATGGCGATGGTCGCGCCGATCAGGCCCATGTAGCCGAACATCGGCTTGCGGGCGAAGACCGGGATGACCTCGGAGACGATGCCGAAGAACGGCAGCGCCAGGATGTACACCTCGGGATGGCCGAAGAACCAGAACAGGTGCTGCCACAACAGCGCCCCGCCGTTGGCCGCGTCGAAAACGTGCGCACCGAACTTGCGGTCCATCTCCAGCGCGAACAGCGCCGCGGCCAGCACCGGGAAGACGATCAGGACCAGCAGGGCGGTGAGCAGCACGTTCCAGGTGAAGATCGGCATGCGGAACATCGTCATGCCGGGCGCGCGCATACAGATGATCGTGGTGATGAAGTTGACCGCGCCGAGGATCGAGCCGAAGCCGGACAGCGCCACGCCCATGATCCAGAGGTCGGCGCCCAGGCCCGGCGAGTGGACGGCGTCCGACAACGGGGCGTACAGGAACCAGCCGAAGTCCGCGGCGCCGCCCGGCGTGAGGAAGCCGAAGGCCGCGATCGACGAACCGAACAGGAACAGCCAGTAGGCCAGCATGTTCAGCCGCGGGAACGCCACGTCCGGGGCGCCGATCTGGAGCGGCATGATCCAGTTGGCGAAGCCGGTGAACAGCGGCATCGCGAACATCAGCAGCATGATCGAGCCGTGCATCGTGAACGCCTGGTTGAACTGCTCCTGCGACATGATCTCCAGGCCGGGCCTGGCCAGCTCCGCGCGCATCAGCAGCGCCAGCACACCGCCGACGATGAAGAACGCGAACGCGGTGACCAGGTACATCGTCCCGATCTTCTTGTGGTCGGTGGTCGTCAGCCACTCCGCCCACGACGGCCGGACGCCCCGTCCGGTCGTTCCTGGGGCCACGGTGACCCCGGCACTCGGCCGTGCGGTCCCCACCTTGTGTATCTGTGCCTGGTCCACCGGACGGTGTCCTCCCCTTCTGCCATGTCGACGACGCGCCGGGAAGTGCCGTGGTGCGGGTATGGACCTGGCCTCTTCCCGGCCGCCGCCTCATGATCGTCCGAGCGGTACCCGGGCGGGATAGGGCCGAACAGCCCCGGGACGGACGTCGGCTGGGGTCCAACGGCCTCTCTTCACGTCGCGCCGAGGGGGAACAGACGTGGATCAGGATGTCTCGGGGCGAACGAGCACGTCGTGGCCGGGGCGGCCGGCGAAGTAGTCCTCGATGTTGGCCACGGTGGTCCGGGCGATCTGCCCGACGGCGTCCCGGGTGAAATAGGCCTGGTGCGAGGTGATCAGGACGTTGCTGAAGGTCATCAGCCTCGCGAGGCGTTCGTCGGTCATCACCTCCAGCGACTTGTCCAGGAAGAAGACGCCGGCCTCCTCCTCGTACACGTCGAGGCCGACTCCGCTGAGCCGGCCCGCGCGCAGCGTCTCCAGCAGAGCGTCGGTGTCCACCAGTCCGCCGCGGCTGGAGTTGACCAGGACGGCGTCGTCCTTCATCAGCGCGAGGGCCTTGGCGTCGACGAGATGATGGGTCTCGGGCAGCAGTGGCACGTGCAGACTGACGAGGTCCGCCTCGGCGAACAGCCGCTCGCGGGGGACGTACTCCATACCGAGGGCGAGGCAGTCGGGGTTCTCCGCGACGTCCCAGCCCAGCAGCCGCATCCCGAACCCGTGGGCGATCCGGGCGAACGCGGCGCCGATCTTTCCGGTGCCCGCCACACCGGCCGTCCGGCCGCGCAGATCCCGGCCCATCAGCCCATCGAGCCGGAAGTCGAACTCACGGGTGCGGTGGGCGGCCCGGACGATCCGGCGGTTGACCGCCAGGGCCAGGGTCCAGGCGAACTCGGCGACCGAGTACGGCGAGTAGGACGAGACCCGGGCGACCGTGAGCCCGAGTTCCCTGGCGGCGGTCAGGTCGATGTTGTTGTAGCCGGTGGACCGCTGGGCGATCAGGCGGGTGCCGCCCGTGGCCAGCGATCGCAGCACTCCGGCGTCCAGGGTGTCGTTGACACTGCTGAGCACCACCTCGTGGCCCGCAGCGGTCGGGGCGGTGTCCCCGTCCAGGAACAGTCCCAGACACCGCAGCTCATGCCTGCCAGCGAACGCCTCGTCGAACGCTTCCCTCAGCAGCGGCTCCTCGTCCACGAGGACGCCGTACGCGACGATGTCCACCTGCTCTCCTCCCGTCGATCGGTTGATCACCCCACGGTAGGCCGGGAACGCGGAAGGGAAGAGGGCCGATTGGCTCCGGGGGTGGACCCGTCGTCCCAGGACACCGGTCGATCGTCTTGAGGGGGCGCGCTGAAGATGTTCTTCTCGAGGTACAGCGGGAAGAGGGATGCCTCGGGACAGGCCCCAGGTGGTCTGGGTGAGGTCGTCGGCGTGGCAGGAGAAGCAGTCCGCGACTTCCGCGATGCGCCCGGCGGCGAGGAGCCGCGCGGGTAGTTCGATCATCGTGCCGATCGGCAGGTGCAGGGGGTTTCCCTGTCTCGGCCGGGACTTCGGCGAGTACGCGCTCCGCCTCCTGTCCGGGCCAGACGCAGTTCCTCGACCGTTCCGACGAGAGGGATCATGATCGCGGCGTGCGGTCGGCCGCCCTCGCACAGCCAGTGGACGACGGCCTCGGCTGTCACGCGGACCTGCATGGCCATGAGGCCGGGGACGGACAGGCCGAGCCGGACGCCGCGCAGGCCCAGCATCGGGTTCTGCTCATTGCAGGCGGTCGACGGCATCGAGGAGTTCGCGGTCGTGGACGACTGGGTGGGGGGCGCTCGCCAGGCGGACGACCAGTTCCGCGCGTGGGGCAGAAACTCGTGCAGCGGCGGGTCGACGAGCCGGATGGTCACCGGCAACCCGTCCATGGCCCTGGGGATGCCGATACGAGCGACGAACTCGACATCGGCAACCCCAAGCACGCCCCAGAACCCCGGGGCTGGCCGCGACTCCGTCAGCAGCCTGCGGCAGCCCGCCGACCCGGCCCCACCAAGGGCTGCCATTCATCACCCCGAACAGGCTCGAACAGGCCGCGGAAACGACGAAGATCCAGTACACCCCCCTCTCGGTGGCAGACTCCGCGTCATGACGTACTTCTGGGTGAGCGACCAGGGTGACAAGTACCACGGCTGGGAAAGCTGCCGGGCCCTTGAAGCCGGGCAGGCCTCCGCCGATTCGCAGGAGGGCTACGAGCGGCGCAACGTGACGCGGTACGACAGCGAAGATGCCGCTCGGGCTGCTGCCTTGGAGCACGCCCGGTGCGAGGCTCGCGGATGCTTCGCCCGGGGGCGCGGTACGGGGCTCACCCGGCTGTCGGAGCAGGTCCTCAAGGATCTGGGTGATCCGAACTGGCCAGACCTGCCAGCCGAGGACTGAGATCTCAACGCTGTTTGGAACATGCTCCTCGTGCTGTGCCGTCCGTCTCCTGCAACAGAAAGCCCCGCCGGGCGTGACCGGTCCCTTGTTCATCGGAGGTCTTGCCGAACCCACGCGGACGAACCAAGGCCGCCCCCCGCGCCGCTCCGGAAGGGGGGTATCCAACTGGTCAGGGGCCGAGCGGCCCCACCCGCAAGGACGTCCAGCACCTGCTGCCGTACGCGCACGCGTTCGACGATGGGATCGCACCGCATCGAACAAGTTCCCAAGGAGCATCTGATGAAGGCAGCAGTCGTCCGGTCCTTCGGTGAACCGCTCGTGATCGAGGAGCGCCCGGTCCCGGAGCCCGGCCCCGGCCAGGTCCGCATCCGCCTGGAGGCTTCCGGGCTGTGCCACACCGACATCCACGCCGCGCACGGTGACTGGCCGGTCAAGCCGACCCCGCCGTTCGTCCCCGGGCACGAGGGCGTCGGTATCGTCGAGGCGCGGGGGGACGCCGTGACGCATCTGGCCGTCGGGCAGCGGGTGGCCGTGCCCTGGCTGGGCTGGGCCTGCGGGCGATGCGAGCACTGCCTGTCGGGCTGGGAGACACTGTGCGAGCAGCAGCAGAACACCGGCTACGGCGTGGACGGCGCGTACGCCGAAAAGATGCTCGCCCCGGCCGACTTCGCCGCGCCGGTCCCCGACGGCATCGACCCGCGCGACGCGGCCCCGCTGACCTGCGCCGGCGTCACCACGTACAAGGCGCTCAAGGTCGCCGGCGTCCGTCCGACCCAGCTGGTGGCGATCTCCGGCGTCGGCGGGCTCGGGCACCTGGCGGTGCAGTACGCCAAGATCGCCGGTGCGACCGTCGCAGCGATCGACGTCACCGACGACAAGCTCGAGCTGGCCCGGGAGCTCGGCGCAGACATCCTGATCGACGCCCGCAAGGAGGATGTGGCCGAGGTGCTCAAGCAGCACGGCGGCGCCCACGCGGCCCTCGCACTGGCCGTCAACGAGCAGGCGTTCACCGCCGTCTACGGCGGTCTGCGGCGCGGCGGCAAACTGGTCATGGTCGCTCTGCCCGCCGGCGGGACCATCCAGGTGCCGATCTTCGACACCGTCCTGAACGGCACCTCCGTGATCGGTTCGATCGTCGGCACCCGTCAGGACCTGGACGAGGTGTTCCAGCTGCACGCCACCGGACGTACCAAGGTGATCTACGAGACCCGGCCGCTGGAGACGGTCAACGAGTCCATCGCCGAGGTCCTGAACGGGCAGATCAAGGCCCGCATCGTTTTCGAGATCTGACCCGCCGGATCCAAGCACCGCCCCCGCACCGTGGGAGCGTCCGCCTGCGGCACCCGCACGGCGCGCACAGCACGGCGCGAGCGTTGCCCGTCACGTCTGTGGAGACTGGAACCCATGCAGAAACTCTCACTCGACGCACTCACCCGCGAGCACCTGGAACGCGCCACGGCCGCCTCCACCGGTCGCAGCGCCGCCACCGTCTACGGCGGCCACGAACACGTCCTGCGCCAGACCGTCCTCGCGCTGACCGCCGGCACGGCCCTCGCAGAGCACGAGAGCCCCGGCGAGGCAACCCTGCTGGTGCTACGCGGACGTGTGAAGCTCACCAGCGGCGACAACTCCTGGGAGGGCCGGACCGGCGACCTGATCACCATCCCCGGGGCCCGCCACGGTCTGGAGGCGATCGAAGACGCGGCGGTGCTGCTCACCGTCGCCAAACAGGGCTGACGCATCCCCCGCCGACGACGCCCGCACACCGAGGAGCACGCGGCAGCCGGGCAACGGCTGGGCGCCGACGCCGTCTTCCGCCCCGAGCTCCCGGCCCGTGAGCCCCGGCGATCTCGTGTTCACAGCGCCCGTCTCAGTGGTGCTGTGCGACTCGCCCCTTACGGCAGGACGTGAGACCGATCAGACCCGCTTGAAAGGTAGGCCCGACATGACCAGCGATGACACGCAGGCCACGCCCATGGTGAGGCTGCGCTCCGACGGCGCGGTGGACGAGGACACACTCGCCTACGCACGCACGAAGATCGACGCCGTGGTGGGCCGGCCGGGCCTGCCCGCAGTCAGCGGCGAGGTGCGGATCATGCGGGCGGCCGCCCACCACGCGGACCGCCCCTGGTCGGCCACCGCCGACCTGTACGTCGGCAAGCGGCAGGTGGTCGTCCTCGCCGAGGAGGCCACCGGCCACGAAGTCGTCGACCAGCTCCAGGACCGGCTGCGCCGCCAGACCGACAAGGCCGCCCACACCTGGGCCACCGGCCACCAGAAGACGCCACCGCCATGGCGCAGCGGCGATCGACGCCCAGCCTGACGTGACCTCTGGTGAGCGCAGGCCCGGTCGGCGGCGGTTCACCGACCGGGCCTAGGCTCTTCGGTGCGACTGCGCAATGCGGGTCACCGCGTTCCGTCTGCCGGAGTGTGGCTCTGCCGTTGCGCCGCGTCCGCGACTGTCGTCTCCCTGCGCTCAACGACGTCTTCATCGGCCATGCCCCGAGGACGGTTGGGCAATTCGGTCCTCGGCTCAGGGACGCTCCGCCCCTGCCCGGGCCGCTGTCCAGGAGAGAAGCTGAAAAAGCACCAGGGGGCCGGCTCCTCGGGACGGTCCGAAGGGACGACAAAGGCCACCACGGCCGAGCGGGCCCGTGCGTTCCGGCCCCCGGTGCCCGTAGTACGCCGCCACGTCCCGCACTCTCCGACGGGCGATCCGGCGCAGCACCCCGTCGCGCTCCGCTCATGAACGGCGGACGAGGAAGAAAGTGGGCATGATGACTCGCATCGTCGGTGAGGTGATGACCCGCGAGGTCGTCCAAGCCCGCCGGACAACACCCTTGAAGGACGTGGCACGACTGCTGGACCGGCACCGGATCAGCGGGCTGCCCGTGGTGGACCACGACGACAAGGTCCTGGGAGTGATCTCCGAGACCGACCTGATCCGCCGCCAGGCGGCCCAGTCCGCCAGCCGCCCTGTACGACGGTTCCGGGTGCCCATGCTGCGCCGCGCCGCCCGCCGTACGGACGCCGTCCTCCGGGCCACCACGGCCGAGGAGTTGATGACGTCGCCCGCCGTCACCGTGCATCCCGAACAGCGGGTCGCGGACGCCGCCCGCGTGATGGAACGCCGCGGCGTCGAACGCCTCCCGGTCGTGGACGAGGAGGACCGGCTGATCGGCATCACCACCCGACGGGACCTGCTGCGCGTCTTCCTGCGCACGGATGAGGAAATCGGCCGGGAAGTCGTCGACGACGTGTTCACCCGGGCCATGTGCTTGCCGCCCGGCGCCGTGAACGTCTCGGTCCGGGACGGCATGGTCACGCTGGAGGGGTGCTTGGAGCGCCGCAGCGACATCCCAATGGCGGTTCAGCTGACGTATCGGATCGATGGAGTGGTCGGCGTCGTCAACAGCCTCGCCCACCGTCTCGACGACGGCCGGGATGCGACGGTGCTGCGCACGGGGCAGACGAGCCCGCGAATCGGCTGAGGCCAGGTACTGACTCCCTGCACGGGACCACGCACCACACGGATGGGTCGGCCCAGGGGGCAGAAGGTCCTTGGCTTTGGGCCGGACGGCCCGTTCATACAGGCCATAATCCTACCGCCGACCAGATCGCGTAAGCCTAGCCTCACCTTACTGACAATGGTGTGGCCGGCGGTCCTCGTCCGGCATGGCGTAGCGGAGACACAGATGAACGTGGGTGGTAGGGGCGCCGCTCAGGCGGGACGCCAAGCGGCCGTGTCGGAGGGCGCGCCGCGCGCCCTGGCCGATCTTGTGCCCGGTGAGCGGGCCACGGTCGTCGAGGTCCTCGCGGACGGTGCGCCGGACACGGCCCGCCGACTGGGCGCCCTCGGATTCACCCCCGGGACGGTGGTGGAGGTCGTACGCCGTGCCCCGCTCCGCGACCCGGTCGTCTACCGGGTCAAGGACTACGAGGTGTGTCTGCGCCGGGCCCAGGCCGCATGCGTGCACACGACCGAGGTGGAGCAGTGACCGCCGGCTGCCACGAACCCGGTGGCGCAGGCGCGGTGACGGCCGATGAGGCACGTATCGCGCTGGTCGGCAGCCCCAACGCGGGCAAGACCAGCGTCTTCAACGCCCTGACGGGCCTGCACGCCAAGACCGGCAACTACCCGGGCGTGACGGTGTCCCGTTACGTGGGTACCTGCCGGGCCGGCGGGCGTGGTCATGTGATCGAGGATCTGCCCGGCACGTACAGCCTGGAGCCGATCAGTCCGGACGAGCAGATCACCGTCGATGTCCTGGACGGCCGGCTGGACGGCACACCTCGGCCGGACGCGCTGCTCGTCGTCGTGGACGCCACCACCCTGCGCAGGTCGCTGACGCTGGTCGCGCAGGTCCTCGCCCGCGCCCTGCCGACCTGCGTGGTGGTCACCTTCACCGACGAACTGTCCCTGCGCCAGGGCCACCTGGACCTCGACGCGCTCTCCCAGTCGCTGGGCGTCGCGGTGCTCCCGGTCGTCGGCCACCGCGGCCTGGGCATCGGGCAGCTGCGCGAGCAGATCGCCGCGTGGCGGTCCTGGCCGGTCCCCGTCCTAGCACCGCCCACCGACCCGGTCGAGCTGGACGCCTGGGCGGAGTCGGTTCTCGCCTTCGCCGGCTATCGCCCCGCTGAGCGCCACAAGGCCACCCAGCGTCTCGACGCCGTGCTGCTGCACCCCGTGTGGGGCACGGTCGTCTTCTTCGCGGTCATGATGGCGTTCTTCCAGACCGTGTTCACCCTCGCGGCACCGCTCCAGGGATATGTGGAGGCGTTGTTCGGATGGCTGTCCGGTCTCGTCGCCGGCCACGTCACCAACCGGTGGCTGTCCGGACTGCTCGGTGACGCCATCATCGGCGGCGTCGGCGGCGTCCTCGTCTTCGTTCCGCAGATCATGCTGCTGTTCCTGCTCCTCGCCCTGCTCGAGGGCGTCGGTTACCTGTCACGGGCGGCGTTCCTGATGGACCGGGTGATGGCGCGTGCCGGGCTGGAAGGGCGGGCGTTCGTGGCGCTGCTGTCGTCGTTCGCCTGCGCGATCCCCGGCATCATGGCCACCCGCACCCTGCCCTCGGCCAAGGACCGCCTCGCCACCATGATGGCCGCCCCGCTGATGACCTGCTCCGCGCGGCTACCGGTCTATGTGCTGCTGATCGGCCTGCTCGTCGAACCGTCCGCCAGGATCGGCCCGTTCGGCGCACAAGGGCTGATCATGTTCGGCCTGTATCTGCTCGGCGCCGTCTCAGCGATGGCCGCCGCCTGGGTGATCAAGAAAGTCACCGACCGGAACGGCACGCCCATGCCGTTCTTCATGGAGATGCCGCCCTACCGGCTGCCCGCACCCCGCGCGGTACTGCTGACGATGTGGTCCTCCGCCCGAGCCTTCCTGCGCAAGTGCTCGACCGTCATCGTCGCCACCTCCCTCGCGCTGTGGCTGGCGCTGAACCTGCCGTTGCACTCCCCCGCCCAGTTGCAGGCGGCCGGCGTGGACACCGGCGACTCCGTGGCCGTGTCCGCCTACACCATCGATCACAGCTACGCAGCCGATCTCGGCCGGCTGGTCTCCCCCGTCTTCGACCCGCTGGGCTCCGACTGGCGCATCAACGTCGGCATCCTGTCGGCCCAGTCGGCCCGGGAGACCTTCGTCGCCACCCTCGGGCAGGTCGCCGCCGCCCAGCACCCCGACAATCCGACAGCCGCTTTGCGGACCCTGACCTACCAGGACGGATCCCACGCGGGACAGAAGGTCTTCACCGCGCCCACGATCGCGGCACTCCTGGTCTACTTCGCCTACGCGTTGCAGTGCATGGCCACCGTCGCGGTGATCCGGCGGGAGACCGGCACCTGGAAATGGCCGACGATCGCCTTCACCTACCTGACCGTGACGGCCTGGCTCATGGCCTACCTCGCCCACACCATCACTGCCGCTGTGACGGGTGGGTGAACAGCGCCGATGATCCCCCTGCACCCCCAGCCCGTCCCCGATCACCCCGACCGGATGCGCTGGATCATCCCCGCCGGTGTCCTCGACTGGACGGGAGCGCCCGCCTCGGTGCCGGCGCCGCTGGCGGCGCTGCTCGCCGACGGCACCCTCGCCCACGTCACCGTCGAACCCGCTGTCATCGTCACCCGCCTCGGCGAAGGCCACTCCTGGCGGGCGGACGGATCCCGGGTTCGCACCGCGTTGCACAACGCCCTGGAGGATCCCACCGGTTGGAGCCCCGCGGCGGACGCCGAAGGGCCCCGCGATGACACGCCGCTCCACACCGCCGCCCTGAACCTCATCGCCGGACCGGTGGGCGAACGAGCCCGCTCCCACGGCGGTGCCATCGAGCTGGTCGGCGTGCACGACGGCGTCGTCACCGTACGCCTCGTCGGCGCCTGCCACGGCTGTCCCGCCGCCTGGCTCACCCTCCACCACGGACTTGAGCGCCTGCTGCGCCGGCAATGCCCCCAGCTCGTCGAGGTCCGGCACGTCGGATCGGGCCGTCATCGCTCCGACGGCAGGTGAGCAGGGTCCGCACGACGGCGGCACCGCTGTCGGCCGAATCAGAAGAGTGCCGGCACGAGGGCTTCGATCAGGTGGGGTCCCGGCTCGGCGAAGGCCTTGCGCAGCTGGATGGTGAGCTCCTCGGCGGTGGTGGCACGCGAGGCCGGCACGCCCATGCCCTCGGCGAGGGCGACGAAGTCGAGACAGGGCCGGGACAGGTCGAGCAGGTCGCGGCGGGCGCGGCCGTCCGCCGGGGCGCCGAGGCGCTGGAGTTCCATGCCTAGTACGGCGTAGGAGCGGTTGGCGAATACGACCGTGGTGATGTCCAGCCCTTCGCGGGCGTGAGTCCACAGCGCGGAGATGGTGTACATGGCGCTGCCGTCGGCCTCCAGGCACAGCACGGGCCGGTCAGGACAGGCGATCGCGGCGCCGACGGCAAGCGGAAGGCCCTGGCCGATGGCGCCGCCGGTGAGGGTCAGCCAGTCGTGGCGGGGTGCGCCCGCGGTGGCGCCGGGCAGCCACAGGCCGGAGGTGTTGGCCTCGTCCACGACGATCGCCCCCTCGGGCAGCAGCGCGCCGATGGCCGCCGCGGCGCTCTGCGCGGTCAGCGCGCCGGTCGGGGGCAACGGCCGCTCGGCGTGCGGGACCGGGACGGTGGTGTCGGCCGCGACGAGGTGGGCGAGGTGGCCGAGGGCGTCCGCGCCGTCGTCTCCCGGCGTGGCCAGGACGTGCACCTGGCATCCTTCGGGCGTGAGGAGACCGGGCAGACCGGGGTGGGCGAAGAACGACACCGGGGCGCGGGCGCCGGCCAGCACCAGGTGCCGTACGCCGTCGAGTTGGGCCATCGCCCCTTCCGCGAGGTAGCCGAGGCGCTCCACGGCGGGCAGGCCCGCGCCGCGTTCCAGGCGGGCCGGGAAGGTCTCGCACAGCAGCCGGGCACCGGTTGCGGCGGCGATCCTGCCCGCCGCGCGCAGCGCCGTCTCACGGGTGGCGGCGCCACCGAGCAGGATCGCGGCGGGCTCGCGGGTGCGCAGGGCCGCCGCCACCGCGGCAACGGTCTGCTCCGGCACGGTCGCGGACGGCCGGGGCAGCACCGGGGGTGCGGGCTCGCCGCCGTCGGACCAGGCCACGTCGGCGGGCAGGATCACCGTGGCCACCTGCCCGGGAGCACCGGTGGCGGCGGCAACCGCCTCGGCCACGACACCGCCGGCGGTGGCGGCGTCGTCGCAGCGGCGCACCCACCCGGAGACCGTGGCCGCCAGCGCGTCGATGTCCGACTCCAGCGGAGCGTCGTACTGCTTGTGGAAG
This sequence comes from Streptomyces sp. NPDC046915, assembly GCF_040644935.1. Classification (NCBI taxonomy): domain Bacteria; kingdom Bacillati; phylum Actinomycetota; class Actinomycetes; order Kitasatosporales; family Streptomycetaceae; genus Streptomyces; species Streptomyces sp. NPDC046915. The sequence goes on along the minus strand of NZ_JBEYXB010000023.1, from coordinate 121,869 downwards.
GTCGCGTGGTCGCCGATCAGGTTGACGACCGGGGTAGCTGCGCGGCGGGCGTTGTGGAGGTTGGCCAAGCCGTTGCCGAGCCCGGGACCCAGGTGCAGCAAGGTTGCGGCGGGCCGGCCGGTCATGCGGCCGTAGCCGTCCGCCGCGCCGGTGGCCACGCCCTCGAACAGGCAGGGCACGCCGCGCAGGGCGGGCTCGTCGGCGAGGGCGGTGACGAAGTGCAGTTCGGAGGTGCCGGGGTTGGCGAAGCACACCTCGACACCGGAGGCCAGCAGGGTGCGGGCCACGGCGTGGGCACCGTTCACGGGGGATTCCGCCTTTCTCGCGCTCAGCCGAACAGAACATGCGGGTTGAGGATCCCGTCGGGGTCGAAGGCGTGCTTGATGCGGCGCATCAGCGCGAGCCGGGCGGGATCCTCCAGTTCCAGGAAGTACGGCTGTTTCGCCGTGCCGATCCCATGCTCGCCGGAGAGGGCTCCGCCGAGCGCCAGCCCGGCCCGGAACAGCCGTCGGAGCACCGCGTCGCGCCGGACCTGGTCGGGCTGGAAGACCGCCAGGTGTACGTTGCCGTCGCCGGCGTGCCCGCAGCCGGTGACGAGCGATCCGGTGTCCCGGGCGATGGCGTCCCCCTCGGTGAGCAGCCGCAGCAGCGACGCGCGCGGTACGACGATGTCCACGACCTCGTCTGCGCCGGCCGCCTTCGCCGCCCAGAACGCGTGCTCGCGGGCCTGGATTCAGGCGGCGTGCGGCGGCCGGGGGCAGCACGTACGCGTCGGCCGCCGCGAGCTCCAGCAACTGCCCGCACACCGCTTCGGCCTGGGCGTCCAGGCGCTCGGCAGAATGCTCTTCCAGGACCACGACCAGGTGACCGAGCGCCGTGTCTCTCATCTCGTCCGGGATGCCGAGCCCGAACTCCTGGTCGGCGGTCGGCGCGGCCGTCGTCAGCGTGTCCACGTACTCCAGGGCCAACGGTTCCAGGCCCCCCGCCAGCAACCGGGGCACGGCCCGCGCGATCTGCTCGGGCTCCGTAAAGGGCGCCGGCACAGTCGCGTTGTGCCCGGCACGCGGCCGCAGCCGCAGGATCGCCTCGGTCACCAGGGCGAGCGTGCCCTCGGAGCCGACCAGGAGCTGGGTCAGGTCGTAGCCGGTACTGGTCTTGACGTACCTGCCGCCGCCGCGCACGACCTCGCCGGATGCGAGGACCGCCTCGACGCCGAGCACATGGTGGCGGGTGACACCGTGCCGGACGGCGTGCATGCCACCGGCGTTGGTGGCGATCGTGCCGCCCACCGTGGCACCCTGCTCCCCCGGACGCACCGGGTAGCACAGGCCCGCCTCAGCGGTCCGTCGATCGAGCTCGGCCAGGGTGACCCCGGGCTGAACCACGGCGACGTGGTTGTCGGCGTCGATCTCCAGGACCCGGTTCATCCGCTCGAACGACACGACGATCCCGCCCGCCGCCGGTACGCAGGCTCCGGACATTCCGGTACCCGAGCCCCGGGCCGTCACCGGGACGCCCTGTGCGGCGGCGATCCCCAGGACACCGGCCACCTCGGCCGCCACGGCCGGGCGCACCACATACCCAGGGGGCCGGGAGGCGGCGGTCAGCGACTCGTCGTGCCCGTACTCCTCCGGCACGCTGTCCCCCGCCAGAACATGCTCCGGGCCCACCACCTTGGCCAGGAGTGCTGCGGTGTCCGTCATGGCTTCGGTCTCCCTCGTCCACAGGTTCCGCACCGGGTGCCCGCGGGCGCGGGCCGGTGCCGCGCCCGTCATGATGGGTCCGCGAAGGCGAGGGACGGACGGCCCCAACAGGACCTGAGACAAGGCCGGTTGGCACTGTCGACCCGAAAGGTATCTCGCCCGTGCCCGCCGAGCCACCGGTAGGCCGGCCATGCAGGTGATGCTCCGTCGGCAACCCGCCGGTCTGGGGCGACGTCCAATCCCGGTGTCGACGTACAACCCCTATGGCAACCTACGACCGCCATGGCGGCGAGATACCCGCGCCGCTTGCAGACCGGTGACACTCCAGCCCGTGGTGTCCGGCCTACGCCTGCCGGTTCCCCTGGTGGGCGTTGAACGCCGCCCAGGCGCAGTCCCACTGCGCCCGGCGGTGTGCGTCCAGTCGTACCCGGGCACCCCACCACAAGCCCAGCACCAGCACACACGCGCCCACCCCGGCCGCGACCCCGAACGCGGCTGCCTGAGACCTGACCTGGGACGAGGTGGGTGGCGCGGGACGGATGCGGCCCGTGTCGTCAAGCCACACCGTGGCGGGTGCGCCCGCTTTGCGGCCCGCTGGGACGAGGGCTTTCCCGGTCCTGGAGGTGCCGCTGGGCGTGGTCCACCGTACTCTCGCGTTGACGCGGTCCTCGGCCGCCAGGTCAGAGAACCGTGTCGCCACGGCGGGGGCGTCCTCGACGAGGTGCGCCGTGGTGCGGTGCAGCCCCCGGGCCTGGTCGAGAGCGGCGTGCTCGGCGACCACCGCCGTGGCCACGGCCGCGATCGGCACCGTGAGAAGAAGCAGCGTCGCCACCGCCACGACGAGCCAGGCTTCGGCAATGTCGGAGCGTCGCCTGAGCGGGTTGCGCCGCCAGCGCCACAGCACCTGGCCAGCCCGATTTCGCATGGGTGTGTTCCTTCGAGTGCGACCGGCATCAAGCTTTCACTCCAGTACGGTGACGGCCCCATCGCCGGTCGGGCAGAGTCCACCGGACCGTCGCGGTGGGGCCGTTCGGCCTTCGTCGGGGACGACGGGTGTCGAGGCGGCCGCGCGACTTCGGGGCATGCGTCTGCCGGTGGCCGGCCGCCTGCGCGCGAGCGTGGTCCGCGAACGCCATCTTCCGACCGGTGTGGGGGCTGGTCGGGCTGCGGCGGGGCCGCTGGAGTCGGCGGGTTCCGGGGCGGGCAGCATGGTCAGCAGCATGATGGTGGGCTCGGTGGCGCGCACGGTATGCGGCAGCTTCCCGGGCAGGTGGATCCAGCATCCCGGGAAGGCCTCGGTCTTCTCGTCGCCGAGGACGAGGTCGAGGCGGCCCTTGATGACCTGGATGTGCAAAGGCGTCGGAGCCCGGCCTGCACCTCCCGAAGAGGGTGGCGGGCTCAAGCGGTCAGGGCGTCGCTGGTGCACGACAGGTGCCCCGTGCAGAGTGTCCGAGTATCGGCTGCGCTGTCCTTACGGCTTGTGCGCGGTGGTGAGGAAGTCCAGGACGAGGGGGCCGGCGTGGGTGCGGAACTCCTCGAAGTAGGCGTGCCGGGCTTCGGGGATCAGATGGAGTCGGGCGTTGGGGATGCGGTCGGAGAGCAGGGGTGCGTTGGCGGTGGGGTTGAGCAGGTCGTCGCTTCCGTGGACGACCAGGGTGGGTGCGCTGATGTCCGGCAGGAGGTCCCAGGCGTCGTGCCGGTTGCTGGCCGCGAGGTGGTGGCGCCGGGCGTGAGCAGGCATGCGGGGGTCGCCGAGGGTGTGGTGCGGGCCGGGATGGGAGGCGAGCCATTGGGGGGTGTACATCAGCTCGAGCAGGGCCTGTCGCGCCGCTCCAGGCTGAGGTTGTGCCAGGGCTTGGCGGACGTCGTTGCTCCGTTCGACGCTGTGCGGGCCGCCGGGTGAGGTGCAGCCGAGAACCAGGGCGCCCACCCGGTGGGGGTGGCGGGCCGCGAGCTGCTGGGCCACCCGTCCGCCCATGGACGTGCCGTAGACGTCGGCCCGGTCGATGCCGAGTTCGTCGAGGACGGCGATGACGTCCTGGGCGAACAGTTCGGTGCTGTAGGGGGTGTCGGGCTTGTCGCTGTCGCCGGTGCCGCGGTAGTCGAGCGTGAGGGTGCTGCGAGCGCGATGGAAGTCGGCGCGATTCGCGTCCCACCAGTGGTGGTTGTTGGCCTGGCCCGCCAGCAGGACCAGCGGCGTGCCCTGGCCCTGGAGCTGGTAGGCGATGCGGGTTCCGTCCGGTGTCATCGCGTGCGTCATCGGCTTCCTCGCTCCCGCGTGGGATCTGTCCGGGCCTGAGTGGGCGGTTGGGCCGGGGCGACCGTTTCGTCGCCACCGGTCGTGCAGCGCAACCTCATGGCTGCCGGTACACAAGGGCGGCGGATGGCCCGAGCGGTCGGTTGCTGGAAGAAGTACCGGCCCGGCTCTCAGACACCCGCTGCCACCGCGGCGCCCAACCCGAGCAGGACGACGCCGGTCGTCACACTGAGCCCCCGCAGGACCGTCGGACGCGACACCAAGGCGCGCCCTCGGCCGACGGCCCAGGTGAGCAACAGGTACCACGAGGCACTGACGCACGCCCACAGAGCTCCCAGGGCGACGGTCGACAGGAACACCGGGCCCTTCGCCGTCACGAACTGGGGCAGCACCGAGACGGCGAACACGCCGGCCTTCGGGTTGCCCAGGTTGGTGCTCAGGCCGGTGAGGTATCCGCCCGCGAAGCCGGTGCGGCGCCCACTCTCGCGGGGCGGACGGCTGGAGACCGTGGTGAGCGCGGTCCGCAGCGTGTTCACCCCGAGGATCATCAGCACGATGCCGCCTGCGATTCGGAGCACCGCGTACGCGCGCGGGCTGGCCAGCAGGACAGCGGACAGCCCGGCCGCGGCGGCCGTGGACCACAGCAGGAAACCGGTGGCGTTGCCCGCGAGCGTGCCTCGGACTGTGCGTTGCCCGCCTTCCAGAACCTGCCGGATCATCATGGCCTGACTCGCGCCGGGCAGCATCGCCAGCAGCAACGTGGTGACGATGAAAACGGGCACATGCGTAGGCATGGGCAAGAGCCCCTTCCGGGGAGCGCGGTCGATGAGTGCACCACCAGGCTTCCTCTCCCGCACTTGTAAGAGAAGTTAAATGAGGGGGGTGCAGCGTTAGGATTAGTGAATGGTGGTGGACCCGGGACAGCTCCGGCTACTCGCGTTGATCGAGCGGCACGGCTCCTTGACGGCGGCGGCTCACGCCCTCCACCTCACGCCCGCGGCGGTCACCCAGCAGGTGGTCAAGGCCGAGCGCGACTGGCAGGTGCCCCTGGTCATCCGTGGTCCTCGTGGAGCGACGCTCACCGCGGCCGGTGCGCTGCTCGCCTCGCACGGTCGAACCGTGGAGGAGGCATCGGACAAGGCCGAGGCGCAACTGGCCGCGCTGCTCGGTCACCTCTCCCTACGGCTGCGGATCGGAACGTTCCAGGCGGCTGCCCTGCACCTGCTGCCCCCCGCCCTGACGGCCCTGCGGCACCGCCATCCGGACGCCGACGTCTCCGTCGTGGACGTGGTGTCCGGACGCGGAGCGGACGAGATCAGCGCAGGGCGCCTGGACCTCGCCATCGTCGCGTCCTGGGGCACGCCGCTCGCGCCGCCCCCGCACCTACGCGCCCACCCGCTCCTGCTGGACCCGATGGTCGTTGTTCTCCCCGACGACCACCCACTGGCCACCGGACAGTCCGCGGACACCGAACTGCGCCTGGAACAACTGCGCGCCGAATCGTGGGTTTCCATCCTGGCCGGGCACGCCGCCCGCGAACAGTTCCACGACGCTGCCCGCGAGGCCGGCTTCACTCCCACCGTGCGGTTCGAGACCGAGTCCTACGACGTTGTCCAGGCCCTCGTCGGCACAGGCAGCGCTGTGGCCCTGGTCTCACGCCTGGCCCTGACCCATGCCCCCGGCACCACCCATCGCGAACTGGCCCACCCCAGGCCCAACCGCCAGCTCTACGCCCTGACCAGAACCGACGCCAGCCTCACACCACTCGCAGACATGCTGATCGACCTCCTACGCGATGTCGCCCGCGACATCACCGCCACCTGGGAGGCTCCCCTGCAAGAAGAACAACGCTCATCGAACTCACCGGACGGACCCTGAAAAGCCCCCGGTCCTGAACCGACACCGCCGGCTCGATGGGCAGCCGGCCCCGCCATAGTCTGGGCCCGGGGGTGGTCGGCGCTTCACCTGGAGGCTGCGGGCTGCGGTTCATCCGTCCCCTGGCCGCGGCCGGGACCAAGACGGCTGTTCATGTCGAGCCGAACCATCCGTACGGATTCACAAGCGTCCAGAACAGCGGTGACAGGCCCCGGCGGTCCGCGTCGGTGAGCTTGTCCGCCCACCTCGGGTCCGCCAGGACCTGCCGTACCAGAAGGGTGTTGATCCTCGCTCGCCCAGCAGGTGGGGTGCTTCGGCCCGCCTCGGGTGAACCGGCGCAGTACCTGCTCGGCCTCCGCCGTGCCGAGCCGAAGCGCGGTGGTGTACTTCACGATCTGGTCGTACTGCTGGGCAATCAGATCCCAGTCGATCGTCTTCATGGACAGTACCGGCGCCAGGGTGGGCAAGTTCTCGTCCTCGCCCACGGCAGGCCGGTACAGCTTCGCCGACCCGATGTTCTTCAGCCAGGGCTGAAGCTTGAAGTCCAGCATGTGCGCGAACGCGAACCCGACGGTGGACGCACCGTGCGTGTCGGTGCACTGCCGGTCCGCGCGGCGCTGGAGGCGGCCCGCGGGACCGGCCGCCACACCATCTACCTGCATGAACTCGGCCACGATGTGATCGGCGTCAACGCCTCGCCCGAAATGCCCGCCCAGGCCCGCGAGGGCCTGCCAGATGTCGCCTTTCACGAGGCTGAGCCGTCGTATGCGCGCTCGCCCTACTCACGTCTGTGTCGACCGCATTGTCGGGAAGCGGCAGCTGGTGCAGGCATCCGAGATCACAAGGTTCCCGCCAGGGCGCAGAACCCGCGCGAACTCGGCCAGCACGGCACCCAGATCGGGAGGGGTGAACATCTGCTGACGACGCCTCAAGAAACACCGATCATGACCGTGTTGCGAGCTCTGAGAGGCGGAAGCCATCCATCCGCCAATATCGGCATGCGCTCTCCCGGGCATGCCTCGACGTCACGTCACCGCTGAGCGTGAAGCTGCTGCCCAGCCGCGTCTCGGGGCCCATAATGTCGGGGATTTCAGATCACGGAGGACTTGATGAGCGTCATAGACGCCTACCTGGGCGCCGCGGGACAGGCAGCAGCACTGCTGGAGGCGCCGGAGGTTGCCACGGCGTGGGAGCAGCCAAGTGCGTTGGCCAAGATGACGGTCGGCGGCCTGGCCGGCCACCTCGCGTATCAGATCTTAAGTGTCAGCTCTGCCCTGCAAGTCTGCGACTCCGCCCTGCAGGAGTCCCCGACTCAAGAGCCGCCGATCCCCCTGCTGGAACATTACGCCCGAGCTGCCTGGATCGATGCACCGCTCGACGGGGAGGTCAACGCCGGCATCCGGGCCAACGGCGAGGGCATCGCGTCGCAGGGCGCGTCGTGGTTGGCAGAGCTTGCCCGCACCTCGTTCATTGAGCAGCGGACCAAGCTCGCGGAGTTCTCAGGCGACCAGGCCGTATTCATGCCGCAGACGGGATGGGCGCTGCGTCTCGACGATTTTCTGGTCACCCGGATGTTGGAACTCGCCGTGCATATGGACGATCTCGCTGTCAGCGTGGGGCTGGCCGCCCGAAAGCTCCCGGAGGAGGCCTTCGACCTGGTGCTTGTGCTGTTGGCCCGGCTCGCGGCCCGGCGGCACGGCCAAGCCGCGTTGCTGAGAGCATTGACCCGATTGGAGCGAGCGCCCGCGGCGATCAACGCGATCTGACTCGTCGCAGGCGGTCAGCTTGGACGATCAGCACGCTTGCTGATCACTTCGTAGTTCAGGGGTTGACGCAGGGCCCGGGGTGAGGTCGTCGTGGTCGTGACCATAGGCCTGGCCGCGCAGCAGCAGCAGCTCATCGTCGCTGTTCATGTCGTTCAGCCTTCCGGCCGCCACCGACAACGCGGTCTGGGACGGCAAAGGGCCCGGGCCTGGGTGGAGTCCGGGCCCGTCGTACTCACCGTGCCTTCGGCAGCGCGGCCAGTCAGCGGTGCCCCTCGGGCGCGCGGATGCGGGTCTGCGGCCGGGTGTCGCGGCCGATACTCGATGGTGCATGTACTTCCGCTGCTGGCGTGAGGCTGATCGTCCCGGTCCCCGGTCAGGGCTGGATGTTCTCCAGGTCCTCCAGGAGGTTGGGGTGCTTCGGCTCCCAGCCGAGGACCTGCCGGGTGTGGGTGCTGGACGAGGGCTGGTCGGTCGCGAAGATCGGGCCGAGAGGTCCGTAATTCTCCGCCGGTACCGGCTCGACCGGCAGGCCCAGGCGTCGGCCGATGACCGCGGCGATGTCGCGCACCTTGTCCCCCTCGTCGGCCACGGCATGCCAGGAGGTACCGGCTTCCGCCTGTTCCAGGGCGAGTCGGAAGAGGACCGCCGCGTCGAGCGCGTGCACGGCCGGCCAGCGCTGTGCGCCGTCGCCTGCGTAGCCGGACACTCCGGTTTGGCGTGCGATGTCGGTCAGCAGGCCGGCGAATCCGCCCGTGCCCTGGTGGTGAACCGTGCGCGGCAGGCGTACGGCCGTGCTCCGGACCCCGCGCGAGGCCAGGCCCAGGACGGCCATGACCGCGCGACCGCGACCGCCGACCGGCCCGTCGGTCGGTAGCGGGTCGGCTTCGGTGGAGACGCGGCCCGGCACCCAGGGCGTACCCGAGACGGTGACGAAGGGGCGGTCGCTGCCGACGAGTTCCTCGCCGAGGGTCGCGAGGGCGGCACTCTCCTCGGCGACATTCTTCGCGAGGGCCTCGGGACTGCTGAAGTCGTTGCCGAATGCCAGGTGGATCACCCCGTCGGCCTGAGCGACGCCGGCGCGAAGGGCGTCAAGGTCGGCGAGAGCTCCCCGGAGCGGCTCGGCGCCGGCTGCCTTGGCGGCGAGCGCGGACGCGTCGGAACGGGCGAGCGCAAGGACGGTGTGGCCGTTGCCGAGCAGCTCGGCGACGACGGCGGAACCGATCAGGCCGGTGCCACCTGTGACAAAGACGCGCATGGAAAACTCCCCACATGTGATGGGACTCTTGTCCCATCACTCTAGCGCAGTGATGGGACAAGAGTCCCATCACCTATGATGGTGACCATGGGTAGATGGGAACCAGGCGCACGCGAACGCCTCGTCGTGGCTGCCGTCGACCTGTTCACCGAACAGGGGTACGACACCACGACGGTCGCGCAGATCGCCGAGCGCGCCGGAGTCACCAAAAGCACCTTCTTCCGGCACTTCCCCGACAAGCGCGAGTTGCTGGTGGCCGGACAGGAGACGCTGAGCCGACTGCTGACCGAGGGGATCGCCGAGGCACCCGGTGACGTCAGCCCGCTCGAGGCGGTCGCCGCCGGTCTCGAGCGCGCCTCGAGCGCGATGGGTCCCATGAACCGCGAGCTCGCTCCTCGCCTGAAGGCGGCCGTTGCCGCCAGCGCCGAACTTCAGGAGCGTGACGCCCTCAAGAGCGTCAGCCTCGCGGCCGCGATGACGACCGCTCTGGTCGCCAGAGGCATACCCGATCCAACCGCGGCTCTCGCGGGCGAGCTGGGCGTCCTCGCCTTCAAACGGGGGTTCGCCCAATGGTCCGAGGGCGACCGTGACGGCAAGGACGATCTCGCCGGGTACACCCTGGCGGCCCTGGACGAACTGCGTGCGGCGAGCGCCTCGCTGGGCTGACCGGCAACCTCACCCGCAGTTCCGTGAAAGCGTACGTCAGCAACGGGAGGACATCGTCCGTCCCTCGGTGTCCGTACCGTCGCGATCAATGCGCTCGGGGACGTAGGGAGATTGGTCGGCTGCCTTGCGATGATCGACGGTTCGGCCGATTCATGCCTGGAACTCAGTGAGATCGATGGCGTGAACGCGCAGAGGGTAGCCGTACACCGGGTGTACCGTCTCCCGCTCGGGCACCATGCCGAGCTTGCGGATGACGTTCTCGGAGGCGTTGTCCCCCATCCGGTTGATGCTGATGACTCGGTCCAGGCCGCGGTCCTGAAGCGCGAACTCCAGCGTGGCGTGCGCGGCTTCGGACGCGTATCCCTGGCCCCAGAACTGTGAGCCGAGCCGCCAGCTGATCGCCACGGCGGGCATCACCTCCGGCAGGAACTCGGGCACGGACAGTCCCGTGAAGCCGATCAGTTCGCCCGAGCCCAGCAGCTCGACGGCGAAGAGTCCGAAGCCCTCCTCGTCCCACTCCTCCTCCCATCGCTCGATGGCCTCGGCCGTGTGGTCCAGGTCGCGCACCGAGCCGTCGTCGATCCAGCGCATGACCCGTGGGTCCGCGTTGATGTCCGCCATCGGCACGAGGTCGTCGTCGTGCCAGCTACGGAGGAGGAGACGGGGTGTGCGGATCTCGGTCATGCGCCCATCCTGCCGAAGGCAACCGCCTCATCGGTAATCCGGCGCCCGCCCGTGTCGAGCCGATGGCTGGGCAGACGACGTGCCACTTCGGCAGCGCGATCGAGAAGTGAGACTGATTCGGCGGCTGTCTGCCGCAGCACCAACACCATTCACGGAACTGGGGACAGAGCCAAGAGTAAGGATCCTCATCAGGGGCGGCTAGGCGCCGTTTCTTACGGATCACCGCACAAGTAGCGAGGTGTCGGTGGTGTGATGTACTTCGCCTACCACCCGGTCGCGGCGATGGTTCTCGGTGGGCTCCTCGCATTGTCGTTCGTCGTGGGGTTCGGGCTGTGCCGCAGAGAGCTACTCTGTCGGGAATCTTGAGGTTCGGGGTCATTTACCCTGCCTCCACCACAGGGGCCGGGCAGTCCTCGTTTGTCGCGGTACTGCTGGAACGCCGTGGGCGGGCGCGGCCGGTAGGGGCCGTCGGCGGGTTCTTGAAGGCTCAGCCGCTCATCACCCGGTCCGCGCAGACGCCGCACGGCGCCGGCTACGGCTTCGGGCTGACGACCTTCGTCGCCGGGCTGGTCCTCATCCCGTTCTCGGTGCTGGGGTTCGTCGCCGGCAAGCTCACGCCGCGGGTCCGGACGCCGTTCGCCGACCCCCTGCTCCTGGCCGGCAGCGCCGTCGTGGTCGGCGGCGGGTTCGCCCCGTTCGCGGCGGCCCGGTCGGACCTGGCCGAAGTGTTCGCGGCGATGGGCGTGCTCGCCTTCGGCGTCGGCGGCTTCTCGGCCGCGATGCCCGGCGTCATCCTGGCCGTCACCCCCAAGAGCGAGACGTCGAGCGCCATGAGCTTCAACTACGTCGTCCGCAGCGTCGGGTACTCCCTGGGCAGCGCCATCGGCGGCCTGATCCTCGCCGCGGGCACCGGCCCCGGCCACCTCTTCCCCGACGACAGCGCCTACACCACCGCGGCGCTGGTCGGCATCGGCGCCATGGCGATCACAAGGCTGACGAGCCTCGCTCTCGCCCGCCGACGCTCGTCCGAGACCAACTCGTAAGCTGGACACACTTATTACAACACTGGAGGTGCCATGCCCAAGGGCTACTGGGTCAGCGTCTACCGCACCATTTCGGACCCTGAGAAGCTGGCTGCCTACAACAAACTGGCCGCTCCGGCCGTCAAGGCCGGGGGCGGCCGGACCATCGTCCGCGGCGGTCGGGTCGTGGCGCATGACGCCGGAATCGCCGAGCGCACCATCCTGGTCGAGTTCGACAGCTTCGAGCAGGCCGTCGCGGCGCGCGAGAGCGCGGCCTACCAGGAGGCGCTGGTCGCCCTCTCCGACGGCGTCGAGCGCGACTTCCGCATCGTCGAAGGCATCGACTGACCGAGGTCCAGCCGGATCTTCACTGAAGCTCAGAGAGCTTCCGCCAACTTGAAGTCGTAGGTCACAGGGCTGGTATGACCGGCACTCAGGGTTCTCACGCTGGTCGTGGGCGGGAGCCAGTGGAGTAGATCGTCTGTCAGCGGTTGACTTCGAGGTTCGTCAGAACAAGCAAGGCTCGCAGGAGGCGGGTGGCGCGGGCGGGGCCGGCGGAGCTTGGTGAGGGTTCGCCAGTTCTTGAGGTGTGCGAAGCCGTGTTCGACTGGCGCGCGTCCGACGGCGAGGACGCGGTTGGCGTCCTTCTGGCCTGGGGTGAGCTTGTGGGTGCGGCTGGCGTGGAAGCCGGTGACGATCACGGGGTCGCGTACGTCGTTGTCCAGGCCGCGGAAGCCGAGGTCTGCCAGGGCGCCGAGGCCGGCGGCGCGCAGTTGGGCCAGGATGTGGTCGTGGCGGGCGGCGGTGATGTCGTGGGTGCGGCCGGGCCGGGCGGCGGATATCCAGATCAGGCGGCCACGTTCGTCGGTCAAGGCGAGAAAATGCAGGCCATGATGGTGGTGTTTGCCGGAGTAGTTCCGCCGGTTGGCCTTGCCGGTGCGACGTTGGGTGGGGGTCAGGGTGCCGTCGATCAGGACCACCTCCCCGCCTGTCTTGGCGACCCTCTTCAAAGCGCGGTCCAGGCACGATGCCTGGGCTGCGAGCAGGGCGATCAACTCGTCGCGCCAACGGCGGACAGTGGACTCGGACACGTTGTTGCCGCCGGCCATGTCGGCCAGGCGTTGATCGTGCCGCAGCACGGCCAGAACGATCACCGCGATCCGGCCGGGCGGCAGGATCCGCCACCTGGACCGTATCGCCTTCAGATGGCGGCGCAGCAGACCGGCGAGGTGGTTGACGGTGTGCGTGGACAGCGGCAGACGGCACTGGTAGACAAGCGTGCTCGTGTCCTCGGCGCGTCCTTTGGTTTTCGTCACACAATTCCAACGGCCTTCGGAGGCACCGCGGTTACGCTCGCGCCGGACTGCTCCGGGCGACAGTGTCCCCGGTCACAGGCGGGTGGTGAACCGGCCGTCGGGCAGTTTGCGCAGCCAGCCGCGATCAACGAGTCTGACCAGCCTCCCGCGCAGCGGTTCCAGCTTGGCCCGCACGCTGACGTCGACTCCCAGCATCTCGCCGACATGACGGGCCCGGCAGCCTGCCGCACAGCGGCGAGGATGCGCTCGTAGTCCGGCGGGAGCATGGTCTCCTCCAGGTCCGGCTCGCGGTGCGGAATCAGCATCACCGACCGTCCACCCACCTGCCCGGGCATCGGCGCGGCTGAGGCGCGCTCGTCGGCGAGTTGTTCGCTCGCCCGCTCCAGGACCCGCTCGGCGACGTCAAGTTCGTCCCGCTCGGCCCGTACCTCCGCCAACTGCTTGGCCAGCTGTTCTTCGAGTTCGTCCAATTCCGCGCGCCGCGCGGTGATCCGTTCCAGCAGCTCGGGATCCATGCACTGGATCGTAGAAGGCCACCCGGCCTCAGCGAGCGGGAACCGCAGAGCTGCCCGCTCCTACTCGGCGGCCTCCCGCACGTCCCTCACCCGCGCTGGCTGTCGGCCTCCTCGCGTCGCCGTCGATTCACGTAGCGGTGCAGGCCGTCTCCCAACGCCATCCGGCTGCCGAGAAAGCGACCTGGAATGGCCAGCAGGTTCCGTCGGCCTCGACGTCGGAACGACGATGAAGGCGCCCCACACCGGATCGTCCACCCGGCGCCCTTGAAGGGCGAGTGCCGTACGCCGGACCGCATCCACGCTGGAGAACGTCATGCTTCGTGATCGGGGTCGAGCTCCACGATGAACCTGTTGCCTTCCGGATCCGTCATCAGGGCCTGCATGCAATCGTGAGGTTCCACCAGAGAGGCGCCCTTGGCAATCAGCGTCTGAACCTGTTCGGCGATCGTTCCGACAAGGACGGTGACGACCGGCAGTACAGCCGGAGATTCCGCTTTGCCGACGCTGTACGCACCATGACCCGGGATGCTGCCCCAGAACCTGATCATTTTCTCTGGGTCTACTGCTTCAAAATGAACGTGCATGCTGCTGTCTCACTTTCATCTGTGCGACCGAGACCGAAAACGGCCTACCGAATCAATCCGGCAGGCCGTTACGGGTGAACGGACTTCAGCAGTCGATCACGGTGTTGCCCGTGTCTGCGATTCCGGGCTCGCTGATGCATCCGCGGTATTCGACGGCAAGGTCACCTGAGTGTTGTACGTCTCCTTCTCTCCATCATGCACGCACGTGAGCGGCGGAGTGATGTAGCGCCCGCTGCACCTCGTCCACTCGCTGTCCTTGTGCTTCACCGCGCGCCAGTACCCGTCGCGCACGTACTCCTGAAGATCGACCTGGGCCCGGCACTGGTCGGGTGCCGGAGTTGAGCAACCCGAGTAATGGCCCTGGGCGAACAGCGGCCCGCCATGGGTGACCTGGAACGGTTTCTCACCCTGGAACTTGCACCACACGGGAAAGGCAGCAATCTTCGCAACGGCCCTTCCCGTGTTGCCGCTCGGAGCAGCCGACGCCGCAGCAGTCGGCACCAGCAGGACCCCCGCCGCGAGAAGCGGGACGATAAAACGTGCCTTCATTTTTCCCCCAAGAAAAATCGAATGCGCGTCTCACCACCGACCACCCTCATGGGTTCACAGGCGCCACACAAGATCCGTGGCGCGAACTTCCCGTTGTCTGTCCGGTTCCCGGTCGTGGAATTGACCGTTCCCCCCTCCGCTGGCAGCGGGCCGGTAGAAAACGACGAAGCCCCCGCCGACCCAGAGGCTGACAGAGGCTGCCTGTGTGATTTAGTGATCACAGATGCACGTGCGGATCATCTCGTTCAGCTCCTACGCCTGCTCGGGCGCCGACTTATTCGGGCCGTTGGTGAACGCCTCGACTGTCCGCTCCACAGTGTCCGGACGGTTCAATGCCGCGCACTGCCTGCGCCCCCACTCGACCAATGATCAGCGGGGCGAAGCAGACCCCGAATCCAACAGCGTCTGAGGAAAGCAGCCGGGGCCCAGTTGCCGCCCGACGATACAGGCTCGGCTGCGCGCCGGTGGCGCGCCTCTGGCGGAGAACGGCGAACCTCGAAGTCAACCGCTGACAGACGATCTACTCGACAGACTCCCGCCCACGACCAGCGTGAGTACCCTGAGTACCGGTCACACCAGTCCTTTGACCTGCGACTTCAAGTTGGCGGAGGCTCAGAGCAAGGCATTCGGTTCGCTGCAGCGCCTACGGTGCGCTGGGCGGAGTGTTTGACAAGTCCATGGCCGGGTTCTGAGCCGTTGCGGCGCGGGCCGCCTGTCGTTGTCTTGAGCGTGTTGACCGATGCCCAGTGGGCCAGGATCGAGCCTCTGTTGCCGGACCGGGCTCCTCACCGAGGTGGACGATGGCGTGATCACCGGCAGGTAGTCGACGCGACCGTCTGGAAGTACCGGACTGGATCTCCGTGGATGGATCTGCCTGCCGAGTTCGGCTCGTGGAAGGGTGCCTACAGTCGTCTGCGGAACTGTGCGCTCGACGGGACCTGGGAGCGAGTGTTCACCGCCTTGCCGGCCCAGGCGGACGCCAACGAGGACCTGAGCCGGGTGGTGTCCGTCGACTCCACCGTCGTTCGAGCACATCAGCATGCGGCCGGAGCCCGCTGACCACGCCATCGGTCGCTCCCGAGGTGGGCTGACGACGAAGATCCATCTCGCCGCCGACGGCACCTGCCGACCTCTGGCCTTCGTACTCACGGCAGGACAGGCCGGCGACGCGCCCGCCTTCACTGACGTAATGGCACGACTGCGCATCCCCCGTCGTGTCGGACGCCCCCGGACCCGGCCGGACGTGGTCCTTGCCGACAAGGCGCACTCCTCCCGGGCCATCCGCGGACTCCTGCGACAACGGGGGATTCGGGCGGTCATCCCAGTCCCAGCCGACCAGCATGGCCATCGGGTCCGTCGAGGCAGCTACGGCGGCCGGCCACCCGCCTTCGACCGGGAGTCGTACAGACAGTGCAACACTGTCGAGCGATGCATCAACCGCCTCAAACAGTGGCGCGGCATCGCCACCCGCTACGAGAAGACCGCCACGATCTACCTGGCCGGACTCCACGTCGCGACGGAGAGACCCCGGGCCGCAGTGGCTCGGGGTCTCGTGCCGTCTCGCCATTCGGGCGAAAGAATCGCCTTCCTTCGGTGGCCCTCTTGAAGGCGCGGGAGTGCTGTGCGCGGCTCAGCCGTGCGTGGTCGGGTCTACTTCGCCCCAGGCGAGCCCTGCTCCGCGGTCCATGCCACGGATGTCGTCCATGTCGGCGTCGTCGATACGGAACGAGAAAACGTCCAGATTCTCACGCATACGGACCGGGTTGGTGCTCTTGGGAAGCACCGGGTAGCCGTTCTGCACACCCCAGCGCAGAAGCAACTGCGCCTCAGTCACACCGTATTTTGCCGCCAACTTCTTGAATGGAGAATCAGACCGTTCACCTTCGGCTCGCATCTCCTGCGTCTTTCCGCTTGCGTGGCCGGGCGCGGTACGCCAGGTCGACAACGGAGCCAGGCTGCTGTAGGCGACAGGGGTGATACCTTTCTGGTTCAAGTAAGAGACCAGTTCGGGCTTCTGTGACCAGGGGTGCAATTCGATCTGGTTGACGTGCGGAACGGGAAGTCCCGCCTCAATCAGCTCGTCGATGTGAGCGGCGTTGAAATTCGACACGCCGATCGCACGCGCTTTTCCGGTCTCGTAAGCCTCAACCAGCCCCTGCCACTGCTCCAGGCGCTGCTCACGCCCGAACGTGGCATGGATGAGATACAGGTCGATCTGCTCCAGACCGAGCCGGTCAAGACTCTCGTCGAAGGAGCGCACGGCCTCTTCGGCCGTCTTGGTACGTTCCCGCGCCAGCGGCCACAACTTGGTCGTCACGAACACGTCGCCGCGGTCGAGACCTGCTTGTCGCATACCACGGCGTAGCCCTTCGCCGACGCCGCGCTCGTTCTCATACACCTCGGCCGTATCGACGTGTCGATATCCTGCGGCCAGGGCATCCTCTACGGCAGGCGCGACCTTGTCGTTCGGGATGAGGTAAGTTCCAAAGCCGACAAGTGGAACCTTCACCCCGGCAGCCAATTCACGCTTATGCATATCTGTCATCAAACTCTCCTTACCGAGTTGTGCGTTTTATTCATGCTTTTGTGCAGTTACTGATGGAGCGGCGAGTTTCGCTCCGTGCCGACGACGCAAAGTCAAAAAGATGTCGAAGGTGATGCCGCACCCAGGACTGAGTGAGGGTGCCGTGCTGGGCGTCCGCGTCGTGGATCCCTGCCGAAAGCGCGGACGAGGAGCGCCAGCGGTCGCCGGTCTGAGATCCGGACGGCGGCGGTGGGCGCACAGCATGGGAAATGCCTCACTTCATCACACAGGATCAAGGCCCACTGCGGGGGGTCTCGCATGGGCACCCAGGGCTGGCGCAGACGGGACGCAGGTCGGCCAGCGCTGTTGGTGCCCCGAATCACCCGGAACAGCGCTTCGCAGAAGCCACGACCACACCGGCCATGCCGTCAGCATGCCCCTGCCGCCGATACGGGAAAATGGGAAGGATTCATCCCCGGGCTCGGGGAACCTAGGAAGCCCATACCCCCCTTCGCCGCCGAGCGACCCACCCGATGGGATCATGGTGTACATGGTTCGAGAGCCGCGGCTGAGCCGTCTGGGCGGGCTTCTCAAGAGACGCCGTGCCGAGGTCAATCTCACCACCGGGTTCTGGATCTGCACCACCATCGCCCTGACCGGCGTGGTGGCTGCCTTTCCCGTCCCGCGCCGTACCCCAGTAGCGGGTCAGCGAACGGGGAACGACGGTGGCGGTCGTGGGGCGCTCGCCCCAGAAGACCGAGGCAGTCGCCCGTCGGATCTGAGGCAGGGCCCACCCGGCGGACTACAGCCGCCTGGATGACGTGCGCCGGCTCGCCGCCGAACTGCTGACCACCTACGAATGCATCGACATCCTGGCCAACAACGCCGCCTGCTGACGAACCTGCTGTTGTCCAGGCTCACCGACGCCCCCGACGGCGCCCGGTGATCAACACCGCGAGCAGCACCCACCGCCGCTGACACCTTGACAGGGACGATCGCGACGGCTCCCGACGCCGGTACCGCTCCCAGCGGGCGTGCGTCGGCCCGAAGCTCGCCACCGTCCCATCCACCCCGAGCAGGGCGCCGAACCCTTGCTGCACCCGGCCACTGCCGAACCGCAAACGGTCAACGGCACCTGCTTCAACCGCCTCAAACCCGAGAACCCCGCCCCCGGCCAAGCCCGTGACCTGGAGCTGGCACGGCACCTATGGGACCGCTCGCCCAACTCACAGGCCTGCACCCCCTGTCCTCCACCCCCCTGAACCTTCCGGAACCACCCCGAGCACGGCTTCGGCGCCCAGTCATTCCGCGAATCGGCCACGATCGTCTACACCCGCGCGCAGCAGGCGGAGTTACTGCGCAAGGGCGCCGACGACATGGCCGTGGCTGCGCGAGTGGGCCCCGGCGCACACCCACGGCGATCAGGCGCAGACGGCAACCACTTGATCAAGGTCCTCGACCAACTGCTCGCCCTCGCACTCCAGACCGGGCCCTTCTTGTCCATGTCCGGGACGGGGCCGCAGAGTTGAAGGCCGCCGATGTCCCCTTCGAGAAGGCCGTGACACGCGGCAGCCCCGAATCCCGCACCTGATGTGAGCCTGTGCGCCCGCTACTCGACGTGGCGCCGGGACACCCGCGCTTCCTCGAAAGCGATCTGTCCACGCCGGCTCTGGCGCGCACACACCGACCTTCAGGGCGGGCGCGGCGCGGTGTCGGTGTGCCACCCAACCGGCAAGGCGGATTGACACGGGAATCTTCCGCAGACGGGCCCGCCGCATTCCCAGGCAGACTCCGCCCGGGTACAAATTCTTCCCCCTCACACCGCTCGCAACCGGTGCCATGCTGGCCGCATACGTCGATTCCCCAACCGGAAAGCAGCACCACCATGTCTTCTTCTGACCGCCCCGTCGTCGCTGTCGCATTTCACTCCGGCTACGGCCACACCGCCGTCCTTGCCGAGGCCGTGGCACGCGGTGCGGACGAGGCCGGAGCCGAGGTCCTGTCGATCCCCGTGGACACGATCACCGACGAGCAGTGGGCCCGGCTGGACACCGCGGACGCGATCGTCTTCGGCTCCCCGACCTACATGGGCACCGCCTCGGCGGCCTTCCACGCGTTCGCCGAGGCCAGCAGCAAGCGGTGGGCCGTCCAGGGCTGGGTCGACAAGATCGCCGCCGGGTTCACCAACTCCGGGGGCAAGAGCGGCGACAAGTCCTCCACCCTCGGTTACTTCTCCACCCTGGCCGCCCAGCACGGCATGCACTGGGTCAACCTCGGGCTGCTGCCCGGCTGGGGCAGCACCACGGGCAGCGAGAACGACATCAACCGTCTCGGCTACTTCCTGGGCGCCGGCGCCCAGACCCCGACCGACACTGGCCCTGAGGGCGTCCACAAGGCCGACATCGCCACCGCCGAAACCCTCGGTGCTCGCGTCGCCCGCGTCGCCTCGATCTTCAAGGCCGGTCTTACCGCCGTCAGCGTCTGATTCCCGGCATTCCCGTTACAGCCGATCCGCAGTCGAAGGAGCCCGCCATGTCCGACTCGGCGAACATCGCCCTGGTCCGTCGGTTCTACGAATCCCGTATGGCCCCGGAGGTCATCGCGGCGGTCGTGGCGCCGGACATCGTCTGGGACATCACCCCCGGTTTCCCAGGTGGTGGGATCTACCAGGGCTGGGACCATGTCGCCCGCGACTTCTTCGGCCCGATGCAGCCGAACTTCGAGTCCTTGGGATCCGTCCCCGAGCAGTACTACACCGACGGCGACGGTCACGTATTCGTGCTCGGGCACTACCACGCCGAGACCAGGACCGGGAACAAGGCGGACGTGCGGTTCATCCACCTGTGGACCATCCGCGAGGGCAAGATCGCCGGCCTGGTGCAGGCCGCGGACAGCCACGTTCTGCAGCAGGCACTGAACAGCTGAACCCTGCCCCCACCGGGGGCCTGCCGGCGCGCATGGGAAGCCGACCGGCATACGTCCGAGCAGGCGCGCGGCCGTGGAAGGCGTTCAAGAACGCCGCCCGCAGGACCGAATTCACCCCTTGTGACTGCGCCACGAAGCCGGATCCCGGCAAACGTCCATCTACTACTTCCACGACGCGATGTCCAGGCACAGACTGTTCCCCTCACGTGCCTGGACATCGTGCGATTCTGGGAAACATGAGTCGTGACCTTCACCTGAACGAGCTGGGGGAATTCCTCAAAGCACGGCGCGCAAGCCTCAGCCCTGCCGACGTGGGCCTTCCCACCGTGAGCGAACCGCCACGGCGAGTGACCGGTCTGCGTCGCGAGGAGGTCGCGCTGTTGGCATCCATCAGTACCGAGTACTACGCGCGGATCGAGCAGGGTCGTCTCCAGGCATCCACTCCGGTGCTGGTCGACCTCGCCCGGGTGCTCCGACTCGACGCGGACCAGCACACCTACCTCTTCGAGCTCGCCGCCAAGAACGACCTGCCCCCTCACACCACCCGGCAGCAGGTGGACCCCCAGCTGCAGTTCCTCCTCGACGACCTCGGCACGAGCCCGGCGGTCGTCGTCGGCCGTCGTACCGACGTGCTGGCCTGGAACCAACTGGGCGCCGCCCTGTTCGCCGACTTCGGGCGTATCCCGGAGAACCGCCGGGTCTACATCCGGATGCTGTTCACCGACCCCGCCCTGCGAGACCTGTACGTGGACTGGGAAGAGGTCGCCCACCTGGGTATCGCCCAGCTCCGCATGGAGAGCGCACGCTATCCGGGCGACCCGCAGTTGATCGCCCTGGTCGAAGAACTCTCGGCACTGGACGCACAGTTCCGGCGGTGGTGGACGGAGCACCATGTCGCCGCCAGGACCCTGGGGACGAAAAGGCTGCGCCATCCGGTCGTCGGAGAACTCACCCTCGGGTGGAGCGCCCTCGGATGCGCCGGCGACCCCGACCAACACATCATTGCCTGGACCGCCCCGCCCGGCTCCCCTTCCCATGACGCCTTGCGGCTCCTCGCCTCCTGGGCCGCGGACCAGAACCTCATGTCTTCCAGCAGCCCCTCCTGACCAGTTGTCAGAACGTCTGCCGGCAGCACTTCACGTGTACCGGGATCAGCACCCATGCGACGACCGGAACAGGGTGTCTGCGGGTGGAGGCCGGCCGAGGTGATAACAGCGGCATCGACAGCGTCTTGGTGACAGGCCACGGTCGCGTCCCGAGCCCGATCGCCCGCGAAGTCACCCCCACGGTCGCTCGCGCCGCGGGCTGTCGGCCCACCTCCACCGTCACGCTCGCACGCCCCCTGACATGTCCCGCAGGGGAGCAAAACATCCTGGGAAGCGTTGTCCTGGACAAATACTCTCCCCTCCAGCCGGACAGCCCGTCTGTGCAGACTGGTTCAATGACCAGCAACGCCCACCTCAAGGAGCTGGGCGAGCTCCTCAAGGTCCGCCGTGGCGAACTCAGCCCCCGCACCGTTGGCCTGCCCGGCACCGGTTCGCGCCGTGTCCCGAGATTGCGCCGGGAGGAAGTCGCCCAGCTCGCCTCCGTCAGCACCGGCTATTACACCCGCCTCGAACAGGGCCGTACACAGCCCTCCGGCCAGGTCCTACAGGTCCTCGTACGCGTCCTGCACCTCAGCGACGAGCAGCGGGACCGCGTCTTTGAGCTGGCCGGCAAGGACACCGCCCGGCCCCGCCGCCGAGAAGTGCAGAAGGTCCTGCCGGTGCTGCAGAGACTGCTCGACGGCCTCACCTCCACGCCGGCCGTCGTGATGGGCCGCCGCCTGGACATCCTTGCCTGGAACGCCCTCGGCGCCGCCCTGGTCACCGACTTCTCCCACATTCCCCAGAAGCACCGCAACTACGTGCGCATCCTGTTCACCGACCCCGCCATGCGCACTCTGTACGCCGACTGGGACGGCGCGGCGCGGCTGTCCGTGGCGATGCTGCGCGCCGAGGCCGCCAAGCGTCCCGCGGACGCGCACCTGGCCGCACTGGTCGGCGAACTGTCTGTGCGGGATGACGACTTCCGTACGTGGTGGGGCAGCCAGAAGGTCACCTCCGCCACCATCGGGGCCAAAGCCCTCCGCCATCCGGTGGCCGGCGATCTTGCCCTCAACTGAGACACCCTCATGGTCGGCACCAACTCCGACCAGTACCTCACCGTATGGACCGCGGAGCCCGGCTCGCCCAGCCATGACGGCCTCCGTCTCCTGGCCGCATGGACCGCCGGCATCGACAGGAACTCCTCAGCTACCTGACCTGCTGCCTGCGCAGCACGGCCGATGCAAGCGGGGGAAGATTTCTTACCCCTCACAGCGCCCGATTCAGGTGCAAGGCTGAGTGGCAGATCATGCACCACCCCTTCCAGGAACACTGCCGCCATGACCACTTGCGACTGCCGTTGCGCAGCCTGCCCGGATTCCGCCCACCCCGTGGTGACCGCCCACGGCGCAGTGCGCGGAGCCACAGCCAATGGCGTCGCCGTTCAAGCTCGGTGGTGCGGTGTGCCTTCTTCCACGCCAGTCCAGGTCGCCGACCGGCCCGAACCTCTTGCCGAGCACCCGTACAGAAAGGGCTCGCCGTCATGAGCACAAGCCCAGACCCCCGCCACACCTCGACCGGCCCGGCCGACACCTTGCCCCTGCGTGACGGAGTGGAGATCCCGGTCATCGGACTGGGCGTCTTCCGCAGCCCCGCCGGCCGAGCGACCCAGCAGGCCGTAATCGCCGCCCTGGACGCCGGCTACCGGCACATCGACACCGCCGCCGTCTACGGCAACGAGGCAGACGTAGGTCATGGGCTGCGTGCGAGCGGCCTCGACCGTGACCAGGTGTTCATCACCACCAAGCTGTGGAACGCGGACCACGGATACCAGCCCACCCTCGACGCCTTCGAGCGCAGCCGGCGCCAACTGGGCGTCGATCACATCGACCTCTACCTCGTGCACTGGCCGGTGCCCGGCACCCGCGAGGAGACCTGGCGAGCGATGGAACACCTGCTGGAGACGGGCAAGGCCCGCGCCATCGGCGTCAGCAACTACATGGCGCACCACCTGGAAGAACTCCTCGGCTACGCTCAGCACCTGCCTTCGGTGAACCAGTTCGAGATCAGCCCCTACAACTTCCGTTCCCGCGCGGACGTCGTCGACCTCAGCCGGAAGAACGGCATCCAGGTGGAGGCCTATAGTCCGCTCACCAAGGGCCGCAAGCTCGACGATCCGCCGCTGGTCCGTATCGCCGAGGCTCACGGGTGCTCCACGGCGCAGGTGCTGATCCGCTGGGCCCTTCAGCAGGGGCTGGTCGTCCTGCCGAAGTCCACTCACGCGGACCGTATCGCCGGCAACGCCGACGTGTTCGGCTTCGCCCTCACAGAGGACGAGATGGAAACCCTGGACGCTCTCGACGAGAACCTCGTCACCGCTTGGGACCCCACCACCACTCCCTAACGGGCCCGCAGCCGACGGGGCCCCTTCCCGAAACCCTTTTCTTCCAGGAGAAACGCCTTGCACGGTCTTGAACTCGTCGTGGTCCTGGGCGTGGCCGTGCTGGTGGGCAACGCCGTGGGGCGACGTCTCGGTATCGCCCCGCCGATTCCCTTGCTGCTGACCGGCGCAGCCCTGGGGTTCATCCCCGAGGTACGCGGGGCACAGTTTCCACCAGAGCTCGTGCTGCTGCTCTTCCTGCCCGTGCTGCTGCACTGGGAAAGCATCACCACCTCCCTGCGGGAGATCCGCACCAACCTGATCGGCATCGTGCTGAACAGCACCGTCCTGGTCATCCTCACAGCCTGGGCCGTCGCCGCGGCCGGGCACGCCCTCGGGCTCTCGTGGGGACCGGCCTGGGTGCTCGGTGCGGCCGTGGCACCCACGGACGCCACGGCGGTCGGTGTTCTGGCCCGCGCCCTGCCCCGCCGCAATGTCACCATGCTGCGCGCCGAAAGCCTGGTCAACGACGGCACAGCCCTCGTCGTCTACGGTCTCGCCGTCGGCATCACGGTCGGCGAGGAACACCTCGGGGTTCCGCACGTCGGCGGGCTGTTCCTGCTCGCCTACGGCGGCGGGGCCGTAGTCGGAGCAGCGGTCGCGTGGGGCAACACGATCCTGCGGCGCCGTCTGGACGACCCTCTGCTGGGCAACCTGGTGATGATCCTGGTGCCCTTCACCGCGTATCTGCTGGCCGAACTGGTCGAGGCCTCCGGCGTCATCGCCGTGGTCACCTGCGGTCTGATCATGTCCCAGATCGCCCCTCGCATCATCCGGGCCGAGCACCGCACGCAGGCCATGGCGTTCTGGTCGCTGTCCACGTTCATCATCAACGGCACACTGTTCGTACTGGTGGGCGTGGAACTCCAGTACGCCGTCCGCGACCTCAGCGGTAGCGACCTCAAGGACGCGCTGATCGCCGTGGCGGTCGTCTGCGCCGTACTCGTCGCCGTACGGTTCGCATTCCTGTTTGCAGCCGCCTACCTGACCCGCTTGCTCGACCGCCGGCCCCAGCAACGCACGCTCCAGCTCGGCCACCGGGCCCGCGTGATCAGCGGGCTGGCCGGATTCCGAGGCGCGGTCTCCCTCGCGGTGGCGCTTTCGGTGCCGCAGACGCTCGACTCGGGCGCGCCGTTCCCCGACCGCAGCTTCATCATCTTCGTCACTTCCGGCGTCATCCTCGTCACGCTGGTGGCACAGGGACTCCTGCTGCCGGTGGCGGTGCGCTGGGCGAAGCTGCCCCCGGACACCTCGGTCGACGAGGAGCGCGGCCTCGCCGAGACCGCTGCCGTCGAAGCGGCACTCGGGGCGATACCGCAGCTCGCCGACAGCCTGGGCACCGGCCCGAAGACCGTCGCATGGCTACGCCAGGAGTACGAGGGACGCCTGGCGTCCGCGCAGGCCCGGAGCACGGGCGCCGAGGACGACCCGGCGCTGCTCATGCACCAGGACTACACCTCGCTGCACCTGGCCCTCATCGCCCACAGACGTGCCACCGTCATCCGTCTCCGCGACGAACACCGCATCGACGACACCGTGCTGCGCGGCCTCCAAGCCGACCTCGACAGCGAGGAACTTCGCCTGTCGGGTGGCGCGACGGTTGAATGACCTGTGGCTGGGACGTTCTTGAGGAAGTCGGCAAGGCGGGGCCCTAACCGGCACGGGAGAGAAGGTGCGCCAGGCCGGTTCCCTTGCCGGAGGCTGCCCACCCGGCCAGGAGCTCGAGGGCGTCCTCGTCCGGAGATCCGGGTTCGGCGCTCATGACCCCGATCGTCAGGCCGGGTTGTGCGGGCAGGTACATCGCGTCGAAGTCGAGGGTGAGGTCGCCGACGACAGGGTGACGGAACTTCTTGGCGCCGGTGTAGAGCTGCCGTACATCGTGCCGGTCCCAAGCCGTGCGGAACTCGTCGCTGTGTGTGACGAGTTCGCCGATGAGATCGGTCAGGGCCTTGTCATGCGGCGTACGGCCGGCCTCGGTGCGCAGCAGCGCGACCGTGATGTTCTTCGACTCCTCCCAGTTGATGCCGAAGAAATCTCTGCCGCGGGGGTCGAGGAACTTGAACCGGGCGATGTTCGCCGGTGGCTTGTGCCCGTCGGTGAACATGGGGGCGTAGAGCGCGAATCCGAGCCGGTTGGCGGCGACGATGTCGAGACGGTTGTTGGGAATGATCGCGGGCACGTACGACATCGCGTCCAGGGAGCGCTGCACTTTCGGTGGGACCTGCGGTCGTGCGGCAGGACGGTGTCGGCGTGGAGTCGAGGCATTTCCGGTACGGGCCAGGTCGTGCAGGTGCTCGCGCTCGGCCTCGTCCAACTGGAGTGCGCGGGCCACTGAGTCCAGGACCGCCTCGGAGGCGCCCCTGAGATTGCCGCGTTCGAGGCGCACGTAGTAGTCGACGCTCATTCCGGAGAGCAGGGCGACCTCTTCGCGACGCAGACCGGGGACGCGCCGGTTGCCGCCGTAGACCGGAAGGCCCGCTTGCTCTGGGGTGATCCTGGCCCTGCGCGAGGCCGGAAACTCCCGGATCTCGTTCCGCTTGTCCACGTCTTCGAGCCTATGAAGATTCGGTTCCGCGTGGGGGGTTCTGCCAGTACCTGGAACAGCTGTACCTTCCGCGCCGCCGTGAACAGGCCGTTTCCTGGACGGGTCGCCACCCACCCGCCTCGTCCTGGGAGATTCCTGTGTCGTCCTCTGTTCCCACCACCCGGCGCCCTGCCGGTTCGGCTGCCGGGGAAGGCAACCGCCGCGCGACTCCTGTGCTCGCTGCCTCGGTGATCGGCTTCTTCGTGATCACCTTGGACGCCACCGTGGTCAATGTCGCTCTGCCCTCGATCCGCGACGCCCTCGGGGGTGGCATGACGGGACTGCAATGGGTGGTCGACGGTTACACCCTGATGTTCGCCGCGCTGCTGCTGTCCGCCGGGGCCCTGTCGGACCGGATCGGCGCGCGGCGGGCTTTCGCGGCCGGCCTGGCGATGTTCGTCGTGGCCTCGGCCGCCTGTGGCCTGGCTCCGGATCTGGGCGTTCTCATCGCCTCTCGGTTCATGCAGGGTGCCGGGGCGGCGGCGATGATGCCCGCCACTCTCGCCCTGATTCGCGAATCGTACGACGACCAGGTCGAGCGAGCCCGTGCCATCGCGCTGTGGGCCATGGGCGGGGCCGCGGCCGCCGCCTCGGGGCCCATCGTGGGCGGTCTGCTGGCTGGAGCGGACTGGAGGCTGATCTTCTTCATCAACCTGCCCGTCGGCGCCGCCGCCCTTGTCCTGCTGACTCGCACCCAGCCGTCGCCCCACCGGCAGGTGCCCTTCGACTTCGCCGGCCAGATCGCCGCCGTCCTGGCGATGGGCGGTCTGACCTACGGAGTGATCGAGGCCGGCGCCGACGGCTTCACCGCGCCCCACGTCCTGCTCGCACTGGGCGTCGCCGTCGCCGCGCTGGCCGCGTTCTTGCTGATCGAGGCCCGTGCGCCGCATCCGATGCTGCCGCTGGAGATGTTCCGCGACCGCACCGTGGTGATCGCCGTCGTGGTGGGTTTCACGTTCATGATCGGCTTCTACGGACTGCCGTTCCTGTTCAGCCTCTACTTCCAGGAGCTCCGCGGCCTGTCCTCCATGGCCACCGGCCTGGCATTCGTGCCGATGATGGCCTTCTCCGCCCTGCTGAATCCGGTCGCCGCGCGACTTGTGGAGAAGATCGGCCGCCGAGCGGCCATCACCGCCGGACTGCTGCTGATGATCGTCGGCATGGTTGCCCTGACCGCACTGCCCGCGACGACTCCCGTATGGCTGGTCGCCCTGCTGATGTTCCCTGTCGGCTTCGGTGCGCCCCTGGTCATGCCTCCCCTGACCGCCGCACTGCTGGACAGCGTGCCGGCCCACCGGGCGGGCACCGCCAGCGGCCTGCTCAACACCGCCCGGCAGGTCGGCGGGGCACTGGCCGTGGCGGTCTTCGGCGCCCTGCTCGCCGACCGGGCCACGTTCCTGCACGGTCTGCGCACCAGCCTGGTCATCACCGTGGTGCTCCTGCTCGCGGCCATGGTCGCGACATCGCTGCTCAGGACCGACGGGCGTGAGACCGCCACCTGAGCCGCAGCCGCTCAGGCGGCGCCGAAACCGTGGACCTGCTACCGCTGGGGAAGCAGCCGGAGGGTGGTCACCCTGGCTTGTTCGGCCACCATGGGCTCGACGTAACCGCTGTAGTGCCCGTACTTGGAGCGGTAGGCGTCGTCGATCCGGGCGTTGGCATCCGGGTCGGTCACCTCGGTGAGGGTGATTTCTTTCTCCACGCCACCAGCGGTGACATGACCAGCGTGGCTGGAGTGGGCGGTCCGCCACCAACCGCCCTGTGTCCCGCGCCAGGAACGCACGTACAGTTCGTCACCTTCGCGGACCACCCAGATGGTGGTGGCCCTGCGCAGGCTGCCGTCGCTGTTCCTCGGGGCCATGCGAAGTTCGTCGGCGGAGGCGATGCGGTTCAGTTCGTCGTCGGTCCAGGTGGTCATGAATACTCCTCAGCCAGTCGCGAGATGCGGACGATGGGGTCGGCAGAGAGGTGGGCAAGCTTGATCGGGCCGTTCCCGGGCGGTACGGCCGCCGTTCGCAGGGACGGCGGCCGTACCGAGCCAGAACGTTGTCAGGGACGCAGCAGGGCCTTGATGGCGCGGCGTTCGTCCATGGCCTTGTAGCCCTCTGCGGCCTGCTCAAGAGGCAGGGTCAGGTCGAAGACCTTCCCGGGGTTGATCCGCCCCGCGAGCACGCGGTCGATCAGGTCGGGCAGGTAGGCACGGACGGGAGCCGGGCCACCGCGCAGGGCGACGTGGGAGTAGAACAGCTCCTCCCCGTTGATCTCCACATCGTGTGGCACGCCGACGAAGCCGACGTTTCCGCCAGGCCGGGTGGAGCGCAAGGCCTGCTGCATCGACTGCGCCGTGCCGACGCACTCCAGGACGGCGTCGGCGCCGATGCCCTCGGTCATCTCCTTGATGCGGGCCACACCCTCCTCGCCGCGTTCGGCGACGATGTCGGTGGCGCCGAACTCGGTCGCGAGCTTCTGCCGGGACGCGTGGCGGGACATGGCGATGATGCGCTCGGCGCCGAGTTCCCTGGCCGCGATGACCGCGGACAGGCCGACCGCGCCGTCACCGACCACCGCTACGGTGGAGCCGGGCTTGACCTCCGCGGCGACGGCGGCGTACCAGCCGGTGCCCATGACGTCGGAGCAGGCCAGCAAGCCGGCGACATGCTCCTCGTCAGGCTGTTCGGGGGTGGCGACCAAGGTGCCGTCGGCCAGCGGGATGCGGACGTATTCGGCCTGGCAGCCGCCCGCGCCGACGTACTCACGGTGGAGGCAACTGGTCTGATAGCCGTTGCGGCAGTTCGGGCAGGTGTTGTCGGAGGCGAAGAAGGAACCCACGACGAACTGGCCGGGCTTGATCTGCGAGACGTCGCTGCCGACCTCTTCGACGATGCCGACGTACTCGTGCCCGACCGGTGTGGGCTCGCTGACCGGGTTGATTCCCCGGTAGTCCCACAGGTCCGAGCCGCACACGCAGGTGGCGACGGTGCGGATGACCGCGTCGGCCGCATTGATGATCTTCGGGGTGTCGCGCTCTTCGACGCGTACGTCCCCAGGCGCGTGGAGAACTGCTCCTCGCATGACGTTTCCTTAAGTGTTGGGGCGGAAGCCCGACCGGCGCCGACCAGGTGCTCGGTCGGGTCGGTCAGGCGCGGGTGCTGTGGCGGGGGCCGCCGTACTCGGTGTCCGTCACGTGCTCCAGCCAGTCGACGTCGTCGGTCTCCCACAGGGCGATGTGTGTCATGAAGTGGTCGGGAGCGGCTCCGTGCCAGTGCTCCTCGCCCGGCGGGGTCCAGATCACGTCGCCGGGGTGGGCTTCGAGGATCTCCTCGTCGCGGGACTGGATCAGGGCGATGCCCTCGACGATGTAGAGGGTCTGGCCGACGCCGTGGGAGTGCCAGGCGGTGCGGGCGCCGGGGGCGAAGCGGACGGCGTTCGCGCGGGCCCGGGAGGGATCTTCACCGCGGTAGATGACATCGGCCCACGCGTCACCGGTGAACCACTCGGCAGGCAGCTTCAGCGTCGGCTGCTTCTTCAACAGTTCCATGGTGGGATTCCTCTTCCTGCGGTGTACGTCGGGCGGGTCCGGCAGCGAGGCCGCCGGGAATGGTCGTCGAGTCAGGCGGCGGAACCGTCGGACTCCTCGACGATGCTCTTGAGCTGGGTGACCGCGGTCATGGCGGTGGGCCAGCCGGCGTAGAAGGCCAGGTGGGTCAACGCCTCGCCGAGCTCTTCCCTGGTCAGCCCGTTGTCCAGGGCGAGCTTGAGGTGGAAGCCGAGCTGCTCGGTCCGATAGAGCGCCGCCAGCGCGGTGATCGTGACCAGACTGCGGTCACGCGGCGACAGCTCGGCGCGCTCCCATACGTCACCGAAGAGAACGTCGTCGGTCAGCTCGACCAGTTTGGGGGCGACGGAGGCCAGTGCTTGTGGTGCGGTCTGCTTGGCCATGGTGCTTACGGCTCCTTGTGTCGATCGTTCACGCGGTCCGTGCGGGACCAGGTGTGATCCCCGGTGGGGATGGCATGCCGACGGCTGCGAGCTGCGGGCTCCCAGCCGCTATCACCAATGGAACCGCTGGTCACCTGGGTGGAGAAGGTAAGGCTGTTCCAGGTAATGGCAGTACCCCCCAGGTAGCGCGGAGCGGTCCTAGCCTGGAAGGCGTGGACAGCAGTAGAGAGATCAAAGAGTTCCTCGCCTCGCGCCGGGCCAGGATCACCCCTCAGCAGGCCGGGCTTCCCGCCTACGGTGGCAACCGCCGCGTTCCCGGTCTGCGCCGGGAAGAGGTCGCCATGCTCGCCGGGATGAGCGTCGACTACTACGTCCGCCTGGAACGCGGCAACCTGACCGGCGTCTCCGAGGCCGTGCTGGACAGCCTCGCCCGGGCCCTCCAACTGGACGAGGCCGAACGAGACCACCTCAACGACCTGGCCCGCGCTGCCAACACCACACCGCTCAGGCGCCGTCGCTCCACCCAGCAGCGTGCACAGGTCCCGCAGAGCGTGCAGCGCGTCCTGGACTCCATGACCGACGTGCCCGCCTTCGTGCGCAACAGCCGTCTGGACTTCCTCACCGCCAACCGACTCGGCTACGCGCTGTACGCGCCCATGTTCGCCGACGGGCACAGGCCACCGGTGAACATGGCCCGGTTCAAGTTCCTCGATCCTCGCGGCCGCGAGTTCTTCGGCCTCCAGTGGGAGGAATCGATGAGCAACACCGTCGCCCTGCTGCGCACCGAAGCCGGACGCAACCCGCACGACAAGGCACTGACGGACCTCATCGGCGAACTCGTCACCCGCAGCGACGAGTTCCGCACCGCGTGGGCCCAGCACAATGTGCGGCTGCACTACACCGGTCTCAAGCACGTCCGCCACCCCGCCGTCGGCGACCTCACCCTCGCCTTCGACGCCATGCAACTGCCCGCGCAGCCCGCCCTGAGTCTGACCGTCCTGACCGCCGAGCCGGGCTCCCCGAACGAGGACGCCCTGAAGCTGCTGGCCAGTTGGGCCGCCACTACAGAAACAGCGAAGTCTGACGGGGTCCTGGACCAGGGCGGACCGTGATCTGAGTCCCTGCTGCGGGCGCAGGGCGAGGGCGCTGTGGCCTGGATACACGGTTGAACCAGGTGCAATGACCTGGCCGGCCGCGAAGGGGGCGTGATGGGCACGAGTGGCCCCCTTCGGCCGATGCCCCAGACGACGAGAGCGAAGCAGCTGAGGTCGACACCGGTGAGGGTGACGTCCCTCCAGCCGGACGGGCCACAGCAGGGACGTGGCGGTGGAGCGAGATCGCGGCGATACCGATGTTGACGGACGAGGCGCTCAGAGCGGCGGCGAGTTCCGTGAGCAGCGGGGTGATGTAGCTGTATACGGCCATCACCGCGCCGGAGCCCGTCGCGGCGGCGGCCGGCGCCGGCCACGCCACACTCACCGAGAAGGACCGCGCCATCTCCGACAGCAGCCCCGCGATCATGAATTCGGTGGTGCCCAGCAGGAATGTCCCAGCGGCCAGGGCCAGGACTACCGGCGGCGGCCGGTCAGACGCCCGGGATGTGCGCAACAACGCTTCCGAGGAACCAGGCCCTCACCGGGCCGCGCGACTCACGTGATGGGATCATGGTGGGCATGGTTGGAGAGCCGCAGCTGAGCCGCCTGGGTGAGTTCCTCAAGAAGCGCCGTGCCGAGGTCAGCCCCGAGGAAGGCGGTCTGACTACAGGCGGGCGGGCACGACGTGTCCCCGGTCTGCGCCGAGAAGAGGTCGCGCAGCGCGCCGCAATCAGTACCGACTACTACACCCGTCTCGAACAAGGCCGCGTACAAGCTTCCGAGCCGGTCCTCGCCGAGCTGGCCAAAGTGCTGCATCTCAACGACGATCAGCGCATCTACCTGTTCGAACTCGCCGGGAAGGGAGCCGCAACACGTCCGACCCCGGAAGAACGGCAGAAGGTTCAGCTCCAGTTGCGCCGCATGCTCGATGACCTCAACACCACCCCGGCCTTCGTCGTGGGGCGGCGCACCGACATCCTCGCCTGGAACCACACCGCCGCCGCTCTCTTCTGCGACTTCGGCCGGATCCCCGAACCGGAACGCAACTTCGTCTGGCAGATGTTCACCGATACACCGATCCGGCGCGGTCACGCCCGCTGGGAAGAATCAGGTCGCATCACCGTGGCTCAGCTGAGGATGGAAGCCGCCCGGTACCCCGACGATGCTCAACTGGCCGAACTCGTACGTGAACTCTCCGAGCGGGACACCCACTTCCGGCAGTGGTGGACCTCCCACGACGTGCAGACCCGCACCGGCGGCCACACAACACTTCACCATCCCGATCTCGGTGAGATCGAGGTGGACTGGACGACCCTCCTCTGCGCCGAGGACCCCGAACAGCAACTCGTCATGTGGACCGCCGAACCTGGTACACCAGCTCAGGAGGCCCTCCGCCGACTCAGTGTTTCCGGCGGCGAATAACACGCGCCGGTCGACGCGAAGGCGGCGCGCCGATGCCGCATGAGGAAGGCCTCTCAGCCTTGGTGTCGCGTCGGGACAGGAACATCTGTACTGCCTTCCGGACGGCCACCGCCCGACGGATCGTGGTCTCGGTGAACGACTAGCGTCGACCGGTCCCGCCTGGGAAGTGGCGTCTTCTAGGCGTCAGGGATGACCATGTCGAACACCTCCGGTCGGGCCACGTCCGGGTCGGGTCCGTGCCGGACACCGGTGTCGAGGGCGTCGATCGTGGCGAGTTCGTCGTCGGCGAGTGCGAAGTCGAAGACGTCGAAGTTCTCGGCGATCCGGCGGGGGTTGGTCGACTTCGGGATGACAGAGCGCCCCTGCTGCAGATGCCAGCGAAGCAGGACCTGTGCCGGGCTCTTGCCACGCGCGTGAGCGATGGTCGTGATCGCGGGGTCGTCCAGCACGCTGCGACGGTGATCTCCCCAGCCCGGATAGAAGGTGATCCCACCGATCGGCGACCACGCCTGCGTGAGGATGCCGTGCTCGGCGTCGGCCTTCTGTACGGCCGGCTGGGTGAAGTACGGGTGCAGCTCGATCTGGTTGACAGCGGGCACCACGTTCGTGCGCCGGATCAGCTCGGCCAGGTGGTCCGGCATGAAGTTGCTGACGCCGATGGCCCGCACCTGCCCCTGGCCGAGGAGCCTCTCCAGGGCGGTGTACGCGGCCACGGTCGCGTCGAAGCGGCTCGGGGCGGGCTGGTGCAGGATCAGCAGGTCCAGGTGCTCCACGCCGAGCTTGCGTGTCGCTTTGTCGAAAGCGCGCAGAGTCGCGTCGGAGCCGTAGTCGCTGACCCAGACCTTGGTCTCGAGGAAGACCTCGGAACGGTCGAGTCCCGAGCGGCGCAGGCCCTCGCCGACCTGCCGCTCGTTCTGGTAGACCGCGGCAGTGTCGATGTGGCGGTAGCCGGTGGCCAGGGCACTCGCGACAGCGTCGGCCGTGTCCTCAGGGCTGCTCTGGAAGACTCCCAGGCCCAGGGCCGGCATGGTGACACCGTTGTTGAGGGTGAGGTTGATCATGGGTTCACGACCTTTGAGGTGCGGGCAGGACAATGCTGCGGCTGGTCGGGGTTTGGCGCATGCCGACGGGGCGGGATGCGCCCCGGTCCGACGAACAGTCGTAATCGAGAAACATAGGTGACGTCCCTGCTCAGATATGGATCTTCCGGTGGGTCCCCACCGGCAGGTCGTCCGGGAGCGGCAGGCACACCCGGAACCAGGTCTCTCCCGGGCGGGACTCCACTCGGACGTCGCCATGGTGTTTGTTCACGACGATGCGGTAGGAGATGTCCAGCCCGAGCCCCGTTCCCTCACCGACCGGTTTGGTGGTGAAGAACGGCTCGAAGATCCGGGGTCGCACTTCCGGGGGTATGCCCGGCCCGGTGTCGCCCACCTCGGCCAAGAGCCTGTCACCGTCCCGCCGGGTGCGCAGGGTCAGGGTGCCTTCGTCGCCCATGGCGTACAGGGCGTTGACGATGAGGTTGGTCCACACCTGATTGAGCTCCGCGCCGTACGCCAGGATGTGCGGCAGGTCCGGCTCGTACTGCCGCACCACAGTGACGCCGGGCGGGATCTTGGCCCGCAGCATCGTCAGAGTCGCCTCCAGGAGCGTGTGGACGTCGACGGTCTGCTGCGGCGCCCGGTCCAGCTGGGAGTACTGCTTGGCCGCGTCGACGAGGCCGGAGATGCGGGACACCGAGTCCCCGATCTCCGCCGCCAGCAGCTCGGTGTCGATGCTGTGGGTGATCCAGCGCAGTGCCGGGGCCAGCTGTTCCTCACCAACCGTCTCGGCCACCGAGTCCAGCCACGTCGCGTCGGCTCCGCCGGCCACCAGGGTGGGAGCGAGGTCCCAACCGTCCTCGACCCCGCGCTCTTCCAGTCGGTCGCCGAGTTCGTCCTCGGCGTCCGAGGCGTCAAGGGCGGACCGCTGCTGAGCGGTTGCCATCTGCTTCACCGCTGCTTTCTGGAATTCCACCAGCCTGTGCAGCCGGTCGCCGTCCAGTCCGCCGTCGGCCAGGACCTCGAATTCCTTCCGCGTACCCGTGATGTGCTCCTGTAGCGCCGACGTGGCTCGCAGGGCGGCCGCCGCCGGGTTGTTGAGTTCATGGGTGAGTCCCGCCGACAGCGCGCCGAGCGCGATCAGTCGCTCCCGTTCGCCCGTGACGGTGTTGGTCCGCCGGAGACCGAAGAACAGGCCTTCCAGCAGGTGCACCGCCATCGGGAACCAGGTACGCACGGCGGCGCCAAACTCCGCGGCCGGCAGCACGAAGAAGGAGCTGTCGGTGAGTGCCCGCATGGTGTTGATGTACGTCTGCTCGACATGGTCCCCGAGGTAGGACTGGTTCGCCCCGCCGTACACACCGCGCTGGTCGGAGCGCAGGACCTCGACGTCGTCCCCGCGCACCCGGCGGCTGAGGACCACCGATCCCTCGAGCAGCACGAAGAAGCAGGTCGCGGGGTCACCCTCGGCGAACACCACGCTGTTGCCCGCCCGTTGCTCCACCCGGCCGTGCTCGGCCAGCAGCTCCAGCTGGGCGTCGTTCAGTGACTCGAACAGGAACAGGGTCCGCAGCTCCGCCGGGGACAGCCGCTTGCGGGCCTCCCGGTCTTCCGTGCTCCGCCGGCCACTCATTGCGTCTCCAGATACTGGTGCGCCAGCGAGACGGCCATCGCGCCGTCACCGACGGCGGACGCCACCCGCTTGACCGAGGAGGCCCGCACGTCCCCGGCGGCGAACACCCCGGGCACGCTGGTCTCCAGATGGTACGGAGCCCGCGTCAGCGTCCAGCCCGTCGGGAGACGGCCGTCGGTCACCAGGCCCGTGCCGGTGAGCAGGAAACCCTGGGCGTTCCGGGCGACCACCCCGTCCAGCCAGTCCGTGCGCGGCTGGGCGCCGATGAAGACGAACACGTAGGAGGCGTCCACGGATCGGGTGGTTCCCGACCGGTTGTCCCGCAGGGTCAGCCGCTCCAGATGGCCCTCGCCCTCTCCGGCCGCCACCTCGGTGCATGGGTGAACCGTGATGTTGTCGATGGCGTTGATCTGGCTGATCAAGTAGCTCGACATCGACCGGGTGAGGTCCTCGCCGCGGATCAGGATGTGCACGTGCCCCGCGTAGCGGGAGAAGTACACCGCGGCCTGCCCGGCAGAGTTGGCGCCGCCCACCACGTAGACGTCGTTGTCCTTGCAGCTGGGGGCCTCACTGCGGGCGGAGCCGTAGAAGACGCCGCAGCCGGTCAGCGCTTCCAGGCCAGGTGCCTCCAGACGCCGGTAGGAGACACCCGTGGCCAGGATCACGCTCTGGGCGGTGATGGCGGATCCGTCGTCGAACCGCAGTACCCGCGCGGATCCGGCCGGTTCCAGCGCCACCACCTCTCGGGTGCTGAGTATTTCGGCGCCGAACTTCACTGCCTGTCGCCGGGCGCGGTCGGTCAGCTGGGCGCCGGACACCCCGTCGGGGAAGCCGAGGTAGTTCTCGATGCGGCTGCTCTGCCCCGCCTGCCCTCCGGTCGCCTGACGTTCCACCAGGACGGTCCGCAGCCCCTCGGACGCCCCGTAGACGGCCGCGCCCAGGCCCGCCGGGCCGCCGCCGATCACCACGAGGTCGTAGAGCTCGGCAGCAGGCGAGGTGCTCAGCCCTACCTGGGCGGCCAGCTCCGCTTCCGTCGGCCTGGTCAGGGTCGTTCCGTCGGCGGTGACCACCAGCGGTACCTGGGTGGGGGTGAGCCCTGCGGCGGCCAGCAGTCGGCCGCCCTCCGGCTCGTCGGCCAGCAGCCAGCGGTAGGGCACCAGGTTCCGGGTGAGGAAGTCCCGCACCGCGAAGGACGGCGCCGACCAGCGGTGCCCGACCACCCGGACGTCGGATGCGGCAGGGTCCGGCGTCGCCCGCCATGCCTCCAGGAGGCTGTCGACGACCGGGTACAGGTGCTCCTCCGGCGGGTTCCACGGCTTGAGCAGATAATGGTCGAGGTCGACCACGTTGATGGCGTCGATCGCCGCGCCGTTGTCGGCGTACGCGGTGAGCAGCACCCGCCGGGCGAGCGGAAAGAGGTCCATCGCGGCCTCGAGGAACTCGACCCCGTTCATCTTCGGCATCCGGTAGTCGGCGAGCAGCATCGCAACCTTCCCGCCGCGCAGCTTGAGCTCGCGCAGCGCTTCCAGGGCCTCCTCCCCGCTGCTCGCGCGCACCACCCGGTAGCGGTCTCCGTAGCGGCGCCTGAGGTCACGGGCAACCGCCCGCGAGACCGCGGGGTCGTCGTCGACAGTCAGGATCACCGGATCGGGAATGTTCATGAGCCTCTCCTGAGCAGCCGTCACACCATCTGCTCGTCGATGTAGCACCAGCGCCAGTCCTCGCCGGGTTCGAAGGACTGGACGACCGGATGATCGGTTGCGTTGAAGTGAGCGGTGGCGTGTCTGCCGGGTGAGCTGTCGCAGCACCCGACGTGTCCACAGATCAGGCAGAGCCGCAGATGCACCCAATACCCGCCGTTCGCCAGGCACTCCTCACAGCCGTCCGGCGTACGGGCCGTGGCCGTGCCGCCGGCCGGAAGGTGGTCGCAGGTGGCTGTCATGGGATTCTCCTGTCCTTCCAGACCGAGTTCGCGCCGCGTTCCTCAGCCTGGCATCTCTGGCAATCCGGCTGAGGGGGAAGGATTCCTACCCTGGTCGCTCCCGCCCAGGGATGGGAGTCTCCCCTTTTACAGACGTGCACGCGGAGGAAACCTGGTGAATTGCAGCATCTCCATGCCAGATTTCTCCAGGAGTGATTTCCCCCATGAAGGCTGTAGGACTGACTGAATTCGGCGGGCCCGAAGTGTTGCGGGTCCTGGAACTTCCCGCCCCCGAGGCCGGTCCCGGCGAGATCCGAATCCGCGTGCACGCGGCAGCCGTCAACCCGGTCGACACCATGGTGCGCCGGGGCATGGCCTTCGTTTCCGACGCCGAGCCGCCCTACGTCCCGGGCATGGACGCGGCAGGCGTGGTGGAGCAGATCGGCGCGGGAGCCGACACCGATCTCAGGGTCGGCGACCACGTCATGGCCGTCGCCGTCATATCCGGGACGCACGGCGCCTACGCGGAGCACCTCGTCGTTCCCGCCGAGTCCGTGGTCCGCACGCCGGCAGGCCTCAGCGACGTCCAGGCCGCCACACTGCCGATGAACGGCCTGACCGCCCGTATGGCCCTGGACCTGCTCGAACTTCCCGCCCAGGCCACGATCGCCGTCACCGGAGCGGCCGGCGCGGTCGGCGCCTATGCCGTCCAACTGGCCAAGTCCGACGGCCACAGGGTGATCGCCGACGCGGCGCCGAAGGACAGGCAGTGGGTCAAGGACCTGGGCGCTGACGTCGTCGTGGCCCGCGGGGACGACTTCGCGCAGTCGGTGCGTTGGGAGGTACCCGACGGTGTGGACGGACTGGTCGACACCGCGGGCATCGCCGAACTCGCCTCCCGTGCGGTACGTGACAACGGCCGGATCGCGTCGTCGGTCCACCGCATCAAGGTGTCCGCTGAACGCGGCATCGTGACGCGGACGACGTTCGTTCCGCAGTACGCACGGGAACACGCCAAGCTCGACCGCTTGCGTCAGCTGGCCCAGGAGGACCGGCTCACCCCTCGGGTCGCACGGACCCTGCCGGCCGAACAGGCTTCAGAAGCACACCGGCTGCTGGAGGCAGGTGGCCTCCGTGGACGGGTGGTCCTCACTTTCTGACCAAGGGCGACCGGGCGCGCCTCAAAGACGCCGGAAAGGCACATGCGGCCACGGCCTCAGGTCGTCGGGCCGACTTCCCCACGGCTCAGGCGGTGAGGACCGCACGCCCGCGCAGGCCGCCTGCCTCCAGCGGCCGCTGTGCCTCGGCGGCTTGCTCGGCCGACGAGGCCCACCCGACTGGCGGGACGAGCCGACCTTCCTCCGCCGGCCGCAGAAGGCGGACGGGTTTGGCGTGTTCGCGTGCGTAGCGCGGTATCGACTCCTTCGCCGAACTGCTCGACAAGGCCGGCCGTGTGCACTCGGATGCGGATCTCTCCGGGCCCGGCCTCAGGAGCCTACAGATCCAGGACACGCCGGTACGGCGGGACAAGATCACCCCAGAAGCGGCGGGCCTGCCGGTGAAGTGCGTACCCGCCGCAGAGAGCACCTGCGGCTCAGCCTGCGACGTGCCATGAGCAAGCCTGCGTTGCTTGGGTGGTGTGCTTCTGTCGGACCACCCAAGCGTTTGGGATCCGCGGCGAGCCCGTCGTGTCGGTGGTCTACAGCACGTGCTCGAGCGTGATGGGCAGCTGGTGCTGTCGTTTTCCGGTGGCGTGGAAGACCGCGTTGGCGACGGCAGCTGACACACCGACCATCGCGACCTCGCCGATGCCCTTCACGCCGACGTCGTTGAAGAGCAGGTCGGGCTCGTCGATGAAGTCGACGTCGATCCGGTGGATGTCGGCGTTGACCGGAACGGCGTACTCCTCCAGCGTTGTGTTGAGGAATCCGCCGAAACGCGGGTCGACCTCGTTGGCCTCCCGGAGCGCCCCACTGATGCCCCAGACAACGGCCCCGCGAACCTGGCTGGCCGCGGTGACCGGGCTGACGACCTTGCCGCCGTCGGCCACACTCACCACCCTGGGCACACGGATGCGGCGTGTTGTGACCTCGACTCGGACCTCGACGAAGTGGGCCACCCAGCTGAACGCCGTGAAGTCCGGGAACACCGGGCCGGCAGGTGCGATCAGGCCGGACCGTGACACGTCAAGCGCTTCGGGGGGCTGGCCCGGTCCCACGTTGGTCGCCTCCACCTCCAACGACTGGTGTCCGGTGGCCCGCACGGCTGCTGCCACATCCAGCGCGCCCGTGTCGGCCACGCCGAGCTGCTGGCGCAGCTGGCGCAGTGCCTTGTGCACGGCAGGCAAGGCGGTCGCGCTGCCCCAGGAGCCGGCGGTGAGGTGCTGCGGGGCGACGCGCGAGTCGCCGACCTGTACGGCGACGTCCCGCACCGGAATGCCGAGGTCCTCCGCGACGAGCAGAGCGATGGCCGAGCGGATGCCCTGCCCCATCTCGTGGCCGTCGACACCGACGGTCACCCGGCCGTCGGCCGCCGCGGACACCTGGGCTATGCCGGGTGCGACCATGGCCGCGTAACAGCCGGCGGCGACGCCGAGGCCCACGAACGATCCGTCGTCGGCACGCATCGAGCCCGGACTCGGATCGCGTTTCTCCCATCCGAACCGCTCCGCGCCCCTCTTCAGGCACTGCGCCAGATGGCGCGAGGAGAACGGGAGACCGGTGATCGGGTCCGTGGCGGTGTCATTGGCCAGCCGCAGCTCGACCGGGTCCTGACCGGTGGCGTAGGCAAGTTGGTCGATGGCCGACTCGAACGCGAAGGCGGCCGCTCCCTCGTACGGAGCCCTCATGAATCCCGGCGTCTGTACGTCGGTCTGCACCAGGCGTTGCTGTCCCCCGAAGTTGGGAACGCCGTACAGTCGCGACGTCACCTCCGTGTACATGGCGGGGTACAGATCGTGCCGGGAGGTCTGCTGCTCCACGTCGTGGAGGGCCGCCAGGAGCCGTCCCGACGGATCGGCGCCCAGCCGGACACGATGGCGGCTGACCGGCCGGAAGCTCCCGGTGTGGAACGTCTGCGTGCGCGGGATGACCAGCTTGACCGGACGGTTCAGCCGGCGTGCGGCGAGCGCCAGCGGTCCGATGTGCGGTTGCAGTGAGTTCCGGGCGCCGAAGCCACCGCCGGTGTAGGGAGAGATGACTTCGACGTCGGCCGGGTCGATGTTCAGCTGCTTGGCCAGTCCGTTGCGGAGCGCGCCGGCGGTCTGGGTGCTCTCGTGCACGACGAGCCTGTCGCCGTGCCATTCCACGACTCCGCCGATCAGTTCCAGCGGGACCTGGTGCTGGGCCGGGTGCAGGTAGGTCTCGTCGATCCGCACCGGGCTCGCCGCGTACGCGGCCTCGGCGTCGCCCACCTTGATGTCGGGGAGCCCGATGGCCTCTTCCTGTAGAACCGAGGTCGCGCCTTCGTCGTCGATCCGGACGGTGAACGGCTCGGTCTCGTAGCGTGCCCGGATGAGTTCCGCGGCCTCGGTGGCGGCGACCGGGGTGTCGGCGACGATCAACGCGATCGGCTGTCCGCGGTAGGCGACGGCATCGCTGAGCAGCGGTTGAAGGCTCTGGAAGGCGTATCCCCCGGCCATCAGGAATCCAGGGCCGCGCAGCTCCTCGTCGGTGAAGCGGGTCAGCACCAGGCGGACACCGGGGACCGCTTCAGCTGCGGCGGTGTCGATGGCCACGGTGCGGCCCTTGCCGATCGTGGCCACCGCGAACGTGGCGTAGGCCAGGTTCTCGGGGACACGGTCGGCGCCGTAGGTTGCGGTGCCGGTGACCTTTTCGTAGGCGTCGACGCGACGCAGGTCTGCGTTTTTCATCAGATGGCTCGCTTCCCGGCGGTGAGCAGTGCGTCGGTGACGGTGCGGATGCCCAGTTCGACTCGGAACCCGCCATGGACACGGGGGCGGGCGTCGGCGTAGGCGACTTCGCCTGCGTGGCGGGCGGTTTGCTCGGTGAGCGTTTCGCCGATCAGCGAGCGTTCCGCCGCCGATGCCCGCCAGGGACGTGTGGCCACTCCGCCCAGGCCGATCCGGCAGTCCGTGACGATCCCCTGGGCATCCAGCGTCAGGGCGGCGGCAGCCGAGGTGAGGGCGAAGGCGTAGGACTCCCGGTCCCGGATCTTGAGGTACGTCGAGCCACGCCCGGCAGGGGTCACTGGAACGCGGATCCGCAGGATCAACTCATCCTCAGCCAGGGTGTGTTCACGCCGGGGATCGTCTCCCGGCTCGACGTGCAGTTCCCCCAGCGGCAGCGTCCGCTCGCCCCCGGGGCCGGCCACGTCGATGACGGCGTCGAACGCGATCAGGGCTGTGGCCATGTCGCTCGGGTAGGTGGCGATGCAGGTGTCGCTGGTGCCCAGCATGGCGTGGCCGCGGTCGAATCCCTCCAGAGCCGCACAGCCGCTGCCGGGATTCCGCTTGTTGCAGGGGAACTCCTCTCCACCCCGGAAATAGCCGCAGCGAGTGCGTTGCAGCAGGTTCCCGCCGACGGTCGCCATGTTGCGCAGCTGCTGCGAAGCCCCGCGCCAGAGAGACTCCGACAGAGCCGGATAGTCCCGGCGCACGACCGGATGGTCGGCGACGTCGGCCATTTTCACTCCGGCGCCGAACGACAGCTCATCGTCTCCCGTGCTGATCTCGGTGAGCTCGGGGAGACGATGAATGTCGATGACGGCCGGCGGCGCCTCGATGCCGATCTTCATCAGGTCGTACAGAGTCGTACCACCGGCCAGGATCTTCGTGCCGGGCTCGGCGACGGCGAGGGCGTCAACGGCCGCGGCCACGCTGTCGGGCACCGTGTAAGCGAATGAGCGCACCGTCTACACCTCGCTCTGCTTGTTCTCGTCGGCTACCCGGCGAATGGCGGCAACGATGCCGACATACGCGCCACACCGGCACAGGTTGCCGCTCATGTACTCACGGATGTCGTCGTCGGTCTCGGCATGACCCTCCGCGATGCATGCCAGACCGGACATCACCTGCCCAGGCGTGCAGTAGCCGCACTGGAGCGCGTCGCAGTCGACGAACGCCTGCTGCAACGGGTGCAGCGTGCCATCGGGAGCCGTGACCCCTTCGATGGTCTTCACCTCCTGTCCCGCAACCTGGACGGCCGGAGTCAGACAGGACACGACGCGGCGACCGTCGACATGCACCGTGCACGCGCCGCACTGTCCCTGGTCGCACCCCTTCTTGGTACCGGTCAGCACGAGACGCTCACGCAGCACGTCGAGCAGGGACTCACGAGGATCCAAGGCGAGGCTCACGTTCTCGCCGTTGACCGTGAAGGCCGTCTCGATCAGGCCGGCCGTCGGCTTGGGGGGCGATGTCGTCATGGCTTGGCCATCCTTTGGGACAGGGACATGTGGGGATCCTCCGACTTCGGCGGGCGAGGGACCGCGTGGATGGGGCCGGTCAGGTCGGACAAGGGAAGACCGGTTGTCCGATGGCGGGTGGCGAGGATTTCCGCCACGACGGAGATCGCCGTCTCCTCTGGTGAGCGAGCGCCGAGGTCGAGGCCTATCGGGGAGTGCAGCCGTGCCAGCTGTCGGTCGGAAACACCCGCCTCGCGCAGCA
Source organism: Streptomyces sp. NPDC046915 (assembly GCF_040644935.1). Taxonomy (NCBI): domain Bacteria; kingdom Bacillati; phylum Actinomycetota; class Actinomycetes; order Kitasatosporales; family Streptomycetaceae; genus Streptomyces; species Streptomyces sp. NPDC046915. The sequence goes on along the minus strand of NZ_JBEYXB010000023.1, from coordinate 79,444 downwards.
ACCGCATGCGGTGGTCATGCGTACGGCGTGAGCCCATCGCCCCGACGTACCCCACGGGCAGGGCAAGTGCCTGACGCAGCACGGGGACGTCGAATTTGGGGTCGTGGGTGAGGACACACACCGCCGTCCGGGCGTCTACCGGTGTCTGCTCCAGGTAGCGGTGGGGCCAGTCGACGACGACTTCGTCGGCGTGGGGGAAGCGGGCGCGCGTGGTGAAGACGGGCCGGGCGTCGCAGACGGTGACCCGGTAGCCGAGGAAGCGGCCGGCCCGGCTGAGGGCCGCGGCGAAGTCGATGGCACCGAAGATGAGCATCCGGGGACGGGAGGCATGGACGTGGACCAGCACGGAGACCCGGTCCGGGCAGGTGACGGCGTCCCCTCCCGACTCCACCAGGGCCGTGCGCCCGGCGTGGAGCAGTGCTCGGGCCTGGGCCGTCACTTGCCGACTCAGCGCGTCAGGGAGGTCACTCGGACAAGTGCCTGCGCCGTCGACACACACCATGCGGCCCACCAGGTCTTCCGGTCCGTCCACCACCTGGGCGACAGCGGCGGGTCTGCCGTCGGCCACGGCGGCCAGGGCGTCGGCGAGGTGCGGGTGCGCGATCGGGTCGATCCGCTGGACAAGGACGTCGAGTTCGCCGCCGCAGGTCAGACCGACCGCGAAGGCGTCGTCGTCGGAGTAGCCGAAGCGTGCTCGTTGTGCCGGACCACCGTCCTGAAGCAGGCGCTGGCACAGCTCGTAGACGGCGCTCTCGACGCAACCTCCGGAGATGCTGCCGACCGCGTTGCCGTCGGCATCGACAGCCAGGGACGTGCCGAGCGGAAGAGGCGCACTGCCCTCGACACCGACGACCGTGGCCAGAGCGAAGGGACGTGGTTCGCCGTACCAGCGGTACAGGGATTCCGCGATGTTCAGCATGCTCTTGTACTCCATGAGCAGCGGACGGGCCGCTGTCCTGGCCGACGGGGAGCGGATACGGCACCGGCCCGGAGAGGCCCGGCAGCCGCACGGAGGCCAGCTGCCGCGCCAGTCTGGGGGCGGTCGTGGAACGTCTGCGTGGTGCGGTCATCGATCGCTGGTTCACTTCGGCGCCCTCGATGCGCCCAGTGACCGTCGGACAGGGGCTGCTCCGATGCACGCCGACCCTGCGCGGTCAGGTGCCGCATGGCCCCGGTGTTCCCATCCTTCTTGGCCACGCTCTGCCTGAAGCGCACACGCAGCGCGCTCAACGGCAAGGGACGCGGTTGCAATAAGGCCGCGCCACGTAGGCACCGAGGAGAATTCTCTGGGGCTCGTGGGGGCGGAAGGTGAGGCTCAGGGAGCCGAGCGGACATGGCTTTGCCTTCGCATCATGGACGGATCAGCCGTGCGCACCAGCAGGGCGCGAGGTGAGCGTCGGCGGCATGGAACCCGGCCGAGCACCCGCGTTGTGCGGCCGTCTTGGAGGGAGTCTTGCACCACCGGAAGCGTCCGTGACGGGGAAGGATTTCTACCCCCCCCACCCGCCCCTTTCGGAGTAGCTCGCCTCTGGGTGAGACCCCGTTTCGGGTGGCCGGTCAGGGCTGGCCTGCGGTGCGGTCATCTGGCGTCCGAACAAGATCACGGACTCGCCCCGGTGGAGCCGGCGCAGGACTGCCAGGTCTCGGATCTGTTGGCCAGCCCGTCCTCGTGGAAGACCTGCACCATGGCCGTGGTGAAACAGACGCCCACGTGGCGGCCGATCAGCTTCCATGGCATGGAGCAGAGGGTGCAGCCGACCTTGATGTGGATGTCCGGACCGACGGTCACGGTCAACCACTTCGCCAGCACCAACGGCGTGCCGGGCGGCAAGAGGAGGACTTCGGCCTCCGACGCCTCGAACACCGCCAGGGACGCCGCCCCCTGAAGCGGACTGCTGGAGGATCGGGTCGTCGGAGATGAACGGCTGGTCGACGCGAGCCGACAGCGCGGCCCAGTAGGCGGTGCCGTCGGCGATGTCGTCGTGCACGCGCAGCAGCGCGGACCGGGGGCCCGGGCTACGGAGTGGAACGAGCCGCACCGCGCCAGCCAGCCTGACGAAGACCCGGCTGCCCGAGGGAGACCCTTTCCCGGCCCACGAGCCGAGCAGTCGTCGGGACCTGGGCCGGTTCCATACCCCCGCAATTTGGCGCGTTACCGTGCAGGCACACGCTGCTACAGCCCCGCATACTCAACCTGAATCCGCCGGGGCATATGCCGCACCTCTCGCCCTGAAAGTCCGGACACGACGCGCCACGCGACACCCGCGCCACGCGACACCCGCACCACTGCTGCGCAGCCGACCGCGTGCGCCGCCCGGGGCAGCGGTTCAACATCCCCACCGCGACACCCCCGGGCCTGCCGCGGCCCAGGACCACCTTGGAGGGGATACCGTATGACCAGACTGCAACGGACCAGACGCCTGGCCTGCACCCTGGCCGCCACCGCCCTGGCCACGGCCTGCTTGTCCGGCACCGCCGCACACGCCACACAAGCAACCCCGCAAGTCGCCGCTCCGGAGATCGGCGTCCAGTTCAATCCCGACGGCGACGCCGGTCAGTGCACCGGAGCGACAGGACAGCAGTGGGCCGCCTCACCGGACTGGACCCCCGCCATCCGGATCGACACCGACAACCGCCCTGGAGGCTGCCAGCTGGCCTTCGGCGTCTACGACCCGGACCACGCCATCGACGGCGCAGCCATCAGCTACACCTTCCTGCCCAGTAGCGACGACGCCGCGGGGCAGTGCGGCGACTACCAGGGCACCTTCCCGATGCCGATCAAGCGGATCCGCACGTTCGGCCACACCGTCAGGATCGACAGCGACAACCGTCCGGGCTACTGCAACCTCACCTTCACTGTGTCGGGCCGTGATGACGTCGGCCTTGACGTGCAGTTCTACGCCGACGGCGACGCCGGCCAGTGCGGGTCGCCGGACCATCCTCCCCTTCCCAAGGACCAGTACCAAACGGCCTACGACGGCAACCCGGTGACGATCAGCATCGACACCGATGGCCGCAGCGGCGGCTGCCAGTTCATGCTCCGCGTGCGCCGTTTCTAGCGAAGAGCACCTCGCGCATCATCGATGCTCTACCACGCCCTCGGTCTCGTCGCGGAACGTTCCCGCACACGCTGGGCCGCTGCCGGCAGGTGCCCCTCCCCCAAGTGGAGGGGCACTCGCGCGTCATCGACGCCGACGGCCACAGCGACGGTCAACGCCTACCCGACCGGGCCGGCGCGAGCCGCTCCTGTATGTTCTTCCGGGCTCGCGGAAGGTGAGTTCCCTGCGGCTGAAGAGGTCGATGGTGGCTGATGAACGGCTTGATGCCGAGTGGGTCCGGGTCTGGTGCGAGCAGGTGCGTGCGGCGCTCATCAAAGTGATGCAGTCGTTCCAGGTGCGGCACGGCTTCCCAGCTGGCAGGAACGTGGTCGCGCTCGCAACCGAGGAGAGCCACCAAGCGACGGACGCACTCGTGGAACTGACGCCGATACCTTCGGATCTGACCACGATGTACTGGGTGATCGACGAGGTCTCCCTGCCCGATGTGGAGTTCGGCTACTTCATCCATCCGTCCTCAACCGTCGCAAGCCACTTCCGCGAGTACGGGTCCATCCAGATCGATGGGGAAGAGCCTGCCCTGGTGTTCGCCAGCGACGGCGGCGGCCATCTGTTCGCGCTGGCTGGCTCCGGGCGGGTCTGGATGTCCACCACCGCCTCCTGGTTCGACCAGTTCGACCTTGCTGCCGCAAGCCTTCAAGAGTTCCTCGAAGGGCTGGCTCAACGGATCAGCGGCGCGCTCTGACCGGCGCCCGCAGTCGACAGCCGAGGCGGCAGAATTCCAGGGTGACGAATCTGATGGAGATGAGTGAGCGCGAGTACTTCGCCCAGTTCGCGAAGCGGACCGGCATGTTCATCGGCCCCACGACGCTCAGCGGAGTAACCGCCTTCGTGGTGGGCTATGACCAAGCTGCCCGTCGGCATGGCGGGCCAGGCCTGGACGGGTGGCGCGAGTGGCTGATGGCGAACCACCAGGTCAGCGGCAACCTCGTTTGGGAAGCCCAGATTCGGCAGATCGCCCTCCCGAGCCGGCAGGCCGGGTGGGACCTCACACCCGAGCAGGAAGTGCACGTCCTCAAGGTGCTCTTCGAGTTGCTCGACAAGTTCCTCGCCGAGCGGGAGAACCCCGCTGCACAGCCCTGACGTATCGCTCTTCACCACGCGGGCGACGTAGCCGCTGCAGGTACGTCCGGCGAGATCCGACCAGCGGACTGCTGTGCTCGGGGTGATGCCGAGAGCTCGCCGGATCCTGCCCCGGGCGTCGGCGAAATCGGTGAACCGCTCGAGGGCGGCCTCCTCGGCCGGTGCGGTGTAGACGGGTTTGAAGGGCTTGGCGATCTTCTCTCAGTCCTGGCGGGCGGCACAGCGGAAGGAGTTCCGCAGCAGGTGGACCACGCAGGTCTGCACGATCGTCTTCGGCCAGACGTCGACCCGCGCTGCCAGCTGGGTCAGAAGAGCGAAGTGAAGATCCTGTTAGCAGTGTCGTTGAATCGCACGTGCAAGGGCTCAAGGCGTCGGCTGTGCTGCTTTGCGGCGGTGAGGTCTGCCGCCCAAATCGCTTCACCTGCAACGCGTTGGATCTCGTGCGCCGATTGACGCAGTTCCTCATCAAGGACGCGGGCCGCCGAGAGTTGAAGCTGTAGCACAGACTCCGACCAACCTTCAGCCGTTGGGGTCTCCCACTGACGCGCGGGCCATGAGCCAGACGCGCGGAGCTCGGCGAGGGCACGGTCAAGTTCTCCGTAGGCGGCCTTGATCACGTCTGAGACAGCCGACTGCAGGGCCGAAATGCTCTCCCTTTGGAAATCGTCCCTGGCAGCTTGTCGATCTCGCTCGTACTGCTGGTCGCGAACCATGCTCTCGTGCCTGGCTGCGAGTCGATCCTTGTAGATCGTCAAGACGGACGTAGTCAGGGAACCGAGTAGAACTCCTACGAAGGCGAAAATTGCGGAGGCCACTTGAACAGTCTTCCCACCAACAAAGGCTGGTCATCGCCACTGCTCCGTTTCATGCAAAACCCTGGAATCGGCTGGTGGTGACCCGGCAGAGACCAGGCATGTCCAGCTCCCACCGAGGCCGTCATCCGCGCGGTCACCGGCCCGCTCACCGCGCCCCACACCAACCCGCTGGGACGGCCGCAACACCGCACTCCCCCAAGCGTCCGGTCGCGCCCTGGCCTGCCAACTCACCCCGCCTCACACTCCAGTCGTAGATCCCGATCCCGCCGAGTCGCTGCTCACGGCCCGTAGACGAGGTCCGTACCCCCGCTGGCCTCAATCAGCCAGGACAGCGAACCGCTGCCGAAGGGCCAGCCAGTGGTGGCCACCTGCACCCAACCGGCGTCCGGCTCATCGGTTCCCGCGTTCCACCACCACCAGCTGCGATCGTCTCCCATCCCTTCCCCGGTCGGATCGAAGTAGTACAGCCAACCCGAGAGCGTCCACGGTCCCTGATCGACGGCGGCCTTCTGCTCCGGCGTCATCGCCCGCCACCGCCGCAGCCACGCCTCGGCGTCGAAAGTCTCGCCGTGCTCCGGTTCCGAGGGCTCGGGAGCGCATCGCTGGATGAACCAGGTCGGGAGCAACTGCGGCCAGAGCTCACATGCCGGCCAGTCACCCATCTGCGCGACCACGCACGTCAGTACCGCACGCGCATTGTCTACGACCTGCGCCGGATCCCCGGCGGCGAACCGGACGCGTACGAGAAATGGGCGCGGCTGGTCGTCCTCAGCTTCCGGTCCGGATCGGAGGCGTTGTAGCTCGCCCGTCGTGATTTCCACAGTGAGGAAGCATGCACCGGCAGCCGTCCTCACGGCATATCAATACCGCCAGAACCCAGGGGTCGCGATCGCTATGGCCGGCCAGTTGCTTGCCCTTGGTAGTGGGACGCACGGGCGCGGGCTTGGTGTCGGCGTTGCCAGTGACGCAGGCGTGGGGTCCACTTGGATGTACCGAGGGTAACGGTCACTCCGATGATCTGAGGTTTTTGCGCTGGTTGGCATTGAAGCGCGCTTTCTTCTGACGATTCCCGCACGTGTTCATGTCGCACCATCTACGGGTGCGACTTTGGCTGGTGTCGAAGAAGGCGGCTTGGCAGGTTGGTGACGCACACAAGGCCAATCTTCCGTCTCGTTCGCCTGCGATGATGCTGATCGCGTCGGCAGCGATCACGCTGAGGGCGTCTTCCACGCAGGAAGCCGAACTGAGCCGCCATTGCCGCTTGCCCTCGACTGTCAGAATCGCTGCGGCCCGACCCTGAGCACTGTAGTCATTGATGACTTGGACAGCAGTTGCAGGCAGAGCGGCCTGGATCGCGGCCGCTGTCGCGGCGGCGTGAATCGACTCCCTCAGTTCCCGAGCGAGGTCGAGCTGGGCAGTGGTGCAGGAGTCCACAGCGAGGCCGCTCACTGCCAGCCAGTCGGCGAGTCGGTGCGGCGCGGGAATGCGCTCCACAGCGTCGCCATGACGCTCCGTCAGAGTCGCCGTGAAGCTGGTCGCTAGCACCTTACCGAGGCGAAAGTCAGGGAACTCAGCACGCATGGAACCACCTTAGCTGGTTGCGCGTGCCATGATGGCATGTTAGAACCGTCTTAGCCGGTTCGTGATAGTTCGTAGCCGGTTCCGCGACGGCCAGGAGGCCTCATGCCCCGTCCGACCAGCGACGTGCAAGCATTTGAAGCCCACGCAACTGACGCTGACCTCGACGATCTGCGCGCGCGACTAGCCGCGGCGCGGCTACCGGAGACTGAGACGGTCAATCGCGCCGCGCCCGCCCCCGACCGATGGGAACAGGGCGTTCCGCTCGCCGACCTCATCGATGTCGTGAACTACTGGCGCACCGGGTACAACTGGCGGTCGTTCGAAGACCGCCTCAATCGGATCGGCCAGTTCCGTACGACCATTGATGATCTGGGAGTCCACTTCCTGCACCGCCGATCCGCGCGCGCAGATGCCACTCCTCTGATCTTGACCCACGGCTGGCCAGGCACCATTGCCGAGTTCATCGATGTAGTGGACGAGCTGGCGGATCCGGAAGACGCAGACGCTCCGGCGTTCCACGTCGTGGTCCCCTCGCTACCAGGCTTTGGTTACAGCGACAAGCCGGCCACCACCGGGTGGGGAACCGAAAAGATCGCGGCCGCATGGGTGGAACTGATGGGAAGGCTCGGCTACAGCAAGTTCGTAGCCCACGGCGGCGACTGGGGAGGCCATATCACCACGGTTCTCGGCGGCAGGTTCCCGGCGCGCGTCCTCGGCATCCACACAACGTTCGCGGAGGCACCGCCCGGGTTGACAACGGACGGACTGACGGCGGCCGAGCGTCAATGGACCGAGGAAACCCGCGATTTCTGGCGGCACCGCGCGGCGTACGCGAAGCAGCAGGCGACCCGACCGCAGACCATCGGCTACTCGCTCGTCGACTCACCGGTCGGGCTTCTTGCCTGGATCCTCGACAAGTTCGGCGAGTGGTCGGACACCGAAGACAGCCCGTTCGAGACGATTTCCAGGGACCGCGTTCTTGACGACGTCACCCTGTATTGGCTGACGCGGACCGGCGCATCGGCGGCCCGCATCTACTACGAAAGCCACAACGCGCTCGACCCCGAACTTCGGGTCGACGTCCCGTCAGCAGTCACTATGTATCCCCGCGACATCGAGAAGTGTCCACGCCCCTGGGCACAGGAGCGGTACCGACAGATCGTCCGATGGAGGTCGCCCGAAACCGGGGGACATTTCCCGTCGCTGGAGGTCCCCGAGTATTTCGTCAAAGATCTGCAAGAGGGCCTCGCGGCAGTGCTGGCCGCTAATCGGTGAACGCGGCTGGGTGCCGGCACTCGGCGCCCTTTCCAACCGGTGTCGACGGGCTGAGTGGGACTCGGTCCGTCGTCCTGTCCCCCGGTGTCACGCTCCCTCGGCGTCCAGTCGTTCGGCAGTTTGCAGCACCGATGGGAGCGAGTCGTGCTGCAACGGAGTTTGCGGAACGTCCCTCCTGGTAGACCTCAGCGCCTGTCCGCCACGGCCATCGCACCTGCCATCGGCAGCTTTGGAAGTCGGCCCGGTCTCAGAACTCCCACCAGAGGTCGATGCTCGGGTGGACGCGCTCGCGCAGACACCTTGAGTGGGCGTATGCCTTCTGCCGCACGCTTCCGCTTCGCGCCGGATCCACCGCGCCGAGCCTGAGCTCGGTCGCCGCCCCGTCTCGATCGAGAACGATGACCTGATGGCAGAAACAGCAGGTGGGGTTCGGGTTCAACGATGCCCTCTCAGGTCGCCGGGACGGCGCCACCGGTCACGCCGTCCCGCAGACCCTACGCCGACCCGACACCGAGCGGGACGGCCCTTAGGTCACTCATCTCGGGCAAGTCGTCGGCGCCCTGCCGCTGCCGCCAGAGCGGCGATCGCCGTACCGATGAGCGTCGCTGTCTGCTGGTCGACTCCCGGCCGAGCCGAGACCACGATGACGATGACCGTGATCAACACGGCGGGGATGTGATCTGCCAGCGGATGCAGGCGAGACGGGCTCTTGTCGACTCGGTGGAGTGTGCCGGCCCGGCATTGCCTCGTTTTGCGGTTCATCAAGTCTCCCTTGTTGCACGGATCGTCGTCGCGTTGGTCAACAAGAGCGGCCGCCCTTTGCCCACATCCAGAGTGCCCAGGCCCGCATACCCACTGCCAGAATTCGTGACATCACGTTCCTGCGTGTTCAGGACCCTGGGGGGTGGAAATTAACTACCAAATTAGACAATTCGGTCAGATTATTGAAATTCCGAGACAGCAGGACGCCGCGAGCTGGAAGGCTGCCACATGTTTTTCGGAGGCTGATCGCCCTCAGCCGGCGCCGAGGTCGAGTACCGTGCCCGCCACGCCAGACCCGGTACGGCGGTGACGCGGCCGCCGCCCGCAGGTCACGCAGTCCCTGGGCGAAGTCGTGCGGAGGATCCTCCGGGATCAGCGACTCCCGCCTGCCCACGCTCCTACTCCGCGCACCTCGCTCCGGGCACCGCGCGGCAGGACGGGCCGACGCCAGTAACGCGGAGCGCCGCACGAGTGCGGTGCTTCGGAGGGGCCGTCCGAGGCGCCCCGCCGTCGAAGTACGACTCGTTCCCTCGCGTGGTCAGCGAGCGGACGGACCGGGCCACACGGCGGAGGCGTCGTCCCGGTGAGGGTCGGGCAGGCGGACGGGGCGGGCGGGGACGATGCGGCTTCGTCCGTCAGTGGTCACCGACCATCGGGCGGGTTGGCCGCTGTAGGAGGGGACCGTCAGGACGAAGACCCCGTCGGCGTAGACCTCGACGTATTCGCCGACCGTGAGGATGCGCAGGGCGGAGACGGTCTCGGTCAGCATCGTCTCGCGTATCCGGTGCCCGCCGGGGCCGGCCGCCCAGAGCTCCTTGCCGTCGCAGCCGACGGTGAGGGCGGGGAGACCGCCGCCGGGGGTGTCGGTGCGCAGGACCACCTCGACGCGTCCGGTGACCTCGATGTCTCCGACGGCATGCAGCACGGGGCTGTCGGTCTCCTCGTCGAGCCAGGCGTCCAGGGCCGGCCACCAGGCGAGATGTGGTGCCGCGTCCCCGGGGGTGACGAGGAGCTTGGGCTGGGCGAGCATGCCGCGGCACAGCGAGCCCGCGTCGGTGAGGCCGACGCGGCGGGGCGTGGTGTGCAGGACGACCCGGGTTCCGTCGGGTGCCACGATGATGCGCGGGGCGTAGGCGCCGGTCGGGCCGAGGGGGCCTCGACGCGTCCAGGGACCACGCAGACGCGGGGCGGTCCAGGCTTCGAAGCCGCGGGTGGCGCCGACAGAACCCAGCAGCAGCCAGCTGCCGTCGTCGAGGCGCTCCAGGACGGGGCACTCCAACTCGTCGACATCGCCCGGTGAGACGAGCGGCGGCTGGACGGTCCAGTGCTCCAGATCGTCGGAGGTCGCCCAGGCGACGCAGCCGCCGACCTCGACGGGCAGAGAGGCGTCGCTGGCGCAGACGGCCATGATCCAGCCGTCGGACTCGTCGTCGGGTACGACGAAGGGGTCGCGCCAGCCCATGTGGTCACCGGTGCGGTACCAGCGCGGATCGGCCTCGGCAACGGGTCCGGTGCCGTGGCGTCGCCAGCCGGTGCCGTCGGTGCGGTCCGAATAGGCCAGTCCGACCGATTGCAGCGGCCAGCCGTCCGGGGTGAGGCCGGAAACGCCCGTGTAGAACATGGCCATGCCGCTGCCGTACCGGAAGGGGTGCATGGTCCACACGGCCTGCTGGTCGAAGCGGCCGGGCAGGCCGTTGCCGAAGGCGGTGCCCTGCGGATGCCAGTCGACCAGGTCGGTGGAGGTGGCCCTGCCGTACGAGGTCTCCATCCGCAGGTGATCGAACTCGTCCGTCCACGGCCCCTGTAGGTGCAGCACGGTGTAGACGCCGTCGTCATCGCGCAGCAGGGCGAAGTCGTTCAGGCAGAGGCCGGGTGGGGCGTATCGCATGCACGGTTCCTGTCGGCTCGCAGCGCTCAAACGTGTGCGCTGGTCGGTGGCCATGAAGATCTGGGTTGACGATCGGGCCCAGTAAATCTGAACGCAAACGCTTGCGCAACGATGCGTACGGGTTTACGGTCACGTCACTCACAGATCACACCGACGTGAAACGACGGGAGGAAGTGCGCCGTGACCGTCAGCATCACCGATGTCGCCCGCACCGCCGGAGTCTCCGCATCCACCGTGTCCCGCGCGTTGCGCGGGCAGGCGGGGGTCTCGGAGGAGGTACGAGCGCAGATCGCGGCCGTCGCCGCCGACCTGGGGTACACCGCTTCGCGTTCCGCCTCCAGCCTGGCCAGCGGACGCACGTACACCATCGGGGTCGTCGCCCCCTACATCGGCCGCTGGTTCTTCGGCACCGTTCTGGACGCCGCCGAGAAGGTCTTCAGCTCCGCGGGTTACGACGTGCTCCTGTACAACCTCGGGTCGCCAGAGGCACGCAAGCGTTTCTTCACCAAGCTGCCTGTACGCAAGCGGGTGGACGCGGTGCTGTCCCTGCTGGTCCCCGACGCGGAGGAGGCCCTCGCACTGCGTTCGCTCGGGGTACCGCTGGCCACCACCGTGGGCGGCCTCAGGGAGGGCTTCACGGTCGTGGGGATCGATGACCACGCCGGAGCCACCAGCGCCGTACGGCATCTGGTGAACCTCGGCCACCGCCGTATCGGCATGATCTCCGGCGCCAGTGAACCGCTGCACTGGACCACTCCGATCGAGCGCCGGCAGGCCTACCTGGACGTGCTGGCCGAGACGGGCATCGCGCACGATCCGGAGCTGGAGGCGGACGGTGGCTACACCGTCGAGGGCGGCGAACGTGCCATGACCGAGCTGCTGGCCGCCGCCCGGCCGCCGACGGCCGTGTTCGCCCAGTCCGACGAGATGGCCATGGGTGCGCTGCGCGCCCTGCGACGCCACCGCCTGAAAGTCCCGGACGATGTTTCGGTGGTCGGATTCGACGACCACGAGCTGGCCGAGGTGATCGGGCTGACCACCGTCGCCCAACCGGTCGCCGGGCAGGGCGCCGAGGCCGCACGGCTGCTGCTGCGGCAACTCGACGAGCCACAGGGTGCGCCGCTCACTCGGGTCGGAATGCCCATCCGTCTCGTCCTGCGCGAGACCACAGCTCCGCCCCGTCCTCGCGGACCGCAGTAGACGTACGCGGTTTCACGAAGCGCTCCCTCTCGCCGGCCCTCACGCCCCGTCACGGGTACGAGGCCCACTCCCCCGCGCCCGAAATCCCCACCCCGCCTTGTCCCGACCCTCAGCTCAGCACCGACGCACGGAGGCACCCAGACCATGATCCTCGGAAACAGAAGGTACCGTCACGCGGCACGTACGGGCCTGGCCCTCGCACTCCCCCTGGCGGCTCTCGCCGCATGCGGCGGAGGCGGCGGGACCGGCACCTCCGCCGAGGCCGGCAGCGGCAAGGGCACCATCAGCGTCTGGTCCCACCAAGGCCAGAAGAGCGAGGCCACCGCGTTGCAGAACGCGGTGAAGTCCTTCAACTCCTCGCAGGACAAGGTCAAGGTCCAGCTCAAGCTGATACCCGAGAACGACTACACCAAGACCATCACGGCCACGGACGCCTCCCAGCTGCCGGACGTGCTGGAGTTCGACGGCCCGACCATGGCCAACTTCGTCTACAACAGGAAGCTGGCCCCGCTGGACTCCTATGTCTCTGCGAAGACCCTCGCCAACGCCACCGACGCGAACAAAGCCCAGGGCGAGGTCGGCGGCAAGCACTACGGCCTGGGTATGTACGACTCCGGACTCGGCATCTACGGCAACAAGAAGCTGCTGGACGACGCCGGAGTGAAGTACCCCAAGGGCCTCGCCGACGACTGGACGGCCGCGCAGTTCACCGCGGCGCTCAAGGCCCTGAAGGCCAAGGACTCCGACGGCAAGGTCCTCGACATCCAGGAGGGCAACGGCCTGGCCACCGAGTGGGGTACCTACGGCTTCGCGCCCGTCGTGTGGTCGGCGGGCGGCTCCCTGCTCAAGGACGGCAAGGCCGAAGGCGCCCTGGACAGCCCCGCCGTAGTCTCGGCACTGAAGACCTTCCAGTCCTGGAAGCCGTACGTCGACGCCAACACCGACGGCAACGCCTTCGCCAAGGGCCGCGTCCCTCTCAGCTGGGTCGGTCACTGGATGTATCCGGCTTACAGCAAGGCCCTCGGCAAGGACCTGGTCGTCCTTCCGCTGCCCGACTTCGGCAACGGCCCCAAGACCGGACAGGGCTCCTGGACGTGGGGCATCGGCGCCGACACCAAGAACGGCAAGGCCGCCGGCGCCTTCCTCGACAGCCTCCTCAGCGACACGAACGTCACCGCCATGACGACGGCCAACGGCGCTCCGCCCGCCACCGAGTCCGCCCTCACCAAGAGCGCCCTCTACAAGCAGGGCGGGCCGCTGCAACTGTTCGCCGAGCAACTCGCCAAGCCCTGCGGGGACACCGACATCACCAAGTCCTGCGTCGCCGTCACCCGCCCGGTGACCGCCGGATACCCCACCGTCACCGCCAAGTTCGGCGAGGCCCTCAACTCCGTCTACGGCGGCACCGACCCGAAGGACGCCCTGTCCAAGGCCGCTCACGCAGTCGACCAGGACTTCTCCGACAACGCCGGCTACAAGATCCCGTAGGACGCATCGGCCGGGGAGCGGGTGCGGGGCCATGCCGGCCGCCGCACCCCACTCCCCGCCGGGAACAGGACCCCCGTGAAAACCCTGGAACCCGTGCAGGCCGCGACCTCCGGCCGGAAGCGGACGCCCATGTACTCCACCGACCCGGCCACGCGGCGCGTCCGCAGGCACCGCGACTGGCTGCACGGTCTGCTCATGTCCGCGCCCGCCGTCACCGGACTCATCGCCTTCGTCGGCATCCCGTTCGGCTACGCCCTCGTCCTGTCCTTCTACAACGTGCGCCTCGGCTCCCCGCTCGCGCCGAGCTTCTTCGGCCTGGAGCAGTACCGGCGCCTGTTCACCGACCCGGACCTGTCGGGACCGTTCCTGCGGGCCCTGCTGAACAACCTGACCTTCGCCGTGGTTGTCGTACCGCTGCAGACCGGTCTCGCGCTGGCGCTGGCGATCCTGCTGAACCGCAAGCTGAAGGCCATTGGCCTGTTCCGGTCGCTGTTCTTCATGCCGGTCGTCTTCCCCATGGCGCTGGTCGCCGTGATCTGGCGGCTGATCCTCGCCCGTAGCGATCAGGGCATGCTCAACTCGGTGCTGAACGCGCTGAGTTTCGGCCACTGGGGCGCCTTCGACTGGCTCGGCGAGGCGGCCACCGCCATGGCATCGGTCATCGTGCTCTCGGTGTGGCAGGGCGTCGGCTTCCAGATGGTCATCCTGTTGGCAGGCCTCCAGCAGATCCCGGACGAGCTCTACGAGGCGGCCCGGCTCGACCGTGCGAGCGGCTGGCAGCAGTTCCGGCACGTCACGCTTCCCGGCATTCGAGGCACCCTCGTCTTCGTCGCCCTGCTGACCTCCGTGCTGTCCTTCCGCGTCTTCGACCAGGTCTACATCCTCATCCGCGGCGGCGGGCTCGACGAGGACGCCACCCGCACGGTGATGTACCAGGCCGTCACCACCGCCTTCGACCAGAACAACATCGGCCAGGCCGCCGCGATCACCGTCGTCTTCTTCCTGATCGTCGTCGTCCTGACCCTCATCCAGCGCCGCGTCGTCCGGCCCGACAACGAGGACTGACCCATGGCCACGACCCGCACGCGCCTGCGGACTTCCGTCGACTACGCCGTCCTCGCACTCCTGGCGTTCGTGTTCGTCCTGCCCGTCATCTACCTGTTCCTGGGCAGCCTCAAGCCCTCCGACGAGGTCCTGAACGGACTGTCCGGCTTCCTTCCGACGGACCTGTCCCTCGACAACTACACCGCTGTCCTGGACAGTCTGAACACCGACAGCACCGGCTACTTCTGGCGCTTCATGGGCGTCTCGCTGCTGGTCGCGTTCGTAGTGGTCACCGGCGGGCTTCTCGTCAACTCGATGGCGGCGTACGGGCTGTCGCGGCTGAAGTGGCGTGGGAGGGAAGCCGTCTTCACGCTGGTGCTGCTGCTGATGCTGGTCCCGTTCGAGTCGGTCGCCGTGCCGCTGTTCTACATGTTCAACGACCAGCGCAACACGGTGTGGATCCAGGCCGTCCCGTTCGTCGCCAACGCCTTCTCGGTCTACCAGTTCCACACGTTCTTCCGCACGATTCCACCCAGCATCGAGGAAGCGGCGCGCCTGGACGGTGCGGGCCCGTGGCGTACCTTCTTCGCGATCGTCGTCCCTATGTCCAAGCCGGCGTTCGCCTCGGTCGCCATCCTGACGTTCCTCACCCAGTGGGGTTCCTTCCTCTGGCCGGTCCTCATGGTCTCCGACCCCTCTGTGCGTCCCCTGCCCCTGGAGATCAGCGTCTTCCAGGGCCAGCAGCCCCCGGACTGGGGCCAGATCCTCGCCTTCGGCGTTCTCCTCGTCCTGCCCGTGCTGGTCGTCTTCGCCTTCTTCCAGCGCTGGTTCGTGCAAGGGGTCGCCAACTCCGCGGTCAAGGGATGAAGCAGGTGGCGTCGCCTGGGTCTGCGCGGCGCTGGGGGCACGCGCGTGAACGTGCAAGTCCTTGGCCCACTGACGGAAACCGGGGCTTCGTTCACGAGTCGTGGTTCCGCCTCGACTTCTGTGGTGCGCTCGGCGAGACGTCCTGCAGCGCCGTCCGGCGCCCCGGGTGAGGGAACCGCGCACGCTGCGACCTCGTATGCGCGGGCACGCCGCAGTAGGTGGAGGCGTCGCCGCCGGCGGCGGTGGTCAGTCGTCGAAGGGGTGCGCCTCGACGGGTTGGAGGCGCCCGAGAAACAGGCTGCCCGGTGCGTCCGGGTCTGAGGGGGCCCGTCGTCGAGTCGATCTCGGTGGCCGCTCATGATCGAGGACCATCCGGTCCCCGATCATGAGGGCCGCCGCAGCTGCGGTGCCGAGGAAGACATGTGTCGTCGTACCGCCATGGACCTCGAGCCCACGTCGTCGACCTCAGCGGTCTCGCACAAGACGAACGCACATGACGAGCCGAGATCAACTCGCTTCTTCTCGCGGGGTGACACGGAATTCGAAGGGAACAGTCCCGGGGTCCAGCGCGGTCACCCCGCCGTCCACTGTCAGCGCAGCACCATTGACGAAGGACGCCGCCGGCGACAGCAGCCAGGCTATGGCCTCGGCGACCTCGCGCGGGTCGCCCGGGCGACGTGCCGGCAGTAGGCGGGTGGCCTCTTCGTATGCCGCCTCGACACCACCGGAAGCCAGCCCGGCGTCTTCAGCGAAGCGCGCCATACGGCGGTCCGCCATCTCCGTGCGCACCCAGCTGGGGCACACCGTGTTGGCCCTCAGGCCACGCGGCCCATAGTCCACAGCCAACGACCGACAAAGCTGAAGCAGCGCCGCCTTGGACGTCGCGTAGGCGGCATTGCCTACCCCGTTACGCAGGGCGGAGACCGAAGCGACCGCCACGACAGCCCCCCGAACCCGCAACAGATGCGGTAATGCCGCCCGCATCAGCAGGAAGGGACCGGTGAGGTTGGTACGCATGACCAACTCCCAGTCCTCATCGGACAGCTCACCAACGCCGCCGCTGCGTCCCACTCCCGCGTTGACGACCAATCCGTCGAGTCGCCCGAACCGCGCGACAGTTGTCTCAACCAGCTGATGAACAGCGTCTGGATCGGCGACGTCAGCAGGGAAAGCCAAGGCTCCGGTATCCGCGGCAATACGGTCCAGCGGCTCCGGCCGACGACCGGAGATCACCACTTCGTGCCCCGTCTCGCGCAGCAACTGCGCAGTTGCCGCGCCGATGCCTGTTCCTCCCCCGGTCACGACCACAACACGCTGACCAGTCATGAGCGTTCGGCCTCCAATCGCTGGCAGACAAACAAGGTGATCTTAGGCAGCTGTGGGCGGTCACCCAGAGTCGACCCGGCCCAACTCGACCACATCAAGCCGAATTTGACAGCCGCAACCCCTGTCGGCGTCGGGCTGGTTCACCAGCGGGGCGAACACGTGCCACAAGGGGCGGGCTCCTCCCCCGCTTCCAGCCCTACGCCCGCGCCCAAGGCGTTCCGGAACTCCCCCAGCGCACTGCCGCAGTCGTCAGATCTTGCGCTCGGGACTGCTGCCAGGGTGGAGCCTGCCGGCCTCATCGAGCTTGTCGAGTACCGCGGGCAAGCCGACGCGCAGCATCCTGCGCCGGACGTGGCCCAGGATCTGGGCCATGAAAAACCCTGCGGTTCCTGCGAAGCCGGTGTGGTCGTAGGTGAAGCGCGTTCCTGCGGCATGAGGCTCGATCCGGTAGGTGACCTCGGTGGTCTCGCCACCGCCATGGTCGGTCCACGAGTAGCGCAGCAGTCGCGGCTCGTCCACCTCGAGCACGACGCAGTCGACGATGCCGCTCCATCCCGGCTTCGGCTTCGCGATGAACTGGAACTCGGTGCCGACGGTGGTGGCAAATCCTTCCGGTCGTGCCCCGGCGCCGGTCACCGTCCACAGGGGGATGAGCGCCGGGTCGGTGACGGCGCGCCAGACCTTCGTGGAGGAATGCGGGTAGTCGTGGACGATGTGGATGGCGCTCATGGGGGCTCCCAAGGCAGTGCGGGCGTCTCGCCGGAGAAGAAAGTTACAGTAACTGAAAATATACAGTAGCAGTAATAATCTCCTTGCTGGACTACGCTGTCACGCGTGAGCACGGTGGACTGGACGGGATGGCGCAGACAGGCCGGGGAGTCGGCGGCCGAGGGATTGCGGGAGCGGAAGAAGCGTCTGATGCGGCAACGCCTGACGGACACCGCGACCGAGATGTTCCTGGAGCACGGCTTCGACGGCGTTCGCGTAGCAGAGATCGCTCAGGCGTGCGGAGTCTCGGAGAAGACGGTTTTCAACTACTTCCCCACCAAGGAATCGCTCATCCTGGACCTCGGCGAGACCACGGTGACCGCCCTGCGCACCGGTCTGGCCGCTTCTGGCCGCTACCCGGTCGACGCGGTGCTGCGGGTCCTGTCGGACGAGTTGCACGGCATGACGTCCTGGATCGCCGCGCAGGACGACCCGGCCCAGGCCGCTGCCTTGATCAGGCGCTTCCGCGAGCTGACCCGATCCACGCCCTCACTGCGGGCCTATCACCGCGACATGACCGACCAGCTCATCGGCGTCGCAGCCGAGGCGCTGGCCCAGCGCACCGGGATGAGTCCGGATGATCCAGAGCCGCAGATCGCGGCAACGGCTCTGCTCGGACTGTGGCCCATCCAGTTCCGGAGCCTGGGAAAGCACCTGGAGAGCGTTCGCACACCTGAGCAGGTGCACAAGGCGGTGACCACCGACGTCCGTCGCGCGGCCAAGCTCATCGAGGCCGGCCTGGCCTCGTTCAAGGCTCTGCAAGAACCGCCGACGCCCACGCCCGCAACCCACTCCGAGCAAGAGCACGGCCTGCCGACTCGTTGACACGCTCAGCCACGTCCCCGCCCGGGAGGGTGGGGAGCGGACACGAGCATCTCTCAGAATCCCCGAGTGATCACCTCGCGGTCCTCGTCGTCGAGGAAGAAGAACCGCTCCAGCTCCGGCCGGGTCGGCTCCTCGTCGAACTTGCCGTACGACGCCGCCTGCCCGTCGTCACCGTCACCCGCCCTCACTGACCATACGAGGCCGGTTGGCGAGGACGGTCCCAGGACCTGGTGGCTCTTGACCTTGCCCGAAGGTGATTGCCGACAGTGTCTGTGGCGACCGAGTTGAGCTCGCTCAGCACCGACCGAACCCTGACGAGAGGAACCGACATGAATGACGACACTCTCCTTGCAGAGCAGATGGCCTACTACCGGGCCGGCGCGGCCGAATACGACCGGCCCTACACACGGTACGAAGACCTGCAGAAGTTACTGACTGTCGTCGATGATCTCCCGATTGCCGGGGATGTGCTCGAGTCGGCTCACCGCCTACGACATCGGCAGCCACGGCTTCCTCGGCAACCGGCGCGTGTGGGCGGGGACACCCGAAGATCACCCGGACGGAATCTGCAGGGATGCCGAAGGCGCCGTCTGGTACGCCGACGTCGGCAACCGGCACTGCGTTCGTGTGCGCGAGGGCGGTGAGGTGCTCGCCACGGTCGACCTGGATCGCGGCGCCTTCGCCTGTGCGCTCAGCCACGGGGACGACCCCCGCCTGTTCATCGTCGGCCAGACCTGGGGCGGACCCGAGTCGCGGCGACCCCGCGGGCGGGTTGTGGCGTTCCCGGCACCAGCACCGGGTGCCGGGAAACCATGACCCAGCCGGGCACCCGGAGGACCGACGCACCGACGGGCCTATCTAGGTGAAGACCGCCGACGCGTGCGTAGTACCGACACGGTGAAAGTTGCTCCATGAACGCTTATGTGGATCGCGCCGAGATCGTTTTGTGGGTACGGCATGCGGATGGCCGGTGGTCGGCCAGGACGGTCTGGGTGGTGGTGCTCGACGGGGAGGCGTATGTCCGCTCGGCTTTCGGGCGGCGCAGTGCCTGGTACCGCCGGGTCCTGCGGCACGCGGACACGGAGGTGGAGGTGGCCGGGGACCGGCTGCCCGTCACCTTCCAGCCGGTGGACGACCCCGAGCTCGTCCAGCGTGTCTCCGGTGCCTACCGGGCCAAGTACGGGTTGAGCTGGCCCGGCCCCGTGGAGTCGTTGAACGGGCCCGAGGCCGCGGCCACCACCATGCGGCTAACGAATGTCGGGCAGGTCTCGCAGTTGCCTGCGTGAGGTGAGCCCGAGTTTGCGGAAGATGTTGCGCAGGTGTGCGTCGACCGTCCGCGGGCTGAGGAACAGCTTCGCCGCCACCTCCTTGGATGTGGCGCCGTCGGCGACCAGGCGTGCGATGTGCACCTCCTGCATCGTCAGCTGGTCCGATGCCTTCGATGTGCGGCTGCGGGCCTGCTCGCCCGTGGCGCGCAACTCGCCGGCGGCGCGCTCGGCGAACGCCTCCAGACCGAGGTCGGACAGCGCTTCGTGCGCCGGGCGCAGCGCGGACCGGGCGTCACGCCGTCGGCCCTGGCGGCGCAGCCATTCCCCGTACAGCAGCTGTGCCCGGGCGCGGTATACGACCAGTGCGCCGTCGTCGAGCAGACCGATCGCCTCCTGGTAGGCGGACTCGTCCTCGGTCACCAGGGCCCGTGCATAGGCCGCGACGCCAAGGCCCCACGCCTGCCGGCCCGCCTGCGTGCGCTCCTGGAGGGACGCGAGGGCCGCGGCGGCGACCTCGGTCTCGCCACATCGCACCGCCGCCTCGACCAGCTCGGGCAGGGCAAGGCTCGACGTGCCGACGGCGCCGTACTCGACCGCTTGCTTCGCCGCCCTCAGTGCGGCCGGGTAGTCGGCGAGGCCGTTGCTGAGCACGGCCGTCGCCCACTGCACGCTGAGGCTCATCCGGTGATCCACCGACGCGAAGAGTTCGGCGGCTTCCTTGCGCCGCCCCCGCAACGCGGCCAGGTGGAGGCGCGGGTAGACCAGTGGTGCCGCACCGGTGGCGTCGGCGATCGCCTCCTCCTCGGAGATCAGCTCCATCGCGGCACCGAAGTCACCGGTGTGCACGGTCGCCGCGGCCTGCATGGCCAGTCCGATGGGCAGCGCGTGGAAGGAGCCCGACTCTCGGCCGGCCGCGACGGCGCGGGTGGCGATGCCGTACAGGGCGTCGCGGTGCCACAGCTCGGTGGCCACCATGAAGCCCAGTGACGGCCGCCTGGCCCACACCTCGTGGTCGGCGTCGCCGACGAGCGGCCTGAGGATCTTCCCCGCCGCCCGATGCCCGTCACCGACAAGGCTGGCGAGTCCGGTCAGGACCGCCGCCGCGCCGGACACCGGCTCATCCGATGGCGGGGCCTCCCTCACGGCGTCAACCACCTGGTCGAGGCCGCCCAGCAGGACGCCCATCTCGATGGCGTCCAGATAGCACTCCCGTGACCAGGTGGGGTCGGTGGCCGCCAGCCGTCCGGCGGCACGCAGGAGGTGTTCCGTGGGGCCTTCATCTCCCCGGCGGCGGACGAACGACAGCCTGCCGCAAAGCAGTTCGGTCCTGGCGGCCTGGCCCGGATCGTCGGTCCGGACGGTGGTGAGCAATTCGGCCGCCGTGTCGAAGTCGCCCACCGAGAGCTTGGCCTCGACTGCGGCGAGGACCCGCTCGGCGCGTTGGAACGGGGCGATCGTGAGCGCGGCCGAGCGTTCGAGGAAGGCCGCCACCGCCGCGACACCGCCACGTTCGCGGGCGCGGGTGGCGGAGGCTTCGAGCTCGGCTGCGACCTGCTCGTCCGGTCCGGTACTGGCCTGGGCGCGATGCCAGGCACGCCGGTCGGGGTCGGCGACCGGGTCGGACACGGCGGCCAGCGCCTCGTGCGCCCTTCGCCGCTCCTCCGGCGCCGCGGCGCGGTACGCGGCCGAGCGGGCGAGGGGATGGCTGAACCGGATCCGGGTACCGAACTCGACGAGCGGCGCGGTCTCCGCGGCGGCAGCCGCGTCGATGCCCAGGAGTTCGGCCGCGCGCCACAGCAGACCGGGGTCGCCGATCGGGTCGGCGGCGGCGACGGTCACCAGCAGCCGGGCCGTCGGCGGCAGGAGCTCCAGCCGGGACCGGAAGCTCCGCTCGATCACGCGGGGCACCGAGTCGGGCTGGGCGAATCCGCCCGCCATCCCGCCGAGTCCGGCGGTCCTCGGAAGCTCCACCAGGGCGAGGGGGTTGCCGCGCGCCTCGGCCAGGATGCGGTCGCGCACCCGCTCGTCCAAGGGAGCGCGTATCGCGGCGGCCAGCAGCGCGCGGGCATCCGCTTCGCCAAGGCCCTTGAGCGAATGGCCGGGCAGTTCGTCAAGCTCGGGCAGGCGGCTCGGCTCGCGCACCGCGAACACGAGGGCGATCGACTCGGCCGAGATGCGGCGGGCCAGGAAGGCCAACGCCTTGGCCGACGCCTGGTCCAGCCAATGCGCGTCGTCGACGACGCACAGGAGCGGGCGTTCCCGCACGGTCTCCGCCAGGAGGCCCAGCGACGCGACGCCGACCAGGAACGGATCGGGTGTGCCGGTGTCGAGGCCGAAGGCGATCTCCAGCGCCTTGCGGTGCGGCGCGGGCAGTGCCATCAGCCGGTCCGTTACGGGCGCGAGCAACTGGTGCAGCGCGGCGAAAGGCAACTCCGTCTCGAACTCCGCGCCGGACGCCCGCATGACGAGGAATCCGGTGGCGGACTCGTCCACGTGCCGCAGCAGCGCGCTCTTGCCGATGCCCGGCTCACCGCGCAGGACCAGCGCGCCGCCCCGGCTGTCCCGCGCCGCTTCGAGCAGGGTGTCGAGCTGCCGTATCTCGTCATGACGACCGATCAGCTCATCCGTGTGTGTCTCGGGCATGTCCGAAACCTATGCGGTTGTGTTGTGCGCCGCAGGGAGATCCAGAACAGATTCCAGTAGCCCAGAAGCCGTCCCGCAGGGAGTCATCTAGGCGATGACCACCGACGCGAGCGGCGGGCGCTCGCTGCGAGTGTCGAGCCATGACCCGCACCGCAAGGCAACCGATCACCACCGGCTGGACATCGCTGGCGGTTCTGGCCACCTCCCAGTTCCTGGTCGTGCTGAGCACTTCGATCGTGAACGTCGCCCTCCCTCAGATCCGGGCCGGGCTCGGTCTGTCGGACACGGGCCAGGCGTGGACGATCAACGCCTACGTACTGGTCTTCGGTGCGCTGTTGCTGCCGGGCGGGCGCGCCGGCGACGTATACGGGCTTCGCCGCGTGTTTCTGCTCGGCATCGGCCTGTTCGCGTTCTCCTCCCTGGGCGCGGCACTGGCGCCGACAGCGATCGTGCTGATCGTCTGCAGGGCAGTGCAGGGAATCGGCGCCGCGCTGCTGGCGCCCACGGCGCTGGCCCTCGTCCTGACGATCTATCCCGACGGGGAGCGGCGTGGCACCGCGCTCGGAGTGTGGGGCGCGGTCTCCGGTGCCGGCGGCGCGGCAGGCGTGCTGCTGAGCGGGCTGCTCACCGGCCTGTACGGCTGGCGTGCGGTGTTCGTCGTGATGGTGCCCCTCGCCGTGGCCGCCCTGGTGGCCACCTGGCTGCTGGTCGGGGCCGACCGGCCACGCGGCGGAAGCCTGGACGCGCCGGGCGCGGTGACGGTGACGGCGGGACTGGTCGCACTCACCTACGGCCTGTCCGGCCCCTGGCCGCTCGCCGTGATCGGTCTGGCGCTGCTCGGCCTGTTCGTGGTGCTCCAGCGCCGCTCCGCCGACCCGCTGCTGCCGACGCGCATGAAGATCGTGGCGGTGCCCAACGTACTGATGGCCCTGCTGGGCGCGGTCTGGCTCGGCCTGTTCTACTTCCTGCCCCTCTACCAGCAACGCGCCCTTGGCTACTCGCCCTTGGAGGTCGGGCTGACCCAGCTTCCCCTCGCCCTCGTGATCACCCTCTCGTCCTGGATCACCGGCAAAGTCTCCGGCCGCTACGTGCTCCCCGTGGGCCTGCTGGTCCTCGCGGCCGGACTGGCCTGGCTGTCCCGAACCCCGGCCGACGGCACCTTCCCTGTCGATCTGCTCGGTCCGACGCTCCTCATCGGCATCGGCCTTGGCGTGGCGTTCGTCCGGCTCACCGCGATGTCCTCCGCGGGCGTCCCGGCCGCCGACAGCGGCCTGGCCGGTGGGCTGGTCAACGCCACCCGGCAGATCGGCGGAGCCACCGGCCTGTCCTTCATGACCCTGCTCCCCTCCTACGGCGCGGCCTTCCTGGCCTGCGCCGCCCTGACCCTGCTCATCTCGGCTCTCTCGACGCGAAAGGCCTGAACCATGACCCTGGACAAGCCGTACATCAACGGCCACTTCACCCCCGTCACCGACGAGATCACCGGCCGCGAGCTGACGGTGCGCGGCACGCTGCCGCCCGAGTTGAACGGCCGCTACTTCCGCAACGGCCACAACCCCAAGCCGGGCATCACCCCCACCCACTGGTTCCGCGGCGAGGGCATGATCCACGGCGTCCGCCTCAGGGGCGGCCGGGCCGAGTGGTACCGCAACCGCTGGGTGCGCACCCCCTTCCTGGACGGCGTGCCGTTCACCGGAACCGAGCTCGAGGTCAGCGCCGCCGCCACCAACATCATCTTCCACGGGGGCCGCTACCTGGCGCTTCAGGAGGCCAACCTGCCCTGGGAGGTCAGCGCCGACCTCGACACGATCGGCGTCCACGACTTCGGCGGCAAGCTCACCAGCGCGATGACCGCCCACCCCAAAGAGGACCCGGAGACCGGCGAGCTGCACTTCTTCAGCTACAGCCCCTTCCCGCCGTACCTGACCTACTACGTGGCCGACGCCTCCGGCGACATCGTCAAGTCGGAGGTCGTCGACGGCTCCGGCCCCTCGCTCATGCACGACTTCGCCATCACCCGCGAGCACGTCGTCTTCATCAACTCGCCGGTGGTCTTCGACCACGCCGAGCACTCCGGCATCCCCTACCGCTGGCACGACGACGTCCCGCTGCGCATCGGCGTGATGCCGCGCGCCGGGGGCGAGACCACCTGGTTCGAGGTGGCCGACCAGGGGGCGCTGTTGCACGTCACCAACGCCTACACCGACGGGCAGGGCCGGATCGTCCTCGAAGCACCTAGCTTCGACCGTTCCGCCTGGGAGAACTCGTGGAAGTGGTGGGTCGGCGCTCCCGGATACGGCACCAGCCCCGACGCCGGCTCCACCTTCTACCGGTGGATCATGGACCCGGCCACGGGCAAGGCCACCGCTGAGTCCCTCAACGACCTGGCTATCGAGTTCCCGTCGATCAACGACGCCCGCACCGGTTCTGCCTACCGCTACAGCTACGCCATCGCCTTCCCCGGCGCGGGCCTGTCGGGCTATCACACCGTCAAGTTCGACACACGGACCGGCCAGGAGAAGCTGCTCCCGCACGGCGAGGGCCGCATGCCCGGCGAGGCCGTCTTCGCCCTCGCCGAAGGGGGGACCGCGGAGGACGACGGCTACCTGCTCACCATCGTCAGTGACCTCAAGGCCGACGCCTCGGAGCTGCTCGTCCTGGACGCCGGCGACCTGAGCACCGTGGCAGCCGTCGAACTCCCCCGCAGGGTGCCCGCCGGCATCCACGGCCACTGGATCCCCGATACCGAACTGCCTGCCTGACCCACCCCAGCCGCCCGGGCCACCGCTGACTCCCCCGCAGCAGCCGTGTCAGCAGCGGTCGCGGCACCCCAACAGCCTGTGGCGAAGGGCAAAGACCGCACACCGCACGTCCTGCAAACCCATCACCACGAAGGAGAACTGCCATGTCCGCTTCCGCCAACGCCCTGCTCGCCGAGCCGTGGAAGGCCCTGTGGAACAACGACCTGTCCCAGACCGACGAGATCATCGCCCCTGACTTCGTCGCGCACGCCGCCCCCATCACCGGCTCCGGCGACGACACCGTGCACGGCCGCGAGGGCCTGAACGGCTGGGTGGCCGGCATCCACACCATCCTGCGCGACCTCAGCTTCGAGATCGCGGTCGGTCCGATCGCCACTGACGACTACCTGGTGGTCCGCTGGTCGGCCGAAGGCACCTACGCCGGAGGCTTCCCGGGCGCGTCCGACGACGCCGTGGGCAACCGCGTCCGCTTCACCGGCACCGACACCCTGCTGGTCAAGGACGGCATGCTCGCCGAGTACTGGGCCAACGCCGACAGCCTGCTGTTCGTGCAGCAACTCGGCGTCCGCGAACTGTCCTGAACAGGCCGGGGCCGGCCCACGTCGTGCCGTTCGAGGTCGTCACGCGAAGACGGACAGCAGCAGGGCCATGCCCAGACCGAGAACGCTGACCAGGGTCTGCACCACGGTCTGGGTCTTGGTGGCCTGGGACAGGTCCATACCGAATGACTCCTTGACCAGCCAGAAACCGGCGTGGTTGACGTAGTTCAGGCCGAGGGAGCCCGCCCCGATGGCCACCACGAGCAGCGACGCTTGAAGGCCGCCTCCATCGACCAGAGGGGCGATGATGCCCGTGGCGGAGACGATACCGACGGTGGCGGAGCCGGTGGTCAGCGACAACAGGAGCGCGATCAGCCAGCCCAGCACGATGACGTTGAGATGCGCCCCCTTCGCGGCGGAGGCGATCGCCTCCCCGATGCCGGAGTCCTGGAGTACCTGCTTGAAGGCGCCGCCTCCGCCGATGATCAGCAGGATCCCGGCGATGGACTTCAGACTGTCCGTCAGCGACGTGCGGACCTCCTCACCGGGGCGGCCGCTTCCGAAGGCGGTCACGCCGAATGCGAAGAGCAGTCCGGCGAGCATCGCCACGACGGGTTCACCGGCGAAGGTCAGCGCGGAGCGCACTGGGCTGCTCTCGCCGAGCACTGTCTCGGCGAGGGTGCGCAGCAGCATGAGGGCGACAGGTACGAGGACCGTGGTGACGGCAAGGCCGGTGGCTATCCCGGACCGGGACCCGGTCTCCGCGCTCTCCGTGCTCAGCTGGGCACCAGGGCCGTCGGGTCCCGTCCGCTTCCCGGTGTGCGCGGCGGCGGTGAACTGGGTGACGAGCGTCTCGTCGGGTCGGACTTCGGGCAGGCGGGGCGCGATCCACCGACCGTAGACGGGGCCGGCCAGAATCACGGTGGGGACGGCGCAGACGAAGCCGACGACCATGGTGAGGCCGAGGTCGGCATGGAGACCGGTCATGGCGGTGAGCGGTCCGGGGTGGGGCGGCAGCATCCCGTGCAGCGTTGACAGCGCCGCGATGGCCGGGACCCCGAGCAGGATGTACGGGGAACCCTTGGTGCCGTCCTCGGCGTCCATCCGGCGCGCCACGCTGAAGATCAGGGGAAGCAACACAATCAGGCCGACCTCGAAGAACATCGGGATGCCGATCACGAACGCCGCGGCCGTGACCAGCCACGGCAGCCTGCCGGGACCGGAGCGGTCGACGAGGGCGCGGGCCAGGGCGTCGGTGGCGCCCGAGTCGGACAGCAGGCGCCCGAGCATGGCGCCCAGGGCCAGGGTGACACCCACGTCACCGAGCGTCCCGCCGGCCCCGTCCTCAAGCGACTCGACCAGTTTGGCGACGGGCTCGCCGGCCGCGAGGCCGGTACCCAGGGCGACGACGATGAGCGCGATGAACGGGTGAACACGTAGGCGGGAGTTGATGAGGTAGATCAGGGCCGCGATCGCGATGGTGAGGATGAGCAGCAGCCACCAGGCGTGCGAGGTCATGCGGTTGCCTTTCGCGGGACAGGGATGGGGACGGGGGTGACGGGCATGGAGATGGAGAAGGACAGGGAGGCGGGCAGGAGGAGGCGGGCCACGGCCAACGGGGCCTATGGCTGACGGAGTCGGGGGGATGGGCGGTCGGAGGTCCGGTCAGTTCAGACCGAGGCCCGTGACCAGGCGGGCGACCGACGCGTCCTGTTCGGACAGGAACGCCCCGAAGGAGTCACCGACGGCGAACGCGTCCGTCCAGCCGTGCCGGCGGAGTTCCGCCTTCCACTGCCGGGAGGCATGCAGTGCGCTCAACTCGGTGATCCAGCGCCTCCGGTCGGCGGCGCTGATACCGGGTGGGGCGACGATGCCGCGCCAGTTGCCGAAGACGAGGTCGATGCCGGACGCCTTGAGCGTGGGCACCGCGGGCAGTGTGTCGACCGGTTTCTCGCTGGTCACCGCGAGGACTCGGAGCTGGCGGGCGTCGATCTGGTCGAGGAACTCGCCGAATCCGGTGGTGGCGAAGTCGACCTCGCCGTCCAGGAGGGCGGGCAGCAGGTCTCCGCCGCCGCCTTCGTAGGCCACGTAGTGGACCCGCTGCGGCCGGATACCGACGGCCTTGGCCAACTCCATGGGCAGCAGGTGGTCCGGCCCGCCGAGCGAGGAGCCGCCGCCGATCCTCAGCCGCGCCGGGTTCCGTTTCCAGGCGGCGATGAGGGCGGTGATCGACCGGTAGGGCGAGTCCCGGCGCACGACCACTGCCCCCGCCTCCTCGGCCAGCCGGGCGAGTGGAGTGGTCTGGGCGACGGACGCCTTCGCGTGCGCCATGTGCGAGGCGCCGACCACTCCCAGGCCCATCTGCAGGGCGAGCCGGCCGTTGCCCCGCTCGTTCACGATGCGCTGCACGCCGACCGTACCGCCGGCCCCCGGTAGGTTGAAGACCTGTATGTCGGGGTCCACTCCGGTCTCCTGCAACACCCGGGCCGCCGTCCGGGCCGTGGTGTCGTATCCGCCGCCGGGCGTGTTCGGAACCATGATCCGCAGTCCGGTGTCAGCCTGCCGTGCGGTGTCGGGCAGCAGCCCGCAGCCTGCGACGAGGAAGAGGGCCAAGGCCAGGAGGGCGCCTCGAAGAGCGCGGGGGCGACCCGGCATGACACCTCTCTTTCGCCGCGAGCGGGACGGACGTCATGATTGTGCGGCCCTTTGGTGTGGGCCGCCCAGGTTGTGTCAGCAGGAGAGATTGAGTTCGTTATGGTCACCGGCTTCCGTCGCCACACCCTCGCCGGTCAGATGCTGGTGCTGCAGCTCGCCATCGTGGTCGTCGTCCTGCTGGCGGTCGCGGCTGTCTCCCTGGCTCAGTCGGAGGCCACCTTCGACCGGGTGGAGGGTCGCCGCGTCGGTGCGCTGGCCGAGCAGCTGGCCGCCAATCCGCTGGTGCGCAGCCAACTCCCCCGGCCGGCCCCGGAAGAGACCCTTGCCCCGCTGACGCACTCCACCCTGGTGCAGTCCGGTGTCACCTCCGTCACGATCGCGGACGGCTCCGGACACATCGTGAGTTCGACCAATCCCACGGTCGTCGGCGACCGGCTGCGGCTGGGACCGGGTGTGGCCCGTGGGCGCGGCTGGTCGGGCTCGCTCACCTGGGACGGCAGTCACGAACTGGTGGCCCAGGTCCCGGTGCTGGGCGCCTCGAACGGGAACCTCGGCCAGGTCCTGGGCACCGTCATGATCGGTGAGGCGTCCCCGACCGTGTGGCAGCGGCTCAGCGGCGCGTCCTCGTACCTGCTCGCCTATCTCGGCATCGCCAGCGGGCTGGGCCTCGCCGGGTCCTGGCTGCTGGCCCGCCGCGTCAAACGGCAGACGCTCGGACTGGAGCCCCGCGAGATCACCGGGCTCGCGGAACACCGCGAGGCCATGCTGTACGGCATCGCCGAGGGCGTGGTCGCCCTCGATCCGCAGCAACGTCTCACCCTGGTGAACGAGGTGGGCAGACAGTTGCTCGACCTGCCCGCGAACTGCGTGGGCCGGTCGCTGGACGACCTCGGCATCGACGGCCGGCTGCGCGACGTACTCACCGGAGCCCGGTCCAGGACGGAACAGGAACACGACGAAGTCGTCATACGACACGGCCGGGTGCTGGTGATGAACAGGATGACCGTCACGAAGAACCACCGCCTGCTCGGCTCGGTCACCACTCTGCGGGACCGGACCGAACTGGCCCGGCTGGAACGCGAGATCGGCTCCTTCCGCAGCACATCCGAGCTGCTGCGCGCCCAGGCCCACGAGTTCGCCAACCAGCTCCACACCATTTCCGGACTGATCCAGATCGGGGAGCAACAGGAGGTGGTCCGCTACGTCCGCGCGCTCACCCGGCGCCGCCAGTCCCTCGACATGACCATCGGCTCCCGTGTCCACGACCCGCCCATCGCCGCCCTCCTCATGGCGAAGGACTCCCTCGCCGCCGAGCGCAGGATCGCGCTGAGGATCTCGGACGACACCTCCCTCGGGCGGCTCGCTCCCGAGGACGCCGCCGATATCGCGACCGTGGTCGGCAACCTGGTCGACAACGCCCTCGACGCCGTCGCCGTGGGTGATCCCAGCGCCCGGGAGCCCTGGGTCGAGGTGGCGCTCCGGCAGGACGCGTCCAGCGTGGAGATCGTGGTGTGCGACTGTGGCCCCGGCGTCGCCCCCGAACTGGCCCAGGAGGTCTTCCAGCACGGCTTCACCACCAAAGCCGCCGCCGAGGGCGAGCGAGGCATCGGCCTCGCCCTGACCCAGCTCGTCTGCGAGCGCCGCGGCGGGGAGATCACGGTCACCAACACCGCCGACGGTGCCCGGTTCACCGCCCGTATGTCCGTAAGTCATCCCGCCGAAGCGGTGACGGAAGGAGCGACATCATGACGGACCACATGTCCGGCACGTCCGGCACGATCGACGTCCTCGTCGTCGACGACGACTTCATGGTGGCCCGGGTCCACCGCACCTTCGTCGAACGCGTCTCACCCTTCAGGGTCGTCGGTACGGCGGGCACCGGCGAACAGGCCATCACCGCGGTCGACGAACTCCGCCCGGATCTCGTCCTCCTCGACCTCTATCTGCCCGACATCTTCGGCCTGGACGTCATCCCGAGGCTGCGCACCGCGGGACACGACTGCGACGTCATGGTCGTCAGCGCCGCCCGCGAGGCCGACACCGTGCGCGGCGCGGTCCGCCACGGCGTGGTCGACTACCTGCTCAAACCCTTCGACTACGAGGACCTGCGCCCCCGCCTGGACCGGTACGCCGCCCGGCGGGGCCGGTTGCTGACCACGGTGGTGCGCGACCAGGCCGACATCGACCGCGTACTGTCCGCCGGGCCCGCCCTGATCACCCTCTCCACGCTCCCGAAGGGCCTGAGCGTCGAGACCGCTGACCTCGTCGAGCGCGCGCTGCGCGACACGGACGGCACCCTGTCGGCCGCCGAGTGCGCGTCGGCAACCGGCATCTCCCGTGTCAGCGCCCGCCGTTACCTGGAGCACTTCCACACCACCGGAAGCGCGGACGTCTCCCTGCGCTACGGCGCCGCCGGCCGGCCCGAGCGCCGTTACCTCTGGCGGGGGTGAACGCCCCCTGTCCCGGCGGACCCGTGCCGGTCCCGCCCGGTGCCAGGGCGCCCTGCACAGCCCGGTCGAGGACCTTGTGCATGCCGCACACAGAGACCACGTCGAGGCCTTCCATGGTGCCGCCACCCTCGAAGGAGAGTCGGGAAAGCCGGTGGTAAGGACCAGGAGGACACCAGATGCGACCTGGGCACCGCCTTCGGCATCGACGCGGGCCGTATCGGCTGGGCCCTGTCGGCGGTGGCGCTCGGGATGATTCCCGGCAGCCTGGTATGGGGGCCGCTGTCCGACCCGTCAAGCCTGGGAACGGACGGGGTGCCCGGATCGTGCGCACTACACAGCAGCGGTCAGGAGCCGACCGCAGGCACCCCTCCCACCTGCCGTACGTCCTCGTGCAGGTGCACGATGAGCCAGCCGCCGGAGGCCCGGTGCAGTACCGCCGTGTTGCGCACGAGCTCCGGCGTCGCGGGGGTCCCGTCCGGATACGGTGCGAAGTCGACGCGCAGCCAGTAGCGCGCCGGCGCGAGGTCTCCGAAGACGTCGATGGCAGGGTCATAGGCGTCGAGATCCGACTCGGCCGGCCCGTCGGTGGTCACCGGCCGCTCCCCGCGCAGCAGGTCCAGCTCCGCCTTGCCGTGCAGCAGGGCGTCGGCCGCCGAGTCCCAGATCGTCGCCTCCGGGTCCAGCCGCGCGTCGATCGCGACCCGGTCCCCGGCTGGCGAGCGGTGCGGCGGGAGGCTGGAGAGGGTACCTGTACATCCGCCGCGGTCCCCATGTGCTCCGCCTGGCTCTGGTCACTCGTCGACGCGAGCATCACTCTACTGATGTTTTCCGCAACGACACGTTATTGTCTAATCCCAATGGGCTTCGGACTTTCGTGTCGGAGCGTCCGGATACGCTGATGACGTCGGCGTGATGCGACGGCGTGAGAGGTCGAACGGCTGGCAGCGAGGGAAGTGAAGGGTCGATGGTGGAGGGTACCCGTCCGGTCGTGAGCCGACGTCGGGAGGTCGGTGACGTCAGTGCCAGGTCGTTGCTGATGACGATGCTCGGTGAGTACGTCCTGCCGCAGGGCACACCGGTGTGGACCTCGGCGCTGGTGGACGCACTGGCCCTGTTCGGCGTGGAGGAGAAGTCGGCCCGCCAGGCGCTCGCCCGGACCGCGGCGGAGGGATGGCTCGTCTCGGAGCGAGTGGGCCGCCGGGTGCGCTGGGCACTCACCCCGCCGGGCCGACGGCTGCTGACCGAAGGCGCGCAGCGCATCTATGACTTCGGCAACGGCGAGCGCACCTGGAACGGCACCTGGCTGGTTGTCCTCGCCTCCGTTCCGGAGACCAGGCGCGACCTGCGCCACAAGGTACGCACCCAGCTCACCTGGGCCGGTTTCGGCTCCCCGGAACCCGGAGTGTGGATCACTCCCCACGCCGACCGCGAGGCGGAGACGCTCGGGGTCCTGAGGGAACTCGGGCTCGCCGACGACGCGATGTCCTTCATCGCCTCGTACGGCGCGGTGGGCAGCGAGGCGGCCATGGTGGCGCGCGCCTGGGAACTCAGCGAGGTGGAGGAGCGCTACGAGGCGTTCATCGACGAGTTCACCGGGCTCCGCCCTGCCGACGACGACGCCGTCCTCCACGCCCAGACCATGCTGGTGCACGAGTGGCGCCGCTTCCCCTTCCTCGACCCGCGTCTGCCGGTGAAGCTGCTACCGCCGAACTGGAGCGGCTCGAAGGCGGCCGGCCTCTTCCACGACAGGCACGCGGAATGGAGTCCGGTGGCGCTGCGGCGCTGGGCGGAACTGCTGGGCGGGCACGCCGCGGGGTGATGCCGCGTATGCCGCTCCCCGGCAGCGACCTTCTCGGAAATGCAGGCCGAGGAAGACGCCGGGGCGGCGACGCGACGGGCGTGTCGATACTCAGCCTGCTGGTGTCACTCGCCAGCAGCTTCGTGCACGGGATCGCCGCTCTCGTCGCAGACGTCACGCCAGGGACGGTCGCCGGAGAGGGTGTCCGTCCATTCGAGCCAGGCGGGCTTGAGCGTGGACGGTCTCGGAATCTCCCTCTCGGGTGCTCAGCCGCGAGGGTCGTGCGCGGCCACGAGTTCGGTGTCCGTGCCGACCGGACCAACCTGCCGGCGCCTCCGGGTGCGCCGATCGGCTCGTCGCGGCCCGGCAGTGCTTCGGTGAAGAACCGCTTGTTGTCGGCAACGAAGTCCTTCAGTTCAGGCGGCACCCGGCGGTCCTGCGAGATCGCCTGCACCGGGCAGACGGGCTCGCAGTTCCCGCAGTCGATGCATTCCAGCGGATTGATGTAGAGCTTGCGGTCGCCTTCGTAGATGCAGTCGACCGGGCACTCTTCCATGCAGGAGCGGTCCATGATGTCGATGCACGGCTCGGCGATGACGTAGGGCATGGGCGTTCGGTCCTCTTCGGCGCGGGGGTCGGTGTTACGCGGCGCCGGCCGGAGCGGTCGCGGGTACGTCGGTGGAGTGGCCGGGAAACAACGGCTGCTCGGGGTCGATGTGATGCGCGGCGTTGTTGACGGCGGTCGCGGCCTCGCCGAAGCCGACCGCGATCTGGCGAACCTTGCCGGGGTAGTCGGTGATGTCGCCGGCCGCGTAGATGCCGGGGACGGACGTCTGCATGGCCGGATCGACCAGGATGTGGCGGCGATGGGCGATGTCGATCCCCCAGCCGAGCAGAGGCCCGAGGTGCGCGGTGAAACCGAGGGCTGCGACGATCCCGCCGCAGGGCATGCGGTGCGTCCGACCGTCCCGGCGGGCGATCTCGACCGCCTTGATGCCGCTGCCGTCGCCGCTGACCCGCGTCAGTTCGGCCTCGGTGACGATCTCCACGCCCACTGTCCGAACCGCGGCCACGGTGGCGGGGTGCGCCCGGAAGGTGTCGCGGCGGTGCACCAGGGTCACGGAGGCGGCGATCGGGTGGAGGGTGAGCGCCCAGTCGAAGGCGCTGTCTCCGCCTCCGACGATCACCACGTCCCGGCCCGTGTAGCCCTCCGGCCGGCGTACGAAGTACGCCAGTCCTGCTCCCTCGTATGCGGCGGCGGCCGGCAGCGGGCGCGGGGTGAAGGTGCCGATGCCGCCGGTGACGAGCACGGCGCGGGCTCGCACCCGCACGCCCTGGTGGGTGGGCACGGAGAAGATGTCCTCCGCCGTGCGCTCCAGCGTCTCGGCCCGGTGGCCGAGCAAGTAGTACGGGTTGTAGGGGGCGGCCTGTTCCAGGAGCCGGTCGACGAGTTCCCGTCCTCGCACCGCGGGGAACCCGGCGATGTCGAAGATCTGCTTCTCGGGGTACATGGCGTTGATCTGGCCGCCCGGCTCGGGCAGCGAGTCCAGCACCGTCACGGACAGGCCGCGGAAGCCGGCGTAGTAGGCGGCGAAGAGACCGGTCGGGCCGGCACCCACGATGAGCAGATCCGTGCTGTGATCGGCCGGTTGGGGGGACATGCATGTCCTCCTTGCGAGAAGAGGTGGACGGGGAGGCCGTCAGCCTGAAGGCGTCTCCGCCCAGGAACCGTCGCGGACCATGGCGCGCAGCACGTTGCGGCGGATCTTGCCGGTGGGCGTACGCGGCAGCTCGGGCAGACCGATCACGCCGCGCGGGCGCTTGAAAGCGGCCAGGCCCTCCCGGCACCACGCGACCAGGGCATCCGGGTCCACCTCGCGGCCGGGTTTGGGGACCACGCACGCGACGGGCTTGTGCAGACCGTCCGCATCCGGAGCACCGACCACGGCGACCTCGGCCACGTCCGGATGGGCCAGCAGCCGCTCCTCCACCTCCGCGGGGGCGACCCAGATGCCGCCCGCCTTGAGCAGGTCGTTGGTGCGGCCCAGGCAGGTGTAGGTGCCGTCAGGGTTGCGGACGTAGGTGTCACCAGTGCGCACCCAGTCGCCGAGGAAGACCCGGCGGGTCGTCTCGGCCCGGCACCAGTAGCCGGTGGCCGCGGACTCACCACGGACATGGAGCTCGCCGGGTGTGCCCTCGCCCTCCACCGGACGGCCTTCGATGTCGCGCAGCTCCACGGCGTACCCCGGAACGGGCTCGCCGGAGGAGCCCGGGTGGACCCGGCCCGACCGGTTGGAGATGAAGATGTGCAGCATCTCGGTCGACCCGATGCCGTCGAGCACCTCGACACCGAAGCGTTGCAGCATCCCGTCGTACATCCGCGCGGGCAGGGGCTCGCCGGCTGAGACGCCCACCCGCACCGCCGCGAACGCGTCGTCCGGTATGTCCGCGCTCGCGAGCAGTGGCCCGAAGAAGCTGGGCGTACCGAACAGGACCGTGGCCCGGTCGCCGCCCGCCCGCTTCGCGAACAGCGCCGGGGACGGTCTGGAAGGCTCCAGCAGGGCCGTGCCGCCGGATGCCAGCGGGAAGAACAGCGAGTTGCCGATGCCGTACGCGAAGAAGAGCTTGGCCACGGACAGACAGCGGTCCTCGGGTCCGATGCCCAGCACCTGCTGCCCGTAGTGCTCGGCGACGACCCTGATGTCGAGGTGCCGGTGCATGGCCGCCTTGGGGGTGCCCGTGGTGCCGGAGGTGTACAGCCACAGGGCGGGCGAGTCCGGCCAGGCCGGGTACGGCCCGTCGTCCGTGCCGGCGTCCGCCAGCTGCTGCCAGGTGTGGCCCCGGACATGACCCGGCAGTCCGCTGACGTCGTCGCCGGTCAGTACGGCGTGCTCGACCTCCGGCGCGTCCTGGAGCGCCGCGCGGACGACAGGGCCGAACTCGTCGGAGGCCAGCACCACCCGGCTGCGTGAGTCGGCCACCAGCTTGGCCAGTTCACCGCCGGTGAGCATGGTCGAGGCGGGGACGGCGACGGCGCCGATACGGAAGGCGGCGAGGAGGGCGGTGAACAGTTCGATGTCGTCCGTCATGCACAGCAGGACGCGTTCCTCAGGCCGTACCCCCAGGTTCCGCAGTCCCGTCGCCACCCGGCGGACCTCGCCGGACAACTCCTCGTAGGTCAGGGTCCGGGTGGGGGTGACGACAGCCGCGCGTCCGCCGTTGCCCTCTCTCAGATGCCGGTCGACCAGCCAGTCGGCCGCGTTGAACAGCTCGGGCATCCGGGTCACCTCACACCAGGAGGACGTACTGGTAGTCGAACGGTTTGCCGTTGATGCCGTTGACGGGCGGCGCGACCCAGTTGGCGATCTTGCCCCGCTCGTAGACCGGTTGCATCAGCGACCGTACGAACGCCAGATCCTCGGGCGTGGGCAGCCAGTGGCTGCGGGAGGCCTCCCAGGTCTGCTCGTCGACTATCGTGCCGTCGGGAGTGACGTGGTGACCCGCGGCGAAGCCGACGTTCCGGTTGAAGCCGGGGTGCGGCAGCCGGAAGCGGAAGTCGATCCCGTGATCATCGAGGATCCGGTTCCAGCGGGTGACACCGCTCCGGCAGTCGGAGATGTACTCGTCGCGCAGGTCCAGGTTGAGGGCGAGCAACGAGGAGACCTCCTCCTGCGCCCAGGAGCCGTCCTCGCGCGGCTTGTCCAGGAGGACGCTGTCGTCGGTGAGTCGGTGGTCGTCCTTGCGGCGCTCCTCCCGCCAGCGGCCCTTGAGCCCAGCGGTGTAGTAGTTCGCCGCGTTGGTGGAGGTCTCGCTGCCGAACAGATCCAACGACACGGTGTAGTGGAAGTTGATGTACTTCTGGATGATGTCGAGCGGGATGCCGCCGCAGGCGGCGATGTCCAACCTGTCGTGCTGTCGGATCAGCTCAGCGCTACGGGTCACCACACGGTCGACTCCCGTGGTCCCCACCATCATGTGGTGCGCCTCCTCCTTCAGCATGAACGAGCAGGTCCGCGACAGCGGGTCGAAGGCGGACTCCTTCAGCGAGCCGAGCTGGTACTTGCCGTCCCGGTCCGTGAAGTACGTGAACATGTAGAAGGCCAGCCAGTCCGCGGTCTCCTCGTTGAACGCGCCCAGGATCCGCGGCGAGTCCGGATTGCCGGAGTTTCGGTCGAGCAGCGCCTCGGCCTCCTCACGGCCCTCCCGGCCGAAGTGGGCGTGCAGCAGGTACACCATCGCCCACAGGTGCCGCCCCTCCTCCACGTTGACCTGGAAGAGGTTGCGCAGGTCGTACAGGCTCGGCGCGCTCAGCCCCAGCAGCCGCTGCTGCTCGACCGACGCAGGCTCGGTGTCTCCTTGGATGACGATCAGGCGTTGCAGGTCGGCGCGGTACTCGCCCGGGATCTGCTGCCAGACGGGTTCTCCCTGGTGCTCACCGAACGCGATCCGGCGGTCGGGGGTCGGCTCGGCGAGGAAGATGCCCCAGCGGTAGTCGGGCACGTTGACATGGTCGAAGTGCGCCCAGCCGTCCCGGCCGACCGATACCGCCGTGCGCAGATAGACGCCGTGGTTCTCCAGCGCCGGCCCCATCTCGCTCCACCAGCCGAGGAACTTGGGCTGCCAGCCCTCCAGCGCGCGCTGCAGCCGGCGGTCGTCGGCGAGGCCGACGTTGTTGGGGATCTTGGAGTCGTAGTCGATCTTCGTGGGCATCGGGTCACACTCGCTTCCGGTCGTAGACCGCCTTCTGGCCGGTGCCGTAGCGGCGCAGCGCGCCTTCGGGGCCGGCGGCGTTGGGGCGTACGAATATCCAGTTCTGCCAGGCGCTGAGCCGACCGAAGATCTTGGTCTCCATGGTCTCCGGGCCGACGAAGCGGTGGTTGGCCTCCATCCCGGTGAGCGCGTCGGGACTCAACGCCGCCCGGTTCTCCAGCACCAGCCGGACCTCGTTCTCCCAGTCGATGTCGTCGGGCGCGTCAGTGACGAGGCCGAGCGCACGAGCCCGGGCGGGTTGCAGAGGCTGCCCGGTCTCGCCGCGCAGCCAGTCGAGGTGGTCGTCCTCCTGGTAGAACCGGGACTGGAGACGGGTCAGGCCGTTGCCCATCGGGAAGTGCCCGAAGTTCGCTTCGGACAGGAAGAGTTGGGCCCGCTCCTCGGAGTCGGGGTCCTCGATCGGCGGGCCGTCCAGCATGTACTGCAGGTCGCAGGCGAGGGCCAACTCCAGCAGCAGCCCGGCGAAACAGCTCCCCGGCTCGATCAGCGCGACGAGGCTGCGGCTGGTGACGTCGAGGCGCTTCAGGGTGCGCTTGTAGTAGTGCAGGATCTCGTTGCCGAGCCAGTCGCCCTCGGCGGCGGCGCGCAACACCGCCTGTTCATGCGCCAGTACACGCGCGGGATCGCCGTCCGTGCGCAGCAGCCATGTCCCCAGCTCGACCTCGTTGGTCCGCAACCGCAGGATCAGGTCGTCGAGTTCGCGGGTGAGGGCGAGCAACCAGCCGCCGGCTCCCTGGCGCTGGATCGCGGCGGCGTCGGCGGGTGCGTCATGGTCGGGTCCCCGCACGGTGATGCGGACCAGGCCGAGGGGACGGTCGTAATCGGCGCGTACGTGGCGGTAGGCGATGCCGTCCTCGGTGACCTCGCGCTCCAGCGGGGTCAGTTCGATGCCCTGGGTGTCGGCGGGCCGTGAGCTGTCCCGCGCCGCCTCCAGGGCGCGCCGCTCGACGACCGTACGGAAGTCCCGGCGCGGGACGACCTCGTCGACCAGCCGCCAGTCCACGGCCGTCTTGCCCTTGACGCCGTCGCTGCGGGTGGCGAACAGATCGGCCAGATCCCTGCGCACCCGGCGCTTGTCGACCACCCGCGTCAGGCCACCCGTGCCGGGCAGCACGCCCAGCAGCGGTACCTCGGGCAGCGCCACCGCCGAGGAGTTGTCGTCGATCAGCAGAATCCGGTCACAGGCCAGCGCGATCTCGTAACCACCGCCCGCGCAGGAGCCGTTGACCGCGGCGATGAAGGTGAGCCCCGAGTGCTCGGAGGCATCCTCCATGCCGTTGCGAGTCTCATTGGTGAACTTGCAGAAGTTCACCTTCCAGTGGTGCGTAGAGGCGGCGAGCATCCGGATGTTGGCCCCGGAGCAGAACACCTTTTCCTTGGCGCTGGTGACGATCACGGACCGCACCTCGGGGTGCTCGAACCGCAACCGCTGTAGCGCGTCGTACAGCTCGATGTCCACGCCCAGGTCGTAGGAGTTGAGCTTCAGCTCGTATCCGGGGACCAGGCCTCCCTGCTCGTCGACGTCCATCTCCAGCCACGCGACCGGTCCGTCCGTGCGGAGCCTCCAGTGCCGGTACGCGTGCGGGCTGCGGTCGAAGGTCACCACCACCGAGGCCGTGGAGTCCGGTGCTCCGCTCGTGGCTTCGGCCACGTCGGGCTTGCCTGCCACCACCATGACGAGCGCCTCCTCGCGCTAGCACGGGTTCCCATGGGAGGATCTTCTACATTTTCAAAGCTACCCGTCAAGGTTATGTAGAACAATGGGTCGAGGATGGATCCTGAGCATGGCAAGCGAACACGGCCACCATCCGCACGCCGCCACGCAGCGGAAGTTCCCGCACGCCCTGCCCCAGGATCAGCTTGCCGGCCGACCCCCTGCGCCAACTCTCCCTCGCCCAACTGCGGACTCGCACGAGCGAGAAGTGGCGCGCCCACGCCGGCGATGTCCTGCCCTCTGTTCGTGGCGGAGCGAGTTCGCCCACAAGCGGTGGGACTGGGACGGGATCACTGTGGACCGTACGGCCATGCTGCCCGACGTGATGAGGGGGCATCCAAGACATGGATCGCGCCGCCGAGGCCGCGCACGTCGAACCGGCGAGTCAAGGCTCCGTGGCCAGCCGTTGCTCGGTCCAGATGACCTTTCCGCCGGATGTGTAGCGAGTCCCCCAGCTGTCGGCGAACTGCGCTACCAGGAAGAGGCCGCGGCCGCCTTCCTCCATCGTGGTGGCCCGGCGTAGGTGCGGAGACACGTTGCTGCCGTCGGACACCTCACAGATGAGGCTGCGGTCGTGGATCAGGCGCACGCCGATGGGGCCGGTCGCGTGCCGGATGGCGTTGGTGACCAGCTCGCTGAGGATCAGCTCCAGGGTGAACGCCTCCTCTTCCAGGCTCCAGTCCCGCAGGAGCTCAGCGGCGGCGGCACGGACTCCGGCAACCGCCGAGGGGTCGGACGGCACGTCCCAGGACGCGGTGTGCTTGTCGTCGAACAACCGGGTACGGGCGACGACCAGGGCCACGTCGTCGCGCGGCGGCCCCGGCAACATGGTGTCCATCGCCGCCTGGCACATCTGGTCCGGCGTGCGCCCCGCCGGCTCGACGGCACGGCGCAGGCGTTCGATGCGCTCGTCGATGTCACGGTGCCGGTCCTCGACCAGACCATCGGTGTAGAGCACGATGCTGCTGCCTTCTGGCAGGAGCACCTCGGTCTTCTCGTACGGCAGCCCTCCCAGCCCCAACGGCGGGCCGACTGCTACTCCGGACAGGTGGGCCCGGCCCTCCGGGTACACGAGAATGGGTTCCAGGTGGCCCGCCCTGGCCATCGTGCACCGCCCTGAGACCGGGTCGTAGATCGCGTACAGGCAGGTGGCGCCCATGAGCGTCGGTGTCGCGCCGTCTCCGTCCCGGTCCTGGTCGATGCGGGTGACCAGCTCGTCCAGGTGCCAGAGGAGTTCGTCGGGCGGCAGGTCGAGCGTGGAGAGGTTGTGGACGGCGGTACGCAGCTGGCCCATGGTGGCGGCGGCGTGCAGCCCGTGTCCCACGACGTCGCCCACCACGATGGCGACCCGTGCCCCGGGGAGGGGTATGACGTCGAACCAGTCGCCGCCGACGCCACCGAGCCCCGCCTCGGCCGGAACGTAGCGGTGTGCCACGTCGACCGCGTTCTGCTCCGGCAGGGCATGCGGCAGGAGGCTGCGCTGGAGCGTGACCGCCATGGTGTGCTCCCGCGTGAAGCGGCGCGCGTTGTCGATGCTCACCGCCGCACGGGCGACCAGCTCCTCCGCGAGTGAGAGGTCTTCATGGGTGAAGGGTGTCGGCTCCTTCGAACGCCAGAAGGTCGCCACGCCGAGGATCGCTCCGCGGGCTCGCAGCGGAGCGGTGATCATCGAGTGGACACCGTGTGCCACCAGTCTGCGAGCGCGGTCCGGGTCCTGCGCCTGCCAGCCGGAAAAAGCCGCCAGGTCGGCCTCCAGCACCATCTGCCCGGAACCAAAGCCCGCCGCCTGTGGGGTTGAGGGGTCGAAATGGATGAGCGCGCCGGGCTGGTAGAACGGCACACCCGACCGGACGCCGCGCAGTGCGGCACGGCGCAACTCCGCGGCGCGCAGGGGCTTCGGTTCCTCGCCGCGCAGCACGGCGTCGGCCAGATCGACGGTGACGTAGTCGGCGAACCTGGGCACGGCGAACTCCGTCAGTTCTTCGGCGGTGCGCGTCACGTCGAGGGTGGTGCCAATGCGTATTCCGGCGTCGTACAGCAGCCTGAGCCGTTCCTGAACCACCTCCACCCGGCCCATCAGCGTGCTGAGTTCGGTCGTGTCCCGCAGCGTGGCGACCCAGCCGCCCGGTCCCGGCTGCACCGTGGGGCGCTGGCTGACGGCCAGCAGCCGGTCGCCGACCTCGATCACCTCGTCCGTGGTCGCCCTGCCCGACAGGAGGAGCTGTTCGGCCTCCGGGTCGAGTCCCAGGTCCGTCACGGGCCGGCCGTCCATATCGGGCGCGAGCCCCAGCAGGCGCCTGGCTTCGTCGTTGGCCAGGAGCAGGCAGCCCTGCGGATCGACGATGAGGACACCTTCGCGTACCGAGTGCAGAACGGCGTCGTGATGCTCGTACATGCGCGTCATCTGCACCGGTCCGAGACCGTGTGTCTGGTGGCTCAGACGCCTCCCGATGAGGGCGCTTCCTCCGGTGGCCGCCGTGAGCACCAGTCCCGCGGCCGTCAGGACGAGCGGCATCTGGCGTCCGGCCGCCAGACTCACCTGGTGGATGGTGATTCCCGCGGACACCAGCCCGATGACCTTCCCCTCGGGGTTGGTCACGGGGACCACGGTCCGGACCGAAGGGCCCAGCGTTCCGGCGGTCGTTTCGGTGACGATGCCGCCGTGCCGTGCCGCCGCGATGCTGCCGATGTAGTGCTGCCCGATCCGGGCGGGGTTCGGGTGGGTGTAGCGGACGCCCGTGGGGCTCATCACGACGACGAAGTCCACGCCGGAGCGCTTGCGGGTTTCCTCGGCCTGCTGCTGGAGCACGGCGCTCGGATGAGCGTCCGCCAATGTCTGCCGCACCGTGGGGGCCGAAGCGACCGAGGCTGCCACGGCGAGTGAGCGCTTTTGTGCCTCGCGCTCGGCGTCGTTCCGCGACTGCAAGAGGAGGGCGACGACCGCGGTCGCCACGAGAACCAGGACGACCACGACCTGCAGAACGAACATCTGGCTGGCGACGCTGCGTGTCCCACGCCGGGATCGCACCCGTCGGAGCATTTGGTGCATACGGCTCATATAACACCAAAGGCGTACGGCGACATCACCCCCGAACGGAGCGCACCCACCCGCGGATACACTGCGTGTTCATTCATGTGCAATCAGGGAGCCCCACGAGCAGTACGGCCACACCCAGACCGCTGACAGGACCGCGGAGGCAGCGATGGCGAAGGCGAGGCCGACGAGAGCCTCGGCGAGCCGCAGCACCGCCGTGTTGCCGCAGGAGGCGTCGGCGGTGATGGTGTACCGGCTGAGCAGGGCAGTGGCGCCCAGGCCCGTCAGCACGGCCAGCAGGCGGAAGGCAGGCGGCGCGCGGTGCTCGTCGATCAGGAGAGCACGACCGGATGGCCGGTCAGATGCACGCCCGCTTGCCTCATCTCGTCGACGGCCGCGCGGGTGGTGTCGGAAGCGACTCCGGCGGTGTAACCGAGCAGGACGCGGACGGCGAAGCCGGCACGGACGCCGTCCAGTGCGGTGGCCTTCACGCAGTGGTCGGTGGCGATACCCACGACGTCCACCGCTGCGATCTTGCGGTCGTGCAGCCAGTCGGCGAGCGGGGTTCCGCCCTCGGTCGAGCCTTCGAAGCCGCTCTTCGAGGCCGAGTGGGCGCCCTTGTAGAACACCTCGTCGACGATGCCGTCCGCGGTGACGGGCGCGAAGTGGGGGTGGAAGTCCGGACGGTCGGAGAAATGCCCGCCCGGGTCGATGTGGTGGTCGCGCGTGGCGACCACATGCGCGTACGCGCCGCCCGCCGAACGCCGCACCAGTTCGGCGATGGCCGCCGCGCGGTCCGCACCGCCCTTCACCGGGACGCTGCCGCCCTCGCAGAAGTCCTTCTGCACATCCACCACGATCAGTCCACGTCGCACGGCTCGTCCTCTCTGTCGCGTGATGCCGGCCCGCAGAAATGATGTGCACGCAAGCCAGATGATCACCGGCAGCACTGGGCCGATTGCCTCGCCCGACCCCCCAACGAGTGGGCCCCAGCGGACACAGCGCGGCGCTGAGGCAGCGCCCGCGCCATGAGACCGCGCACTGTGCGGCTGTCCCACCGTTTCCTGCCCCGTAAGGAATCGGCCAGCGGCGGACGGATACCCCCTGCATACGGCAGTTCATGGCGGCGTGGCACCGCACTGCGGGCCATCCGCCCGGCGGCTCGTGCGGGCTCGGGCTTGAGTCAGAAGGTGGGGGTCGTGGGCGTTGATGAGCATGAGGTCGGCGTCTGCGGTCTGCCACAGTTCGGAGAGCCGCTCGTGGTTGGTCTGCACTTTGTGCCAGTCGTGGGCGGCGATGCGTTCCATCGCGATCAGTGACTTCGGTGTTCTGCCGGTGCCATCGACTTGGCTGTGGTGGTAGAAGGCGTCACCGGCGTGCAGCACCCAGTGGTCTCCGCCGTCGACGGCGACCGCGGCGTGCCCCCGGGTGTGGCCGGGCAGGGCGATCAGTACGATTCCGGGCGTGATCGCGGTGAGTTCGGTGGCGGCCGCGAATCCGCGCCAGGTCTCGCCGGTCCGGGGCGTGTGGCTGATGAGTGTCGGCCGGTGGGTGCGCTGGGCGGGCTTGTAGCGCTCCTTCTCGATCCGGGTTGCCGGGCGGAGCGCGGCGGCGGCTTCAGCGCTGGTGAGGTGGACGTCTGCCCACGGGAAGTCGGCCAGTCCTCCGACATGGTCGGCGTCGAAGTGGGTCAGCACGATGTTGCGCACGTCCGTCGGGTCGAAGCCGGCGCGTTCGACCTGCCGGATGGCCGTCTCAGCCTCCTGGAACACGGGGCGCACGAAGTGCCGGGCCGGGCCGAATCGCCGGCCGGGTGCCGTCCGGTCCAACAGGCCGAGACCGCTGTCGATGAGGACAAGTCCGGTACCGGTCTCGACGAGCAGGACATGACAGACCAGGCCCTCGGGGGCGCCCCAGGGGCGCATGGTGCCGCAGTTCAGGTGGTGGATCCTCATCCGAGTGCCTCCCTCATGCCGGCCATGGCAGCGATGCCGCCGACGGGTGCGCGCCTGACACCCTGAGCCGTCGTTGTGTGCGCCGGGGTCATGGGCGGTCTTCTGCGGTCGGTGGTTGTCAACGGACGAAGCCGGGGGGTGTGGTTTCGAGCAGCCGCGGGTCTGGGGCGGTACCGGCCTCCCCGAGGACGCCCTTGAGGATGCGGCCGAGCTTGAGCAGACCACCTGGGCTGCGCTTGTCGACGCCGCCGATGAGCTGCTTGAGGATGGTGAGCTGATCGAAGTAGATCCTCTCGGTGACGAGGCTTTCCTGCTCGTCGAAGATGAAGTACGCCGTCATGCGGGTGCGGTGCTTCGACCCGGTCGGCGGGATGTCGCCGAGCGGTCCGTTGTGGGTGCCCAGCAGCCAGAACTCCACGATCACGGCGTCGACGCTGTGCCGGAGCGCGATGATCTCGTGGTCCTGGTCGGGGAATGCCACGCGCGTGTCGTGGTAGTACTCGCGTACCTCGGTGTCGCCGTCGTGGACGGTCATCTGGGCGATCAGTTCGTAGTGCGGATGTGGGAACGTCGAAAGCGTGGCATCCCAGTCCTGGCGGACCTCGTCGTGAAAGTGATCGAGCACGAGTTGCTCACGGGCGCGCAGCACGTCCTCGGACGGCAGGACGAATCTGGACATGGTGTGCCTCCTCAGGCCGACTGCGCGCCGTGGGTGATGCGACCGTGGCTGAACGTGGGTGTGGTGCCGGGGTTCGTCCAGGCGCCGGTCAGCTCG
This sequence comes from Streptomyces sp. NPDC046915, assembly GCF_040644935.1. Classification (NCBI taxonomy): domain Bacteria; kingdom Bacillati; phylum Actinomycetota; class Actinomycetes; order Kitasatosporales; family Streptomycetaceae; genus Streptomyces; species Streptomyces sp. NPDC046915. The sequence goes on along the minus strand of NZ_JBEYXB010000023.1, from coordinate 35,043 downwards.
CTGGAGGGGAAGAACTGCAGGAACCGCGCGGCCTGGCTGCGGTCGGCCAGCGATTTCTCCAGGACGACCGAGTTGTACTGGTCGGCGGTCGTTTCGATCGTGTTCGCGTTGAGCACCACCTCCTGCTGCCATCGCCGGGCCCACCCGGCGATGCCCGGCAGCCTGGAGTGCTCGGGGGTGAGGGCCTCGGCGGCGATGACGTTCTCGCTGCTCACCCAGATGCCCGTTGAGGTGTTGACGACGAGACTCTGGTTGCCGAAAACGTGCCCCGGCGTCTTGATCACGGCCACACCCGGGCCGAGGACGGCCGAACCGCTGATCGGCAGGAACGCCTCCGGTGGAACGTGCCGGTAGGTCGCCGGCTGATACCAGGGCCTCTGGAGCGGGTGGAGCTCGGCCATGCCGGCCAGCTCGTCGCGCTGGACGATGACCTTGGCGTTGGGGAACGCGGCCTGTGGGCGCGCGCCGAGGTCGTCCTGGTGGGCGGTCGTGCCCACCCAGCGGCGCAGGTCCTGGGTGTGCAGGTGGTCGAAGATCAGGTAGTCGACTTCGTCCGGCTGGATACCGAGGCGCGCGAGGTGCCCCAGTACTGTGCCGTGCTCGCGGACCATCTGCCGCGCGAGGACGCCCGGAGTCCTCTGGGCGAGGTTGTCGAAGTACGGCGTATAGCGGCCCAGTTCGACGTCGCTCGGCTCGAAGAGCAGCACCTGCGGGCGGCCGTCGCTGTCGTGCCAGCGGATCACCAGCATGCGGTTGGTGATCGACAGGAACGGCGCGATCGCCCGTGACGCGCGGAACAGGCCGAACCTCGTGGGGTACGGCAACGTCACCAGATCACAGGTGACGACGCTGTCCGGCGTACCCGTCGAGGCGAACTCACCGCGAAACGCCCCGGCCTCGGCACGTGCCGTCCGCAGGCGGCCGCCCGGCGGTTCGTCCGACCTCGACAAGTCGGACAACGTGTCGACGCCGGTGCCGACCGTAGGCAGGTCTGCCACTTCGGCGGAACCCCATGGGAACTGCATGGCCACCCCTGTTAATCCACGCTGTGGGTATTAATCGAGTGGCACTATACCCACGTTGTGGATTAAATCAACGGCAGGCATCATGAGGTCATGACCGCGACACGAGAGCCCCGACGGGGACGTCCCCCCAAGGGAGCTCCGCAACTGACCCGCCAGGCGATCGTCACCGCCACCCTGAAGGTCATAGACATCGACGGCATCGACGCGGTCTCCATGCGCTCGGTCGCCCGCATCCTCGGCGTCGACCCCAAGAGCCTCTACAACCACGTCGCCGGCAAGGACGGCCTACTCGACGCAGTGGCCGAGGAGATCCTCGGATCCATGCACCTGCCCGAGCCCACCGGAGACCTCCGCGACGACCTGCTGGCCATCGGTCACGCATTCCGCGAGAGCGCCCTGGCCCACCCCCAGGCCGCGCCGCTCGTGCTCACACGCCAACTCGCCTCGCTCGAGGGACTTGCCCCCGTCGAAGCAGTCCTCACCGTGCTCCGCGCAGCAGGCTGCCCGCCGCGCGATGCCGTTCCGATCCTCCGCACCCTCGTCGCCACACTGATCGGCACCCTGCTTCGTGAGGTGCACGCAGGACCCACCTACGGCATCACCGACGTCGCAGGCATCGCACAGCGCCGCACCACACTGGAACAATCAGGTCTCCCCCGTGTCGCCGAAGCCGCTGCCGACCTCGCACGCTTCGACAGCGACGCCGAATACCAGTTCACGCTCAACCTCGCCGTCGACGCCGTCACCGCACGCCTCTCCGCGACGTAGCGCGACGGCGGGCCGAGCCGACGAACGTGGGGTGCGTTGACCATCGGCACCGTGCCCACCACTGACGCTCGGCAAGGACGCGCGGGCAAGAGCAAAGCGTCACGCCGGCGGTTGGGCGAGTTTGGCGGCCACGGCGTCGAGGACCCAGTCCAGGCCGGTCGCGAAGGATGCCTCGGCGTCCACGTCCGTGCCGTCGTACACGGCCTTGGCCAGCGCCGGGAAGCGGCCCGTGGCCAACATTCTCGTCACATGCGGGCCGGAGGCGCGCTGCCAGTCGTACTTGGACAGGCCCGTGGCGCGCTCGGCCCGCAGGTTCGCGATCTCGCGCCTGATCGCGCCGGTGAAGTAGGCGCTGACAGTTTCCACGGCGCGCATGACGGTGTCGACGTCGGCGAGGCCGTCGAGCGCGGCCAGCTTGGCCTCGGTCACGGCGAGGCCGTTCGGGCCCAGGGTCGGGCGGCCGCCGAGGAGGTCGGCAAGCCATTCGTGACGGAGAACGGCCTGCCTGGTGCGGTGGGCGAGGACGCGCAGCGCCTCCCGCCAGTCACCCGGCTGCTCCTCGGGGAGAATCTCGCCCTGGACCTCGTCCACCATGAGGTCGAACAGTTCCTCCTTGGTGGAGATGTATCCGTACAGCCGCATCGGGCCGGCGTTCAGCCGGGCGGCGACCTTGCGCAACGACACCGCCTCCAGCCCTCCCTCGTCGGCCAGCGCGATGGCGGCGGCGACGATCCGCTCCCGGTCGAGCGGCACGGGGCGAGTCGGCGGCTCCGGCCGGTCCCACACAGTCATGGTCACATCGTACTGTTGCGATGCAGCGTCATGATTCAATACAGTGTATCGCCATGAGACATCGCATCGCAGTGGTCGGGGGCGGCCCCGGCGGCCTCACCTTCGCCCGCGTCCTACACCGCCACGATCACCCCGTCGCCATCCTCGAACGCGATCCCGCCCCCGACGCCCGCCCCCTGGGCGGCACTCTGGACCTCCATGAAGGGCTGGGCCAGCTCGCACTGGACAAGGCAGGGCTGCTGGCGGAATTCCAGGCGCTGTCTCGTCCCGAGGGACAGGCCATGCGCATCCTGGACACGGACGGGACCGTCCTGCGCGACTGGCGCCCCCGTCCCGATGAACAGGCCAATCCCGAGATCGACCGCGGGCAACTCCGTGACCTGCTGCTCGGACCTCTCGACGTCCGGTGGGGGCGGGGCGTGACTCAGGTTGTGCCGGGGACCCGGGATGGCGTACTCATCCATTTTGCGGACGGCCGACAGGAGACGTTCGACCTCGTGGTCGGCGCGGACGGCGCCTGGTCCCGGACCCGCCCGGCAGTCTCGCCGGTGACGCCGCACTACACCGGCGTCACCACGGTCGAGACCTCCCTGGACGACGTAGACACCCGCCACCCCGACCTCGCCCGGTTGATCGGCGACGGCTCCGTGTCCGTGCACGGCGTGAACCGAAAGCTCGTCGCCCAACGCAACAGCGGCGGCCATGTGAAGGTGTACGCCCAGTTCCGCGCGCCGCTGGACTGGCACGCGAACCTGGACCTGGCCGACGCCGAGGCCGTGCGATCGAGCCTGCTGGCTCTCTTCGACGGCTGGGCCGCTCCCGTCCTCGACCTCCTCCACCACGGCACCGCTTTCGTCCACCGCCCCCTCTACGTCCTGCCCGTGTCCCACACCTGGACCCACGTGCCCGGGGTGACGCTACTGGGCGACGCCGCCCACCTGATGCCCCCATTGGGAGCGGGCGCGAACCTCGCGATGCTGGACGGCGCCGAACTCGCCGAGTCCATCGCCACAGGCCCCGGAGACCTGGACGAGGCCGTCCGCGCCTTCGAGGAACAGATGTGGGCACGGGCCGGCAGGTGGGCGAAGATCACGACGGCCGGTCTGGAACGCCTCGTGAGCCCGGACCCCGCCGCAGCCCTCGCCCTCTTCGACCAAGTCCAGCCATCCTGACTACCAAGCCGAGGGGCTGTCCGAGCGTGGGCCCGGTGCTGGGGAGGAAGGGGGAAGAGCTGTGACTGCGGTGTCGGTCTGCCGGCCATGGCCGCGCCTGTCGCCAGGAACTCGGCGCCTGGCCGCGGGCGGCAGCGGGTTGGCCAGCCGGCCAAGGCGCCAGCTGGTTCGGCGGTTGGTGCCGGCGGTCGTCTCCATGCCGCGGAGGGTGCTTGCTGCAGTGCGTGGACGAGGGTGATGGCGTCGCCGGCCACCTTTTCCGCACTGGCCGCGGTGTGTGGCCGCACCACGAAGGCCGCATCCCCGGTCAGCAGCATCCGGTCGTTGCGCATCGTGGAGACGCGGCCATCGAGGATCGCTTGCAGGAAGGGCTCGCGGGCGTGCTCCACCAGCTCGCGCAGAGCCTGCGGCAGTGTCGACCGTGCGCGGACCAGGAGTTCGGCGCGGACATTGGGCCGATCAGCCCTGATAGCAGCGAGAGGCCGTGACCGATGCCGTTTCGGTCTGTGGTGATGCGCGAGAGTTCGGGTGCGTCGGACCGTACGTACCAGACCCAGTTCATCCGGCGGCGGCCCGGTGTGGTCGTGCCGAAGTCGCCTGGGATGAAGTAGCACAGGAACCGGGTGCGGTTCGCGTCGTAGAAGCTGAACCGGTCGCGGAAGCGCGCGGCCAGGTCATGGGGGAGGTCGGCTTCGTCGATGACGCCGCGGTAGGCGACATAGCCGGCGTAGCGGGAGGCACCTTCCGGCGCGACGAGCCCGCGATGCCGGGACGCGGATCCGTCCGCGATGATCGCCAGGTCCACGGCATGCGCGGCATCGCCGACATGGACGGTGGCCCCTCTGGGTGCGGGCGTGAGCGCGGTCACCGGCTGTCCGTCGTGGTAGCGCACGGCGGGCAGTGTGTCCCGCAGGGCCTTGTAGATGGTGCCCCATGAGATCATCTGTTCCTGCGCGTCCAAGGGTCAGATCCATCAGCCCGGGGTCAGCCCGACGTGCGACTGCGGCACGCCGTCGTCAGGCGCCGACCAGGGCGCTTGCCAGGGCACTGACCAGGTTGGACGCGACCGCCTTCGTCAGCCGCTTCTCAGCGGTCGCGGTCCGATCCCGGCGAGCGCGCCACTCGATGCGGGGGACCTTGACCGCCTTGGCGAACTCAGCAGCGAACCGCTACTTGCCGAGCGCGCGGCCGAGTCCGCCGGTCGCGCGCGAGACGATTTCAGCCATGGACCTGAGGGCGGCGCTCCCCCTCGGCGTCGCCGCTCCCTGCGCTCGTCAGAATCGCGCTCGCGACTACATCGAGGAGGTGATCGGCGCGTGGCGCGAACGAGGGTTGATCGCCGAGCCACGCGAGCGCCGCTACCAGCGCAAACAGATCGGTGCCATCAATGTCGGTCCGGGCCATGCCCGCGGCCTGGGCACGGGCGAGGAGCCCCGTGCCTGCCGCGCGCATGGTGACGCACGAAGCATGGAGTGCGGACTCGGTGTCCTCAAGGGCAGCCGTCATCAGCGCTGTCACGCCCCGATACTCGTGTGCGCACGCTACGCAGTCTCGTAGCCACGAGACGAGAGCGTCCTCGGGCGAGCTCGACTTCTCGAGCTCGCCTGCCCTTGCCGTCAGCTCGTCGAAGCTCGTGCGGAGCAAGGCGTCGAGCAGCGCCTCACGTGTAGGGAAGTGACGGAGCAACGTGGCGAGCCCCATGTCGGCCCTGCGTGCGATGTCGCGCAGCGATGCCTCGGCACCCTGCTCGGTGATGACGGCGCCCGCGACTGCGAGCAGGTGGTCACGGTTCTTCCTGGCGTCGGCCCGCATCTACCCCTCTTGACTATCCGGATCAGTGGTTCACTTGACTATCCGGATCAGTGGTTCATATATTCGGATCAGTGGTCCGGATAACCGGATCACTGATCCACTCAGCGTACCCCCCGGAAGGGGCAGGAGGAAAAGACGATGTCAACACACATGATGAGGGCGATCCGTCTGCATGAGCACGGCGGCCCTGAGGTTCTGCGTTACGACGAGGTGCCGATTCCCGAGCCGGGGCCGGGTGAGGTGCTCGTCCGCGTTCACGCGGTCGGCATCAATCCTCCGGACTGGTACCTGCGCGACGGGCTGAGCAACATACCTCCGGAGACGAGGCCGAAGTTCGACCTGCCCGTGACTCCGGGGACGGATGTGTCGGGTGTCGTCGAGGCCGTCGCCGCGGACGTGGAGGGCCTCTCCGTCGGTGATGAAGTCTTCGGCCTCCTTCGGTTTCCCAGCTTCGACGGCAGGGCGTATGCCCAGTACGTGGCCACACCTGCGTCCGACCTCGCACGCAAGCCGACCGGCATCGATCACGTGCACGCCGCCGGAGCACCTATGTCCCTGCTGACGGCCTGGCAGTTCCTGATCGAGCTCGGACACGATCACCCGTCGCCCTTCCAGGCGGCACGGCATCGCCCTGTGGCCCTCGGCGCCGACACGACGGTGCTCATCAACGGCGCCGCGGGCGGCGTGGGGCACTTCGCACTACAGCTGGCGAAGTGGAAGGGCGCACATGTCATCGCGGTGGCATCCGGCACGCATGAATCGTTCCTGCGCGAGCTCGGCGCCGACCAGTTCATCGACTACACCAAGAGTCGCCCCGAGGAACTCGTGCACGGCGTCGACCTTGTTCTCGACGCCGTCGGTGGCCGTGACAGCAGCCGCTTCCTGCGCACGCTCAAGCGCGGCGGCGCCCTGTTCCCCGTGTTCTTCGGCGAATACGACGAGGAAGAGACCGCGAAACTGGGCGTCACGGTCTCGGGCACCCAGGTCCGCTCGCACGGCGCGCAGCTTGCTGAAGTGGGACGCTTGCTCGACGCGGGCACGGTTCGCGTCGCGATAGACAGCACGTTTCCGCTCGCGGATGCCCAGGCGGCGCACGAACGCGCCTCGCGAGGGCACATCCAGGGCAAGATCGTGCTCACGGTCGCTTAGGAACCAGCCGCTTCGCATGCGCGTCCGGTGGTCGACCTCGGGGCACTGGTGGCCATCGGGGCGCCGATGCGGAGAACTTGGGACACCTCTGGCGACCAGGTGCCCGCGATGCCCGCCGCGGCGAACCGCGCCGGCCTGCTCGCTCGGCTCGGTTCGGTTCGCCGCAGGCGATCACCGAGATCGGGTCGCATTACTGATCCCTGCCGGCGCCGCGTACACCACCGGCCGCCACATCACCGTCGCCGGCTCAGCGGTCCGGCGTCCTGACGGCAAAGCGGCCGGTCGCGGGACGTCGTGCCCCTCACGTCACGCGCTCCACCCTCCCATCGCACGCCGGCGGCCGCTTTCGCCGACCGCGCCCCGTCTTTCACCCGACAACCGAGCACGAGCGAGGCTTGACATGACGACAACTGCGGCTTTCGGCTGGGGAAGCAGCCACCTCAACACAACGCCTGCGGGAGAGGTGCACCTCGGCCCCGCAGAGCAGCTCGCCGTCCAGCAGACACTGGCACGCTACGCCTTCGCCCTGGATCACGGAGATCTGGTGGCATTGGAGGGCGTCCTGACCGAGGACGCCACCTGGACGGCTATGACCGCCGACGAGGTCGAGCAAGGCCCCTTCGTCGGCCGCGCGGCGATTCTCGACCTGGTGCGGGGTGCGACGGCAGCGCAAACCGATCAGCGAAGGCACAACCTGACCAACATGGTCCTCCGCCGTGCGGACGCCGACACAGCAGTGGTGTGGGCCTACCTGATGCTGACGTCGAACGCCGGCGGGAGCCCGACCCTGATCACGACCGGGTTCTACACATTCACGCTGCAGTACACCGACAGCGAGTGGCGTATCGCGAACCTGTTCGTCGGCCTGGACAACACCGAGTGAAGCGCAGCGACTACTGAGATATCTGTACGGAGGGGACTGCGATGCCGCTGGTATCCCACCGCTATGCGGTATCCCGATGCGGCGGCCTGCCAGCGAAGCAGCCGCTCATGAACGGTCCTGTGCGAGGCAGTTGCGTACCCATCTGGCCTGCGCTCGCGCCACAATTCGACCCGGCGAGGCTTACACAGGACGTGGTTGAGGGGGCAGTGGTGAACGGGACGTGGTGGCTCATGCAGGGTGACACTCGAATCGGCGAACTACGGGAGTACGCAGTTGATCAGCCGATGTTCCTCTGCCACTTCATCCCCAGCCCTGGCTGGGAAGCAGTCCGCAGCCGGTTCGAAAGCTGGGAAGCCCTGGACGGCCCAGACCCCGACGGGACCCGAACCGTGCAAGTCATCAAGCCCATCATGGACCTCGGACTCACGCTGGTCCCTGACGACGGCAGCCAGCCCATGGCGCTGTTCAAGGAGTGCATCGTCCGTATCGACGGAGACACCGCTCGCCTGCGCTACTGACAAGCGGAGTCGGTCCGGACCACGGTGAGTTCAGGGTGCCTCAGGCATCCCGCCGGGAACCACGCCGTTGACGGCCTGCCAAGTTGGCTGTACGGGCGATCGCGGTCATGCCCACCTGCCTCCCGCATCTGGATGTCAGCGCCGGCCGGTAGCGTCTGCCAGGTGACCGACGACGCCGTCATCTGGAACCGGCTCGCTGCCTTGCTGCCGGAGGCCGAAGCCCAGGAAGTCAAAGACTGCTGGGCCATCGGAGAGCAGGAGGCGGGACTTGGCCTGCTCGTCTCCGGCATCCTCGGCCACCAGGTGCCGATCAGTGAGACGGTCAGGGCTCAGATCTCGGTGCTCGCGGAGACCTGGGGCGAGCGGGAGGCCCTCACACCCCAGATCCTTCAGTGCCGTGACGAAGGCACACCGGGCTCCCTGAAGCTGATCGAAAGCGACGAAAGCAGCCTCCCCGAGGCAATAGGCGGGGCCGAACACGACCTGGCCGGTCTCGCCCTCGTCCCCTGGATCGCCTGCACGAGATGCGGCCAGGTCCTGATGCGCGCCCATGCCCGGGAAAGCTGGGGAGATCTCTCCTACCTGGCGCGGCAGTACGTCATCACGACGCCGAACCGGGCCACCGTCCTGCGGCTGTTCCCTGCCGACTCCGCCTTCGCTGCCTTCGCTGCCTTCCAGCGTGCGTGTTCAGACGCACCGTAAGAAGCGACGTCTTACGCCATCACGCTGGACAAGGCCCTTCCAGGTAGGGGCAATGCCAGCGCGGGGCGAGCCGGGTCAGGGCGCCAGCCCGCCTGCGTGCGAGAGAGTTCCTGTCATGCAGACTTACGAGGACCCAGCCACCTGGACGCCTGAACCGACCCGACTCCGTTGGCAGTTGGTCCTGCGTTTCGCTGCCACCCTGGTGTGCCTTCCGGTGCTCTGCGCGCTGTGGCTGGCAGCGGCGTGCCGGGCACCGCCCCGTGCACGGCCCGCCGCAGGCCGGTGCTTTGGCCGGAGCGTCCGTGCTGGGGGTCGTCTACTGGCAGGATCGGTTGCCTTCGAGCCGGACCGACATGGTGGAGAGTTTTTGGGGACTGACGGTCACCGAGCCGGGAGAGGTCGAGCCGATCGTGTTCCAGCCTGCCCGGCGTCGCGCATGGATCCTTGGCCGCCCCGCCTTCTTCGGCCCGCTCGACGACATCGCTCTCAAACAGACGCCGCAGACGTCGGGCACGTTGTACGGAGTGGAAGAGCCTCCGGACGTCATCCGCAGGCGCATGCTGGAGCATCCGCGGCTGACGGTCTTGCGGGACCGCCCGGGCCAACCACAGGACCAGACCCCGGCAGAGATCACCAAGCGGACAGTACTGCACAGGTACTTTCAGCTGTGCTGGGCCATTCCGGTCCGGGGCGGACAGTGGACCGCCTAGATCCGGCGCGACTACGCGCCCACCGATCCCCTGTGTGCCCCCGGGCGCGACATCTACAGCTGAGCACGGCCTGATCTTCAACAGCCGGACGCGGTAGGCATCGCTGACTCCACGACACCGACGCCGTCCCAGACCTTGACCTGCTTGGGCTGTTTTCAGCCGGAGTTCAGACGGCGGGTCCGGGCCCGCAGCAGAAGCGCCGCGCCCGCTGCGGCGATGAGGAGGACGCTGCCCGCGGTCCACGCCACCACCGCGGTGCGGGACGTCCGGGAGGAGTGCGCCGCCGCCTGCGTGGAGCAGGCACTCGCTCGTGCCGCGGGGGCGATGCGCAGCCGGGCCCACGGTTTGCCGGAGTGGCCTTGGTCCTGGTCGACATCGTGCCGGTAGACGATGTAAAGCCCGGGCGCGGCGTCACACCGTAGTGTGGTGGTCGCGGTCAGGACGGCTCGGGCGCCGCGCAGAGTGGGCCGGTCGGTGAACGCAGGGGAATTGAGGGTGATGTCCCCGTCCATCCCCTCGTCATCGTTGTCGGTGATCGTGATGCGGTTGCCGGCCTGAAAGGTCCGCACGTCCCACTCCGACTGGGGCCAGGTGTCGTCCGCCGGCCAGTGTTCTTCCCGGTCCGGTGGGGGAATCTTCTTCACCTTGTCGCGACAGGCGCGGCGTGCGGCCTCGTCGGCTGGTTCGACGTGCAGCCGCGCCCAATGGGCCGGATGACCGGCCGGTCCCTCGGCGCCGGCTGCGGTCCGCGTGACCGGATACGTGCCGGGCCGGGCATCGCAGGCGATGGTGACGGTGGCCTCCAGTACCGGTGTCATCATGCGCAGCCGCCCTGCCGCAAGGAACACGGTCGAGTGGACGGTGTCACCGTACGCGGCCTGTCCACTCTTGGCGGTGACCGTCAGGGTGTCTCCGGGATGCACCGACCGGACGCTACGGAGTGGCAGCGGTGGTGCCGACGGGGAGGCCGAGGCGGGGCCGGCCGCCAGGAGGGGCAGTAGGAGCGGGAGCGCCGCCAACGCGGCCGTACGGCGTCGATCCATCGTCTCGCCCGTCTGTTATTCGATGTTATGTCAGTAAATACTCGGTAGTATGCCATTGATCGATATGCCGAACTGATGTGCGACTCCGGCGAGTTGGGGAGCGCTCGCCGTTCGGCTTCCTCCAAGATGGAAAGACACCTCGTTGCGTTCCAGACACAGATGGATTCCGGCCCTCGCGCTCGGCCTGTGCGCCGGCATACTCGGCACCTGCCCGGCATCCGCCGCAACCGGCACTCCGCCGCCGGCCGCCTCCCCCGCCCCGTCGGTGCCGTCCACGAGCACGGAGTCCGCCGAACCGGCGGTGCCCAACGCCCCCTCGGAAAGGCCGAGTCTCAGTGAGGAGGAGCAGTACTGGACAGCTGGCCGCATGAACGAAGCGGTCCCGGTCGACGCCGCACCGGCCTCGGCTCCCGCCTCGGCGCACGGCGCAGCCGGCGTCACCGGCGCGCACCGGCCACCACCATCGGGCACGCCCGACCCGGAGCACTTCGGCGGCCATCCGATGGTGGGCACGTTCTTCTTCGACGGCAAGCCGCTGGGCGGCAAGAGCACGTACTGCACGGGCAGCGTTGTGCACACGGCCGCCAAGGACATCGTCCTGACCGCCGGGCACTGCGGCCGCGGCCTGGAGGGGGCCAGGCACCGTATCTTCGTGCCGCAGTACCGCAACGGCAAGTCCGCCGCCGATCAGCCGCACGGCGTGTTTCCGGTCTCCCAGGTGTACATAGACCCGCGCTACGAGAAGAACACCAAAGCGCCCACCTCCGACCTCGACCTGGCCTTCGCGTGGGTCGGCTCCAACAACCGGGGCGAGGTGGAAGACGTCACGGGAGCTCTGACGTTCACGCCCACCACCAGCTACACCCACAAGGTGACCGTCATCGGCTATCCCAGCGCCGACAGCGTCAACCCCAAGCACGAGCCGGTTCGCTGCCCGGTCACCACCTCGCGGCTGCCGGGCTTCCGGCAGATGCGTATGACCTGCAAGGGCTTCTACGGTGGCGTCTCCGGCGGGCCGTGGATCGAGGGCTACAACCGCACCACCGGCACCGGCAAAGTCATCGGCAACACGGGCGGGTACAACGGCGGTGGCAACGACGCCGACGACGACTGGGTGACGTACTCGCCGATCTACGGCAAGGACGCCGAGGACCTGTTCAACGACGCCGCCGCCCACCGACTGCCGGACAGCAAGCCGCCGTACCAGCCGTCGACGGACAGCCCCTGGCTGCCCGGCTCGGCACTCACCTGGCAGCATGCCAAGCTGCTCGCCTCAGGCGACTTCCGCCGGACCGGCCACAGCGACATGATCGTGGTCTGGGCCGACGGCGCGGTCACACTCCACCCCGGCAACGGACACGGCGGCTACGACACCCAGCGGCAACTGCTGGCCCACAACAGCACGTGGACCCACGCGGCAACCATCACCGCCGGTGACTTCACCGGGTCCGACCAGTTCGACCTGTTGGTGCGCTGGTCCGACGGCGAGGTCACCCTCTACGGCGACGTCGGCTCCAAGGGACTGAACTGGGCGGGCACCCGGATGATCAAACCCAACAGCACCTGGAAGAAGGCGATCCAGATAGCGGCGGGTCGCTTCAGCGCCTCCCAGAACGTGACCGATCTGATCGTGCGCTGGGCCGACGGGGAACTGACCCTCTACACCAACGTCAGCGCCGGCGCCTTCGGCCAGGCGCACAAGCTGAAGGCCCCCAACGACACGTGGAAGGGCGCCACACTCCTCACCAGCGGTGAGTTCTCCGGCAACCCGAAATGGGACCTCATGGTGCGCTGGACCGACGGTGAACTCGACAACTACGTCGGCACCACCACGTCAGGCCTCGGCACCGAGCAGCGCATCCTGGCCCCCAGCAAACTCTGGACCCACGACACGGCCATGACGACCGGCCACTACACCGGAAACGGTCGTACCGACGACCTCGTCATCCGCTGGTCCGACGGCGAGACCACCATGTACACCGATACGCTCGCCAACCGGCTGGGAACCGAGCACATGCTCGTCGCCCCGACCTCCTGAGCCCACCGAAGCCACCCGGTCGGCCACGGGACAACTCGCGCGCCGGCCGGGGCTTTTGGCGTGCCCTGAATCATCGAGCCCGGAGTCGGCCGCCGGTCTGCGGGACTGCGGGACTGCGCGGACGGTGGTCAGCCGTAGGCGATGCCCGCGCCGACGAGGCACCCGCTCGACCGCCGCGGCGTACGACGGCGGCGAGGCGGACAGCGGCACGACCCGAGCGCGCGGTGGCGATGTGCGCCTAGCGTTCCGGTGGCCAGTAGGTGGCATTCAGCTGGAGTACACCCTGTTTCAAGATCGTGTCGTCAAAGTTCCGCCTCGTGTCTACCTCACACTCGCGTGCCGGCGTCGCCTCTGTATGCGCCGCGGCATTGACGCTTTCAGGACTGCTCGTGACAGGGACGGTTGCCGCTCAGCCTGCGGCTGCCGCGGACCAGGCCGGCTACCAGAATGTTCGGATCAACGAGGTCACCTCGTCGAACAGCGACACGGTGGAGCTGTACAACACCGGCTCGATCGCGGTGAGCATCAGTGGCTGGAAGATGTCCGACGACAGCTTCTCGCCGCAGACGTTCAGCCCGTCCTCCAGCACGATCCCGGCAGGCGGCTTCGTCACCTTCAACTCGCCCAAGGGGCTCGGTGATTCGGACAAGCTGGTGATCTACACCGCCGACGGCACGGTGGTCGACCGCGTTGAGTGGGCCACCAACGGGGCGAAGCCGGCGATGGCGCGTTGCGGCGGCGACGGCACCGGGGGGTGGGTGACCACGACCGCGGCGGCTACCTTCGGCGCCTCGAACGCCTCGGGCTGCCCGTCGTCGACACCGGCGGCGAGCCGGGTGCGGATCAACGAGGTCACCTCGGACGGCGCGGACACCGTGGAGCTGTACAACGGCGGAACGAGCACGGTCGGCGTCGGGTCGTGGAAGTACGTCGACGGTGACACCACCCACTCCCCGGTCTCGGTCTCTTCCTCCTCGCCGAGCGCGACCAGTATCCCTGCGGGAGGCTATGTCACGTTCAACTCCACCCTCGGTCTGGGCGACAACGACTCGGTCTTCCTCCTCGACAGCAATGGCAGCACCGTCGACTCGGTGACCTGGGCGGCCAACGGCGCCAAGCCGTCGGACGAGCGCTGCGCCAACGGCACCGGCTGGTTCCAGACCTCCACGACCGCGACGCTCGGCAGCGCGAACTCCTGCTCGGGCAGCGGCGGTGGCGGTGGTACCGGCGGTGGCGGCGGTCAACTGCTGGGTGGCGGCGGCTCGCTCACCAGCGGCTGCACCCCCGAGGCGCCTTCCGGTACGGGTTCCACCCCGGCGGGCACCCTGGCGTGGCCGGGCGGGCTGGACGTCACGATCGCCGACAACGTCTGCGCGTTCACCACCTCCACCGGCCCTGAAGGCCGGGACCTGAGCGGCCTGGCGTTCGACCCGGCGAACCCGTCGGTGCTGTGGGCCGCCAAGAACAAGAACTGGCTGTACAAGCTGGTCAAGAGCAATGGCAAGTGGATCCCGGACGCGTCGTGGAGCGCGAGCGGCAAGCAGATCCGCTTCGCCGGCGGCAGCGGCCAGCCGGACTCCGAGGGCCTGACGGTCGGCACCAATGGCCACGTCTACGTGACCTCCGAGCGTGACAACTCCAACAACACGGTCCCCAAGGACACGATCATGGAGTTCGACCCGGCCGCGACCGGATCGACGCTGACGCCGATCCACCAGTGGGACATGACCTCGCAGTTCCCGCAGCTCAACACCGGCAGCAAGGACGACGCCAACCTGGGCTTCGAGGGCGTCGGTTACGTACCGGACAGCTGGCTGACCGCGAACGGCTGGGTCGACCCGCTCACCGGCGCCGCCTACAACCCTGCGAACTACCCGCTGCACGGGTCGGGCCTGTTCTTCGCCGGCCTGGAGTGGGACGGCACGCTGCATGTCTACGGCCTGAACTCCGACGGCACGTTCACCACGTTCGGCACGATCGCGACCGGCAAGGCCTCCGTGATGGATGTGACGTTCGACGCCGGAACCCAGCGCATCATCGCGACCTGCGACAACACCTGCGGCGAGACACACACGTTCATGAAGGTCAACGCCGGCGGCGCGATCGTTCCGGACATGACCTACACGAACCCGGCCGTCATGCCGACCGACAACCTGGAGGGCTTCGCGATCGCGCCGACGTCGACCTGCGTCAACGGCTTCCGTGAGGCGGTCTGGAGCGACGACGGCATCTACGGCTTCGGCTCCGGAAGCTCCTCCTACGGACACGCCATCTACAGCGGCACGTTCCCCTGCTGATCCTGCCGACCACGGGAGACGGCGCACCCACGGTGCCGCCTCCGAGGTGAGGCGCCCAAGCAGTACGCAGCGATGAAGCTCCTGGCAGACGGGGTGACGACCAACGCCACCCGCTGACTACCAGGAGCTTCGTCGTGCCTGCCCGGGACCGCCTGCGCCCTGTAGACGTGTTGACGTCACCGCGGGCCTTGCCACGGGAGCATCGAGGTGCTCCTGGTGCAAGGCCGTCCTGAACGGCCAGCTTCACGGACGGCGGCCTACCCGCTCGGCCGACTGCTGGGGCTGTCGGGCACGCTCGCCCGCTCAGAGCCGCCGCGCACCAGCGTCCGCATGATCCCCACCCCCGTCAGCACGGCCGTGACGTGCAGCGCCACGGCGACCGCGACGTTCTCCGGATAGCTGACGTCGCTCGGGTGCGCCAGCGCCACGTACACCGTGGCCGGCAGCCTCCAGCCGCTCCACGCGAACATCGAGCCCGATCCCAGCCACGCCAGCGCAAGCAGGAGCGGATACGGCAGCCGGGTCGGCCGGCGCCGGACGAGAGCCAGTACGGCAAAGGACGCGGCGAGAGCCCAGCACGCGCTGACCCCGGCCAGCACATGCCAGCTCGCCGGCCGCTCATCGCGGTACGAGATGCCCAGGAGGCCACCGGCCGCCCAGTAGAGCCAGGCCAGGCCGGGGACGGCGCCGGTCACGGCGGGCCACAGCGGTCCCGAGGAGGTGCGAGTGCGGGGTCGCTCCGGCCGGCGCAGCGCGCGGGGCCAGCGCCGCCACAGATAGGCGGGAAGCGCGACGGCCAGCGCGATCCCAGTTCCCACGAAGCTGCATTGGAGCAGCACCGCTTCCCAGCCCGGCATCGCTGCATCACCTCCCGAGCTCCCGGAGCCTGCCGAACTCCCCGTCCCGGTGTTCACCAGCGCGCTGACAACCACGAACGGCAGGATCGACACCAAGAACCCCGACCCGACCCAGGCGAAGAATCCCACCAGCCGGCCGGGGATCCGCATCCCCCACGGCCGTACCAGCGCCAGCCCCAGCGCGATCCCGGCCGCAGCCATACCGATCGTGACGGTGTTGAGCACCAGCCACCCGCCCAGGCTGAACCCCTGCCCGACCGGCAGCAGCCCCAGTAACGAACCGACCACCCACGACACCTTGATCACCAGATACGGCACGAGGGCCGCCGCCGCCCCATACGCCGCCACACGCCCGATCCGGTCCCAACGCTCCACCAGGTCTCCCTCCGCTGGAGATTCCCATCCTGCGGCGCCCACGCACCCCTCCGCATCAGCCCCCAGGCGCACCCCGCTCCCCCGCTGGTCCGACTCGCCCCTCCGCCCTGCGGACCACCCCATCTGCGCACCACGGCGTCGCGTCCCGAGCCGACCTCTGCAAGCGGGACGCCCGCGGAGCCGATGGCCGCGCGGTATTGACTAGTCTGTCCGGACAAGCCAGTTGCAGGACATGGGGGATTCGATGACCGCCGTCTCACAGTACGTCCCGGAAACCATCGCTACCGAACGGCTGGTCCTGCGGTTGTTCGCACCGGGTGACATCGATGATCGGTACTCGTACCAGTCCCTGCCAGAGGTCGCGCACTACCTCTACCGGCCGCCGCTCACCCGCGAGGGCTGTGCCGAGTCCATTGCCGCGCGGGCCGACGGGACCGCATGGCAGGCCGATGGTGATGTGCTCCTGCTGGCCGTGTGCCGGGCGGACGAGCCAGGAGTCGTCGGCGAAGTGGTCCTCACCCTGAAGAGTGCGCACGCCCGCCAGGCAGAGATCGGCTGGATCTTCAACCCTCGGTGCGCCGGACGGGGTTACGCCACCGAAGCGGCGCGCGCCCTTGTCTCGCTGGCCTTCAACCAGTTGGGGGTCCACCGGGTCTTCGCCCGACTCGATGTCCTCAACACGGCATCGGTACGCGTGTGCGAGCGTCTTGGCATGCGCCGCGAGGCGCATCTGGTCGACAACGACCTCGACGGAGACCGTTGGGGCAGCGAGTACGTCTACGCGATGCTCGCCTCCGAGTGGAAGAGCTGAACCGCAACGGCTAGCGGTGGTTTGTTAGACCGGGCAGTAGAGGTTGAGAGGTCTGCCGTTGCCGACGGTGTTGATCAGTTCCTGGAGTGCTGGGGGCGGGGGCTTCGTCGACCATGCCCGCCAGTAGCGTTGCAGCGTGGCCCAGGGCGTCAGCCAGCCACGGACGGCTCGGAGTGCCTGGGGCCAGCAGGCCGGTTGGGGCTGCTGGGGTCCCGGTTCTCCCCCTCTCTAACGGGCCCGACAGTGAGTCAGGACCGTGTGACTGGTGGGCTGGACTGGGCGGGGGCGGGGCGAACCAGGTGTCCCAGCAGAAGCTGAAAGCGCAGTTCACCAGGGTCTGGTGGCGCCGGATGGCAGCATCGGAGCGGACCTGGAAGTCGGCCCAGCCGAGTTCGTCCTTGACTTGTTTGTAGCTCTGCTCGACCCAGTGGCGCAGCCCGTAGATCCGCACGATCTCGGCGAGGGCGGCGGGCGGGTAGGGCGAGTCGGCCGCGCGTGGGGAGTCGGGACGGGGCAGGTCGGTGGCCAGGTACCAGGTTGCCTTCGCCGGCAGGGTGGCCGGGTCGGCGGTGGCCACCACCAGGCGGACGTTGCCGTCCGGGCCCCACCAGCCCAGCCGGGCCTCGGCGGCCCACCACGTGACTGTGTGCCCGTCCCGGAAGGTGCGCTCGATGCGCGTCCAGTCCCCGGGATGTTCCGGGTCCTGCCAGCTCAGGAGGCAGGCGGCATCGACGGGGGTGTGGGCGTCGGGGCCGTAGGCCCAGGTGCCGTGCCGGGGTTTCAGGGCCATCACGAACGGCAGTCCGGCGGCGTGCAGGTCGGCGCGGAAGCTGTCCTGGTCGCCGTAGGCACAGTCGGCGGCCACCGCGCGGAAGACCAGCCCGGCTGCCTTGGCCCGTGCGGCCAGATCGGCCGCGATCAGTAATTTGGTGCGGAAGCCGGGGTCGTTCTTGCCGCGGGGGAAGTGATGGGCCGGGGTATAGGGGCAGGCGTGCACCGGGTAGTAGACGCGCTCGTCCGCCCAGCACGTGGTCACGGTGACCACACCACGGTCGATCTTCCCGACCGAGCCGAGATACTGCTTGCCCACGTGCGCGGTCGCCGTCCCGTCCTTGCGGTCACCGGAGTCGTCGATGACCAGCACCCCGCCTGGGTGCGGGGCGGTGGCCGGGTCGGCGAGCAGTAGTTCCAGGCGGCGGGCGTTGACTGTTTCCTGGTCCCAGTTCGACTCGGACAGGAAGAACTGCAGCCGCTGCACCGCTGCGTGCTGCGCACCGGCCACCGGTTCGGCGCCGGCCAGGCAGGTCAGCGTCTTGTTCCGATCGCGGGGCAGCAGCAGCCCGGCCAGGTACTCGCGAAACCCACGTCGCTGGGCCAGCGTCCCGAAGAGATCATCGAAGCGGACGGCGTACGCTTCCAGTGGACCGGGTGCGGGTGGACACGGCAGCCGCTTCGTCATCTCGGGCTCCCCCGGCCGTAGTTGACGCCTTCACCTCACGGCATACTCCCGCAAGAACCCGCCGTCAACAAACCACCGCTAGTGACCTGAGTCGGAGATTCGTCGTTGGTTGGGTATGAGCCGTCCGGGTCCGAAGATTCCGCCGTTGTCGCTGACTGATGACCAGCGGGCCGTGCTGGAAGGCTGGGTGCGTCGCCGCACAACGGCCCAAGCACTGGCCCAGCGGTCGCGGATCGTGCTGGAGTGCGCCGACGGGCACTCGATCATGGAAGTCTCCCGTCGCCTGCGGATCACACCGGACACGGTCCGCACCTGGCGGAGGCGTTTCCTCGAACGCGGCCTGGACGGCCTTTCCGACGAACCCCGGCCCGGTGTCCCGCGGAAGATCACCGACGCAGACGTCGAACGGGTCATCGTCAAAACGCTGGAGGAGACGCCGAAGAACGCCACCCACTGGTCGACCCGGTCCATGGCGGCGGCCACCGGCATGTCACAGTCGGCCATCTCCCGGATCTGGCGGGCATTCGCGCTCGCGCCTCACCGGTCGCAGACGTTCAAGCTGTCCACGGACCCCCTGTTCATCGACAAGGTCCGCGACGTCGTGGGCCTCTACCTCGATCCGCCGGAGAAGGCCCTCGTTCTCTGTGTGGACGAGAAGTCGCAGATCCAGGCCCTCGACCGGTCCCAGCCCGTGCTGCCCATGGTGCCCGGAGTTCCTGAGCGCCGCAGTCACGACTACGTCCGCGCCGGCACTACCACCCTGTTCGCCGCCCTGGAGGTCGCCACCGGCAAGGTGATCGGCTCCCTCCATCGCCGCCACCGGGCCGTCGAGTTCAAGAAGTTCCTGGCCAAGCTCGACAAGGAGGTGCCCGCCGACCTCGAGGTCCATCTGATCCTGGACAACTACGTCACCCACAAGACGCCCGCGATCAAGCAGTGGCTGCTGTCCCACCCGCGCTTCCGCCTGCACTTCACGCCCACCAGCTCGTCCTGGCTGAACCTGGTCGAGCGATGGTTCGCCGAGCTCACACAGAAGAAACTCAAGCGCGGCGTCCACCGCTCCGTCCAGGCCCTCGAACGCGACATCCGCGGCTGGCTCGCAGACTGGAACGACAACCCCAGGCCCTTCGCCTGGACCAAAACCGCCGACGAGATCCTCGACAAAGTCGCCTCCTACTGCCGACGAATCTCCGACTCAGGTCACTAGCGGTGGTTTGTTAGACCGGGCAGTAGAGGTTGAGAGGTCTGCCGTTGCCGACGGTGTTGATCAGTTCCTGGAGTGCTGGGGGCGGGGGCTTCGTCGACCATGCCCGCCAGTAGCGTTGCAGCGTGGCCCAGGGCGTCAGCCAGCCACGGACGGCTCGGAGTGCCTGGGGCCAGCAGGCCGGTTGGGGCTGCTGGGGTCCCGGTTCTCCCCCTCTCTAACGGGCCCGACAGTGAGTCAGGACCGTGTGACTGGTGGGCTGGACTGGGCGGGGGCGGGGCGAACCAGGTGTCCCAGCAGAAGCTGAAAGCGCAGTTCACCAGGGTCTGGTGGCGCCGGATGGCAGCATCGGAGCGGACCTGGAAGTCGGCCCAGCCGAGTTCGTCCTTGACTTGTTTGTAGCTCTGCTCGACCCAGTGGCGCAGCCCGTAGATCCGCACGATCTCGGCGAGGGCGGCGGGCGGGTAGGGCGAGTCGGCCGCGCGTGGGGAGTCGGGACGGGGCAGGTCGGTGGCCAGGTACCAGGTTGCCTTCGCCGGCAGGGTGGCCGGGTCGGCGGTGGCCACCACCAGGCGGACGTTGCCGTCCGGGCCCCACCAGCCCAGCCGGGCCTCGGCGGCCCACCACGTGACTGTGTGCCCGTCCCGGAAGGTGCGCTCGATGCGCGTCCAGTCCCCGGGATGTTCCGGGTCCTGCCAGCTCAGGAGGCAGGCGGCATCGACGGGGGTGTGGGCGTCGGGGCCGTAGGCCCAGGTGCCGTGCCGGGGTTTCAGGGCCATCACGAACGGCAGTCCGGCGGCGTGCAGGTCGGCGCGGAAGCTGTCCTGGTCGCCGTAGGCACAGTCGGCGGCCACCGCGCGGAAGACCAGCCCGGCTGCCTTGGCCCGTGCGGCCAGATCGGCCGCGATCAGTAATTTGGTGCGGAAGCCGGGGTCGTTCTTGCCGCGGGGGAAGTGATGGGCCGGGGTATAGGGGCAGGCGTGCACCGGGTAGTAGACGCGCTCGTCCGCCCAGCACGTGGTCACGGTGACCACACCACGGTCGATCTTCCCGACCGAGCCGAGATACTGCTTGCCCACGTGCGCGGTCGCCGTCCCGTCCTTGCGGTCACCGGAGTCGTCGATGACCAGCACCCCGCCTGGGTGCGGGGCGGTGGCCGGGTCGGCGAGCAGTAGTTCCAGGCGGCGGGCGTTGACTGTTTCCTGGTCCCAGTTCGACTCGGACAGGAAGAACTGCAGCCGCTGCACCGCTGCGTGCTGCGCACCGGCCACCGGTTCGGCGCCGGCCAGGCAGGTCAGCGTCTTGTTCCGATCGCGGGGCAGCAGCAGCCCGGCCAGGTACTCGCGAAACCCACGTCGCTGGGCCAGCGTCCCGAAGAGATCATCGAAGCGGACGGCGTACGCTTCCAGTGGACCGGGTGCGGGTGGACACGGCAGCCGCTTCGTCATCTCGGGCTCCCCCGGCCGTAGTTGACGCCTTCACCTCACGGCATACTCCCGCAAGAACCCGCCGTCAACAAACCACCGCTAGGCCCCTTCGTTTAGATCCTCGGATCGTTGGTTCGGGTGTGCTGTCGGTGTGCAGAGAGTCCGGCGGACGGTGTTGCGGAGCCAGTGGTGGGCTCCGTCGGCTGTGTGTCGGGGGTGCCAGGCCATGCCGATGGTCAGTGGTGGCAGTGCCAGGGGGATGTCGAGGAGGCGCAGTCCGAGGGCGCCGGCGTCGTGGGTGAGGGGCGAAGGGGCGGCGCCGGGAGGTGCGGCGGGTACGAGACAGACGATGTCGCTGCGGGCGGCGAGGGTCATCGCGGCCAGATGGCTGGGAAGGACGACGCTGACCCGCCGGTGGAGGTTCTGCTCGGCCAGGGCTGCGTCGAGAGGGCCGGTGAACCGGCCACGGCGGCTGACCGCGACGTGTTGGGCGGCAGCGAGCCGGGCTGGGGTCAGCGGCCCTTCGGTGAGCGGATGGCCGGGCCGGACGGCCGCCACCATGCGGAGGCTGACCAGTTCTTCGACCTGGGTTTCGGGGTCCACGTGGTCGATGGATCCGATCTCCAGGTCGATGCGGCCGTCGCGCAGGGCGGGTCCGGCCTCCAGTTCCTCGGCCCGGATCCGGAACGAGACCCCCGGCGCCTCCCGCTGGGCCAGTTGCAGCAGTCCGGGCGCCAGTGCCGCGCCGACCAGGTCGGCGGCTTGGAGGGTGAAGGTGCTGCGGAGGCCGGCGGGGTCGACGCTCGCGCCGGGACTGAGCAGCGCTCCGAGGCTGCGTACCACTGTGGCGGCTTCCTCGCGCAGGGCCTCGGCGCGCGGGGTGGGAACCATCGTCTGTCCGGCCCGGACCAGGAGGGGGTCCTGGAGGATGCGGCGCAGACGGGCGAGGGTGCGGCTCATCGCGGCGGGCGAGGTGTGCAGACGTGCGGCGGCGCGCGTCACGCTGTGCTCGGCCAGCAGAGCGTCCAGCGCGATGGCGAGATTGGCGTCGATGACCTGATCCGGGCTGCTCACCAGCATTATTCCACTTCAGTCAATGATTCCGTGCCGAAGTTCCCATTGTGGCAGCACGGAGATCCTCAGCAGGATGAGGGGCGTACCGAACCAGCACGACCTACGAGGTATTCATGATCGTCATTACTGCTCCCACCGGGAACATCGGCCGTCACCTGCTCTCCCGGCTCCTGGAGTCCGCCCCCGCCGCGGGCGAGGAACTGCGCGTGATCGTGCGCGATCCCGCCCGGCTTCCGGACGTGGCGCGCGGACGTGTCGAGGTGGTCACCGGCTCGCACGCAGAAGCCGAGGTCCTCGACCAGGCGTTCGAAGGTGCGGACGCCGTCTTCTGGCTCGTTCCCCCGGACGCCTCCCTGACCCCGCACGACGCCTACAGCGGTTTCACCCGCCCCGCCGTCAAGGCGCTCGCCGCCCACGGCGTCGGCCACGTCGTCGGCGTCTCCGCGCTCGGCCGCGGCACCCCGCTCGCCGACCGGGCCGGCCTCGTCACCGCCTCCCTCGCCATGGACGACCTCATCGCCGACACCGGCGTCGCCTACCGGGCCCTGGCCAGCCCGTCGTTCTTCGAGAACCTCCTGGAGGAATCCGACTCGATCCGCGAGAAGGGCGTCTTCACCGACTCCGTCGACGCCGACCGCAAGGCCCCCCTCGTCGCTGTCGCCGACATCGCGGCCGCCGCGGCCGGCCTGCTGCTGGACCGCTCGTGGACCGGCACCGACAGTGTCCCGGTTCTCGGGCCGCAGGACCTGTCCCCCAACGACCTGGCCCGCATCATGACCGAACAGCTCGGCCGCCCCGTCCGCTACGAACGCCAGCCGCTCGACGAGCTGTACACCACCCTCGTCGGCTACGGCCTCAACGACGCATTCGTCCAGGGCATCGTCGACATGAAGCGGGCCAAGGACAAGGGTCTCGACGCCGGCATCGCCCGAACTCCGGACACCACCTTCCCCACCAGCTTCGAGCAGTGGTGCGCCCAGACCCTCAAGCCCGCCGTCCTCTCCTGAAGCCCAACACCCGTCGCCGGAACACATGAAGCCCGGCGAACCAAGACCACCTGCCACTTTGGGAGGCATCCTGATGCCCGCTGAAAAGACCGAACCGCCGGTCACGGCCTTCATACTTGTCAAGACCACACCCGAGTGGCTCGCCCTGACCGTCCAGGAACGCGTGGACGCCTTCACCACCCAGGTCCTGCCGGCCATCGAGGCCAAGACCACCGGTGTCCGGTCACGTTTCTACGACACCGAGTTCTACTCCGCGCGCGTCACCGACGTCTGGGTGTGGGAAGCCGAAGACCACCACGCCTACCAGCTCCTCATCGACGCACTGCGCGAAACCCCGTTCTGGGACCGCTACTTCGAGGTCATCGACCTCCTCGTCGGCACCGAGAACGGCTACGCCCGAACCTACGGCCTCGAACCCGTCGCCACCATCACCACCTGACACACCGCCGGCCCTCGCAACTGGGCCGATGCCCTCTCGGAGCGGCCTGTGGGGCGGCGCAGCGGCGTGGGACGTCGGGCGCGGCAGCATGGTTGACCAACGTGAAGCCTCTGGTTCGAACGGACATCGTCTTGGCAGACCAGTCCTACCAGGGGCTTCACGCCTGCCCGGCCTCGCGGTCCCGCCCCCGGCTCAGCCCCAGGTCTTGCCGGCCGGTTCCTTGATGGTGCGGTTGATCCGGTTGAAGAAGTTGGTCAGCGCGATCTCCAGGTTGATCGCGCCGATCTGCTCCTCGGTGAAATGGGCGTTGGCCTCTTCCCAGATCTCGTCGGTGACGCCCGGCGCACCATCCTGCAACCGGGTGGCGGCCTCGGCCAGTGCCAGTGCCGCGCGCTCCGCATCGGTGTAGAACGGCGCCTCACGCCACGCCGCTGCGTTGTGCAGCCGCTCGTCGGTGTCACCGGCCTTCTTCCCTCCAGCGACACTGGCGTAGACGCACGCCGAGCAGCTGTTGATCTGGCTGACGCGCAGGTGGACCAGCGCGAGCAGCTTCGGGTCGACGCCCCCGGCCGCGATCGCCTTCTGAAGGTGCTGGATCGCGGTCCATACATCGGGGTTGTTCGTGTTCTTGTTCTTGAGCCGGTTCTCCATGTGGGAGTGCTCTCCTATCGGGTTACGTTGCGGCGCCTGTGCGCGTCATCCCTATGACGGAGCAGCTTCCAGGGAGGTAACACCATGGCCGGCACCCATCCCGCGGACCCGATCGCCGATGCCTTTGAGTCCCACCGCGACCGGCTCCGCGCCGTCGCCTACCGCATGCTCGGATCACATGCCGATGCGGAAGACGTGGTCCAAGAGGCGTGGCTGCGCCTCTCCCGCCAGGACACCGACAGCATCAACAACCTCGGCGGCTGGCTGACCACCGTGGTCGGCCGCATCAGCCTTGATGTCCTGCGGTCGGACCGGACGCGCCCAGAAGTCTCCTTCGACGACCGGCTACCCGAAGTCACCGTGACGCTCGACGATGCGCCTGCTCCAGAAGACCTCGTGGCACTCGGGGACTCCGTCGGCCTCGCGCTTCTCACGGTCCTCGACTCGCTGCGCCCTGACGAACGGCTGGCGTTCGTGCTGCACGACGTGTTCGCCGTGTCCTACGGCGAGATCAGCACCATTCTCGGCAGATCCGCCGACGCGACCAAAATGCTCGCCAGCCGCGCCCGCAGGAAGGTACAAGCCGCGCAGCAGCCGGCAAGCGCCGGACGACAACAACGCGAGGTGGTCCAGGCCTTCCTGACCGCGGCCCGCGACGGCCGGTTCGAGCAGCTGCTCCAGGTTCTCCACCCCGAAGTGAAGTTCACCGTCCACACCCCGAACGGCACGTTCGTCACGCTCGGGGCCACCGAAGTCGCCGCCCGCGCAGGAGTCGCCGGCAGCGCGGCACGAGGACATGCGGCGACCGTCAACGGCCGCCCCGGCGTCATCTCCTGGAGCGAGGACGGCACCCCCCTTTCCCTTCTGGCCTTCACTGTCACCGACGGCCACATCACCGAGATCACCGCAGTGGTCGACCCGGCCGAACTCGCGCTCATGGACCTGCCGGACCCGGTATGACGCCCTACCGGCGAAGGCCGCTGCCGACGCGCTGGCCGACCAGCTGCTGCGTCCCATCCGGCAGGACATGGGACGCGTCACGAGCGCCGTCGGTCAGCGATGTCATAGGTGGTCGGCCGAAGCAAAGCGGCCGTTGCAGCACGAACGTGTCGAGCAGCACTCCCGCCAGGCCGCCCACCGGGTGGAGCGGCTATCGCCACGTTGCCGGAGCGCCCACGTTGCCGCAATGGGCTGGAGTGGGCCGCGGGTGGCCGGTTCGGCCGGAAATGCGGGGCCGGTGGCGGGCCGTCAGTGCGTCGGGGCTGTTCGGCACCACTCCGCAGCACCTCTCTGCCGGGGCGCCACGGACGAGGTGTCGACCGACGGTCGGCGGCTCCCCCCTGGCCTCGAGCGATCCCCCGGAGGATGATGGCCAGGTGATTTCACCGGGCCGGCGCCGGCGCAAGGCGCGGGAGGAAGCCGTCCGCTTCGAGGGCAGTTGACGGTATTCGGAGAGTTGCCGGCCGGGCATCCGTTCACCACGGATCGTCCGGGCACCACGCACGTGATGGCCGTCGAGTACGCCCGTGCCCTGGATGCCTATGAGAGGGCGCGAGAGGCTGTCCGCGACCCGGCGCTTGCGAGACGGGAACTGGACGAGGGGCTGGCGGCACTGAACCGGCTGAACGCCCGTCTCGTCGGAGCCCCGCCGGCCGAAGCGGCAGCGGAGCAGCAGCACCGGATCGCACTGGGCAGGACGCCGCAGACTCGTGCGCCGGAAGACCGTGAGGCGCAGGAAGAGGGGCGAACGGAGCGGCGGTGGGACCGGACCGGCGCTCGACGAGGTGAAGCCGCGGCTGAGGGACCGTTACGCCCCGCAACAGCTGCTGCTGCGGTCGGCTTTTACGGCTCTGGCCGGCTACTGCGTGGCGGTGGGCTTCCTGGCGGGCTGGCCGGTGGCGCTCTTCTGTTTCCTGTGCGCGATCTTCGGGGTGGGTCTGGCCGGTGGCGGGTGGGTCCTGTGCCGGCTGGCTATCACCCAGATCTGGGGTGCCGTCAAGGGGCGACGGGTCGAGGCCGAGTACAGCCGTACCGAGAAGTCCTTCTCCAGCAGCACTCCATGGGAACAGCGCTACGTCCACGTGGACGCCGACGGCCGGGAGATGATCTATCGGCGCGGGGTGCCCAGCCAATCCCTCGCTGCGCTGCCGACCCGTCGGCTCTGGCTGGTGTCAGGCAACGATCCCCCGCTGATCACCTCCACGGAGCTGCTCCTCACTCCGCTGCTTCTGGGTCCCCGCTCTGCCCTTCCTCCTGGGCGGGACCGCCCTCACCCTGACCGCCGCTCCCGGCGTGCTGATCCGGACGTTGACCGGGCACACATGGGGGTGATCCCCACGAGATCGCCGTTCAGCCGCTGGTCCTGGAGACCTTCGCGGTGGCGTTGCACTGTATCGATCTAGTTCCCCCTGCCGTTGGTGCCGCCCGCGAAGGCGAGCAGCTCGGCCTTGGAGGCGAATTTGCCCACGTTGGTGTCCAGCGGCTCGTCGGTGTACTGGTGGAACGTCCACTTCGCCTGAATGTGGGGCTTGCCCGCGTGCACGCCGTACTCGGCGATCCAGAGGAAATCACCCGCATTGCCGGTGGTGTCCCGGCGAGTCCAGAAGTCCCGGTTGCAGTACAGCCCGACCTTGTGGTCGGAGCCGCGGAGCCGCTTGACCTCGGCGATGAAGGAATCCTTCTCCGCGCAGGTCGCCGCGGTGCCGTCCGGGTTGGTCTCCCAGTCGACGACCAGCAGGTCGTGCTCGATGCTCGCGCAGGCCTGCACGAAGTGGGCCGCCTGCTCCTTGATGTGGCCCGGGTGCAGGAAGTGGTAGAAGCCGACGACCAGGCCCGCTGCGCGGGCGTGCGCGGTCTGCTCCTTCTGTTTGGGGTTGACGTAGGAACGGCCCTCGGTGGCCTTGATGAACGCGAAGCTGGTGCCGGCGGTGGGGAAGTTCGCCTTCTGGAAGGCGGATACGTCGTAGCCCTTGATCGTCATGGTGGTCCTCCGATGCGTTGATCCGGAGGGAGCACCGTGAGGCAGCCACGCGGGGCAGCCGTCGACGACTTCGGCGTCGACGACACCACCGTGGCTCGCGCTCAGGCGGGTACTCGACCGCGAACAGGCTGTGGTCCAGGCGCGCGGCGAGCGCGAGCAGGTCCACGGGCTGCTCATCTGCGTCGGCGGGCCCGCTCAGGCCGGTGATCTCCACGGCCACCACGCCATTCTTGCCGTAGTGCTCGCGGTGCTGCCGCTGCGGATACCAGCGTCCGCGCGACAGTCCGGCACGGTGCGGTCCTCCACGGTCTCTTCCACGATCTGTCCGGTGGCCGGACCGCGCAACTCGCGGGTGGTGACCTCGGTGACGATGCCGCCGTCCACGACCCGGCGGATGTTCACCATCGCTCGCGCGGCCGCCGACTTCTGCCGCTGGCGTCGCTGCGCGGACCAGCTCGGCCGGAGCGAGGTGTGGGGGGCATCCTGGCCCCGGAAGATGCCCAAACTCCTTCGGGAACGGCCCCGGCCGTATGGTCAAGGCGACGTGCTGGCCTCGGCGCGCCTGCGTACCGCACGTGGGAAGCGGCCGGTCCGGTTGCGGGTCATACGTGGCGGCGTAGCCTGGAGTTGATCGGTCCTGCCCGATTCTGGAGGTAGGCGATGTTTCTCCGATTGCTGCGGCGTCACAGGCCGCATCAGCTGGTCCTTCTCGGCAACGGCCGTCTGATCCGGGGTTACAGCGGCGGATTCTACGACGGTCACGGATACCAGTCCTGACGTCATCCAAGGCGGAACCCCGGAGGATGTGCGGTGGCAGTGGATACCGATGCCCTGGCAGCCATGGCGAGGATCCTGTCACCGCACTGCCGTGTTGTCCGGATGTCCGACGGGGCACTGATCGCCGACTGGAAACGGACGCGATTTCTCGGGATGGCGGAGGCGGACGTCCGTAAGTTCGCTGAGGGCAGTCCGGAGGAGCGCGCCGAGCTGATCACCGTTCTCATGCGAGCCGGATGCGCGACGGGCCGCCGGAAGGAGCGCGCGGACGCCCGCGTCGGACCCTGGCTACGGGGGGTGCACCTGCTCGTCCGGACCCTTGGCTTCGGGCGTGTCCTCCGGCTGCTGTCCTTGGCCGCCCCGGGTTACACCCGTGCCGACCTTCCGTCCGAGGAAGAGGTCGGACGGCTGAAACGGGCGGTGCAGATGCACAGCCGCATGAGCTGGCTCGTCAACGGCGACTGCAAGTCCGAGGCCGTGACGGCCTTCGTCCTGCTGCGGCGGTACGGCCTGCACGCCGTACTCCATGTCGGTGTGCACGAACACCCGTTCGCCATGCATGCCTGGACCACTTCGGCCGGCGTGTGCATCCCGGACGCCGATCCCGGCGGGCACGCCTTCACACCGGTGCTCTCGATCGACTGCGGCGGACAGTAACTTGGATGCGCTTCGCGTCGAATGGACCCGCGGCGCACCGCGGGTCCGGACCGCCGACGCCATGGCGCGTCAGGGACTCGTGACGACGGTCTCCTCGTCGGCCGGCACCGCGGCCGTCGTCGGCTGGGTCGGCTCGGCCCGCGACCGGTCGGTCGGCGCACACCGCCTCCTCGACGCCCTCGGCCGGCAGGGAGCCGCCCCGCCGCTTCCGGCCGGCGACTACGCCGCCGTTCTGGTGTGCCGCGACCGAGTCCTCCTGACCCGCGACGAGCAGGCGCGCATCCCCCTGTTCTTCCGGACGTCCGGCGACCTCGTGAATGCCGTGAGCACCTCGGCCCGGAGCCTGGGGAGCGCCACGGAGCTGGAACCCCGGTACTTCTGCCGGTACCTCACCGGGAATCTGGCGCAACCGCACACGGACCTCACCCCGTTCGCCGGGGTGCACCGCGTCCTCGGCGGAGAGGTGGTGGAGCTGTCCCTCACCGGCCGGCTGCGCCGTCGTACGCCGGGCCCTGTCCGTCGGACCACCGGCCCGCCCGCGCCGACGGCGGACGGACCCGGCCTCGGTGAGGCCGCGCAGGAGCTGCGCCTGGCGCTCGAGAACGCCGTCGGACGCCGTATGGGCACGGCCACCGTATGCCATGTCTCGGGCGGTACAGACTCCACCAGCGTCGCCCTGCTCGCCGCGCGTCTGCTGGCCGAGGGAGGCGGTGGTCCCGGAGAGCTCACGCTGCTCGCCGGGCGTTTCTCCCACGGAGAGCTGGCCGCGGAGCAGCCGTACCTCGACATCGCGATGGAAACCATCCGCCGGCACGCACCCGCGGCACGCCAGGTGATCGTAGATGCCGACGACGTGGCGGACTTCGACGACTTCCAGCACCACGCGGGGGACGCGGACGAGCCTCATGCGCACGCCTTCCGCGCCCCCTTCTGGAGCAGACTCCACGCCGCGGCCGCGGAACTGGGCTGCGACACCCTCCTGACCGGCTGCGGTGCCGATCCCGTCGCGGACGCCAACCCCTTCCACCTGCACCGGCTCGCCCGCACGGGCCGGCTCCGGCAGATGACCCGGCAGGCGCGCGCCTGGGCCGCGGGTACCGAGCGGGGCCTGCGCGACGTCGTCCACGCCTACGTCGTCCAGCCGGCTCTTCCGGTGACGGCCGAAAGGGTCACCGCGCTGGTCCGCGGCGGAACGGTGCTCGGTGGCCTCGGCACCTTCAACCGCCCCCCCTGGCTGCGAGCCGGATTCGCGCGGGCGCACGGCTACCGGGAGGCCGGTCTCGCGGAGAGCCGCTTCGCGTTCGGGCGCAGGCCGGAGCAGTCGCTGTACGAGGCCGCCAACTACCTCGCCGCTCCCGACCCGCTGTCGTGGCACCGCGCCCCACGAGACGGGTTCTTCCTCTCCCACCCCTTCCTCGACCCGGACGTCATCAACACGATGAGCCGCCTTCCTGCCGCGGTCTCGTTCCGGCCGGGCCGTCCGAAGGCCGTTCTCCGGGAGGCCATGGCGGATCTGCTCCCTGCCCCGATCCGTGGCAGGGCGGTCAAGGTTCCCTTCAACGACCTCTACACCCGGGGCCTGCGGACACACGGCGACGAACTCATCGCCCTGTGCCGCTCCGCCCGGCATCCGCTGGTCATGGAGATGTTCGACGTCGAGACGCTGTGCCGGGCGGTACGGGAGGCTCAGCTCGGCATAGGGGACTCGTACTCCTGGGACCGTGTGAACAGCTCGCTCGCCCTGGTGGCCTGGCTGGAGCGACTCACCGCTGGCTCTTGATGTCCCACAGGGTCCGCTCGACGGGGCCGGCGGCGAGATCGACGAGACCGTACCGGCTCACCAGCTCGCGTGTTTCCTCTCCGGACAACCTGAGGCGACTCTCCTCGCCCATACGCGCAACGCTTGACTGCACGGCCGCACCTTGTGTGCCGAACCTCCAGTAGACGGTGACGAAGCGCGGGTCCCTCGTGTTCTCGTCGATCGCGTTGTTCTCGTGCACCCGGGCCTGGTAGACGAGGGCGTCGCCCTTCTGTTTCTTCACCCATGCCGCGACATTGCCACCCTTCCAGGAAGTGGTCACGAACCGGAGCGGTGGATCCAGAACGATCTGGTCCTTGCGCGCGAGGCTTGCGGTGGCATAGAACGCCAGCTGGTCATAGGGCGTGTTCATGGGCAGTTGCACCACCACTCGCGTGGTGAATGCGTCGCTCGACTCGATCCAGTCTCCAGGAAACATCCACGGTTTTGCCTCCACCAATTGACCGGCCTGGTGAATCTCCCTGCGGGAGAGCGGGTTCACTTCCCCCGAGGAGTTCGCCCACCGCTCGGCATCGCTCCGCCACTGCTCGCGGAGCCGGTCCTTCGGGCTCAGCGGCACCCGTTGCCCCATGGCGTGGAATTCGGTGCCGAGCACATAAAAACCGACGTCGGCCTGGTTCTGGAGCGTGATGTCGACCGGTACGGCGAAGGCCTTGCCGTCCTTGCTCGGCACAGGTTTTCCCACGGCCAACGTGATGAGAGGCCGGGTTACACGCCGGTAGGGCAGATAGAGGTTCTGGTAGCCGAAGTTGGCGACGGCGAAGAGCGTGGAGACGATCAGCGCGGCAGCCACCCGTTTCGGAGCGGGGACCGCGGCCAACGTCCGCCACACGCTGAAGACAGCCCATGCCGCGCCCGCTGCGAGTGCGCCGAACAGCACCGGGAAAAACAGGGAATCACCGTTCTTCAGCGTCCGGAGGCAGAGCAGTGCGTTGGGCAGGAACGCCGCGAGTGCGCCGACCAGTGCGACCAGGCCGGAGTACTGGAAACTGTGCCGGATCCAGTGGTCCAGGACCGCCACAACGCCCAGGAGTGTGGTGAACGCGAACATGATCAGCACGGCACCGGTGAGGCGACCGGGGAAGGTCAGGGCATGGGAGAAGTCGGCAAAGCCGAACCGGCACAGCAGCAGCGTTGTCATGATGAGGACCAGCAGGGTCACAGCCATGTCCAGCTGGGCCCGCCGGGTTTTCAGCGAGGGCGGTCGCGGACGCGGGCCGGGCCGAGGTTTGAGCGGTGTTTTCACGCGATCGTCTCCTGAGGCCACCTGCCGTCCGCGGCGTTCTGCCCGCGCCGACGGTGACGGCCGCCAACGGTTCGCACACCATGATCCGTGGTGATCCACCTGACCTGCGTCCGGCTGACCACAAGATCACCGCTTCGTGTCGGCTCTGTGGTCCGGACGGTGCAGCCCTGAGGGGGAGTCTGCACCGGCGCTTTAGGTGGCTGCCGGGCAGGTCAGGTATCGCTCGAGCTTGAGCGTGGTCGTGCCCGGTTTCGCGGCAGCCGCGCTGAGCACCGCTCCCCCGGTGCCCGCAGGACGGCCGGGAGGCGGGCCCAGAGCGGCACCGCCCGGGGCAAAGCGGCATGTACCCACCAAGCCAACGACGCCGACTCCCTCCTCACGCAGCCCGAACAAGACAGTCGCCACCGGCATGACCTGACGCGATGTCGCCCTTGTTGACCGCGGGTGATCCCGAGATGCTGACCATGACCCCAGCCGCTCGGGAGGGCGCGTGCCGCAGAACATCGACTTCGGCCTGCCCTTCCCTCTCGCCCTCAACCCGGATCTTGACGCTGCGCGCCGTCACAACCTGGCGTGGGTCCAGCACCTGGGACTGGTCGGGCCGGGCAGGTCGCTGGAGTGGTACACCTCCTGGGACATGCCGCGTCTGGCCGCGCTCGGGTTCCCGCACGCCCGAGGTGCCGCGCTGGAATTGTGCGCGGACGCGATGGCGTTCTTCTTCGTCTTCGACGACCAGTTCGACGGCCCCCTCGGTCAGGATCCCGCCCGAGCCGCAGCCGTCTGCCGGCAGCTGATCGACATCGTTCACGGCGCCACTCCGCGGCCTGACGCGGGCGCGTGCTCGACGGCGTTCGCCGACGTATGGGCACGTAGTACCGACGGCGCACATCCCGCCTGGGTGGCCCGGTGCGCGCACGAGTGGGAGTACTACTTCGCCGCCCACCCCCACGAGGCGGCCAACCGGCTGCGTGGCACGCCCGGCGACATGGAGAGCTACCTCCAGGTGCGCCGTGGCATCGCCGGGACCGATCTGCCCCTGTCCCTGGGGGAACGCGCCGCCGGCATCACCGTCCCCGCGGCCGCCTTCCACAGCCCGCAACTGCGCATCATGCGCCAGGCCGCCATCGACGTCACCCTGATGTGCAACGACGTGTACTCACTCGAGAAAGAGGAAGCCCGCGGCGACATGGACAACGTCGTCCTCGTCATCGAACACGCCCGGCACTGCACCCGCGACGAAGCCGTCACCGCCGCCCGACGGGACGTCGAACAACGCTGCGCCCGCTTCCTGGAACTCGCCCAGCAGGTGCCGGCCCTGTGCGAACAACTCGGGATCACGGGGCGCGAACGGGCGGCCGTGGACACGTATGTCCAGATCATGGCCGCGTGGATGAGCGGCTACCACGGCTGGCAGACCCAGACCCTGCGCTACACCAGCGCACTTGACGTCCTGCCCAGCAAAGGCCCCGGATACTTCGACGAAGTTCTGCCGGCAGTTCCTCACGGAAGGGGAAGTCGGTCACGCGCTCAGCAGTGAGCGCGCACGCCTGCGTAAGGTAGCCGTCTTCGTCATGCCGTGAGGGTGCGTCGCACCGGAAGATCTGCGCGACCGTCACCATGGCCGCGGCAGGCACACCGACAGAGCTGTTCTCGTCGGGCAAGGAGCACTCGGGCCACGGTTCGTCACTCCGCCACAGGGGTGGTCCGCCGATCGAACTGTTCCTGCGGTGCAGCCTTGCCCGCTCGGGATGGAGGATGACTGCGTCCGGCAGGCTGGTCGTAGATCGCTCGCAGCGTATCGGCCGACTGTGCCAGCGGCTCCCGCTCGCGGATCGCAAGCGGAACCACAACCCGCCCGGCGGCGCCGTCGCGCGCG
Organism: Streptomyces sp. NPDC046915; assembly: GCF_040644935.1. Taxonomy (NCBI): domain Bacteria; kingdom Bacillati; phylum Actinomycetota; class Actinomycetes; order Kitasatosporales; family Streptomycetaceae; genus Streptomyces; species Streptomyces sp. NPDC046915. The sequence goes on along the minus strand of NZ_JBEYXB010000023.1, from coordinate 1,475 downwards.
GCGGCCCGGGTGCCCCGGGCCATCGGGGACGGACATGGTGGAACGGCCGCTGCACGAAGCCGGCTTGGGCTTCGGGCTGCGGCCGTTCCAGGTCCTCACGGTGCGGCGCTGTCCTTACTTCCCGCCGATGCCCTTCTCCCCGATGTGGAAGATCTTGCGGCTGCCGCGGGTCATGTCGACGACCAGCCTGGTGGTGCTGTTCTTGCTCCAGGTGAGGGTGATGACGGCCTCCGTGTAGTCGGCGGTGCCGTTGTCGGTGACCTTCCAGGCGAGCGGGACGTTCTGGGCGCGCAGGACGCCGTCGGCGTGCTCCCTCTTCTCCCAGGCGTTCAGTTCCTTCTGGAAGCCGGCGGTGAGGTAGTGGCCGCGCAGTGCGGCCCCGAGGTTGCCGCTGTCCTCGTCGGTCACCGCGTCGATGTAGGCGCCGTAGAAGTCGGCGATGCGGGTGATGTTGTCGGACGGCTTGCCGCTGACGCTGCGCGGGGTGCCGGCGGAGGCCGCCTGGGCGGTGGCGCCGAGGCCGAGGGCGACGGCGAGGACGCCGGCGGTCAGGGCGGTGCGGGTCTTGCTGTTCATGTGTGTTCTCCGTATTCCGAAGTGTGTGGTGATCGTTGCTGGGCCGCCCTCCCGACCCCCGTGGCGAGAGGGCGGCCCGGGTCGTGCGGTCAGTGGAGCTTGTTCACGGCCGTGGTGGCCGTCTTCTTGAAGGCCTTCACCGGCGCGTCCTTGAAGCCGCCCAGCCGGCCCCAGTCGACGACCGTCACGGTCCTGCCGTCCCGCCCGACCGCGAGGAGGCGGATGTCGCTCGCGCCCCAGGAGGTCTCGGTGTGCAGGCCGTAGAGATGGGCGCCCTCCTCGACGGGCAGCGTGCCGTAGTCCTTGAACGTGACCTCGAGGTCCGGGTCGGCTTTCTCGGTCCGTGCCGCGCAGGACTTGATGTCCTGGTTCAGCCGCGAGAACCGGCCCTTCGCCACGCTGACGCTCGACGACTCGACGCCGACCTGACGGGCGCTCGTGTCGAGGTCGGTCCGGAAGTCGCGGTGCCAGGAGTCCCGGTCGTCGCCGAGCACCATGCCCAGGCAGCGGTCCAGCTCCACCGCCTCCGGCACGCCGGCGGTGACCTTGCCGGCCGTCCAGGACGAGGAGGGGTGCGGCGGTAGGTCCTTGGCCGCGAGGAATCCGGGTGCCTTCGTGGCGGCGTTCGCCGGTGCGGCGAGCGCGGTTCCGAAGGTGAGACCTGCGGCCGTGAGTGCGATGAGCGCGCCTGCTCGGGTGCGCTTGGGCATGGATGTCCCCCGTGAATGAGTGCATGGGTTTTGGCTGTCGCGGCGACGCCGGTGGGTCGGTCCGGCCCTGGTCGGTGCGACACCAAGAGCATCGGCCGGCACGGGAGCCCGGCGCAACGCTCGACGCCCGTTCGGCGACGGTGGAACCATCCCAGCCCTTCTGACGTGCAGGTATATGGGTGCCTGGGA
>NZ_JBEYXB010000022.1:0-146431 GCF_040644935.1 Streptomyces sp. NPDC046915 | reverse complement strand
GCCGCCCGCGCGCTGGAGGAGTTCCAGGTCGAGGGCATGGCCACCGCCATCCCCTTCCACCGCGCGGTGGTCACCGACCCGGCCTTCGCCCCCGAACTTGCCGGATCCGCCGACCCGTTCACCGTGCACACCCGCTGGATCGAGACCGAGTTCGTCAACGACATCCCACCGTTCGCCAGCCCCGCCCTCACCGAGACCGAACAGGAATCGGGCCGTGAGACGGTCGTCGTCGAGGTGGGCGGCAAACGGCTGGAGGTCACGATCCCGACCTCCCGCACGAGCCCGGCGACGGAGACGAAGTCCAAGCGCCGCACTGCGAGGAAGTCCGGCCCGGTCGCCTCCGGCGACACCCTCGCCTCCCCGATGCAGGGCACGATCGTGAAGGTCGCCGTCGAGGAGGGCCAGGAGGTCAACGAGGGCGACCTGATCGTCGTACTCGAAGCCATGAAGATGGAACAGCCCCTCAACGCCCACAAGGCCGGCACCATCAAGGGCCTCAGCGCGGAGATCGGCGCGTCCATCAGCTCCGGCGCGGCCATCTGCGAGATCACCGGCGCTCCGTGAAGCGGCCCGCCCCCTACGGCACCGCCGCCCTGCCCGCCCCCGGCAGCGGCGCCCCCGACGAGCCCCGGCTGTGGCTGATCGACCCGTCGGCCGTGGACGATCCCGTGGACGTCCTGGACACGGCCGAACGGGCCCGCCTGAAGGGGTTCGTACGGGAACGCGACCGCGCCCGTTACCGGGCCGCCCACCTCGCGCTGCGCCGTCTGCTGGGTGCCTGCCTGGACGTGCCGCCGCGCGAGGTGGCCCTGACCCGGGCGCCCTGCCGGGAGTGCGGGGGACCGCACGGCCGTCCTGTGGTGGCGGCCGACGGGAGGCGGCCGGTGCCGTACTTCTCCCTGGCGTACGCCGGAGACCTGGCCCTGGCCGCGGTCGCGGCGGCGCCGGTGGGCGTGGACGTCGAGGACGTGCCGTCGCTGCGGACGGCGGCCGGGACCGCGGGGGCGCTGCACCCGCGGGAGCGGGCCGAGTTGCGGGCGCTGCCCCGGTCCGCGCGGCCGGCGGCGTTCGCCCGCTGCTGGGCGCGCAAGGAGGCCTGTCTGAAGGGCACGGGCCTGGGCCTGGCCCAGGGGGGCGCCGAGCCGTACGTCGGATGCGGCGCGCGGGCGGCGGCACCGCCCGGCTGGGCGGTGCACGACGTCGAGGCGGGCAGGGGCCGGGCGGCGGCCGTCGCGGTGCTGCGACACGCCACGGTGTGGGGGTCGTGCGGTGCTTTGCCGGAATCCTAGGTCGCGGGACTGTACTGACGACTGTTCACCTGCCATTGGCCCGGAAGAGGTTGCTGTGACATCACCATCCGCTCGGGACAGACTCGCCGCCCTGTTCGACGAGGTCGTGCGCCGCAATCCGGCCGAGCCGGAGTTCCACCAGGCGGCCAGAGAGGTCCTGGAGACGCTGGACCCCGTCCTCGCGGCCCGGCCCGAACTGAGGGAGGCGGCGCTGGTCGAGAGGATCTGCGAGCCGGAGCGGCAGATCCTCTTCCGGGTCCCGTGGCAGGACGACCGCGGCCGGGTGCACGTCAACCGGGGCTTCCGGGTGGAGTTCAACAGCGCGCTCGGCCCCTACAAGGGCGGCCTCAGGTTCCACCCGTCGGTGAACCTCGGCATCGTGAAGTTCCTCGGGTTCGAGCAGATCTTCAAGAACGCCCTGACCGGTCTGGGCATCGGCGGCGGCAAGGGCGGCAGCGACTTCGACCCGCGGGGGCGTTCCGACGCCGAGGTGATGCGGTTCTGCCAGTCGTTCATGACGGAGCTGTACCGGCACATCGGCGACCGTACGGACGTACCGGCCGGGGACATCGGGGTCGGCGGCCGGGAGATCGGCTACCTGTTCGGCCAGTACCGGCGCATCACCAATCGGTGGGAGGCCGGCGTCCTCACCGGCAAGGGTCTGGACTGGGGCGGCTCGGCCGGGCGGGTGGAGGCCACCGGGTACGGCAACGTGCTGTTCGTGGCCGAGATGCTGCGCCGGCGCGGCGAGGACCTGCCGGGCCAGCAGGTGCTGGTCTCCGGCTCGGGCAACGTGGCGATCTACACCATCGAGAAGCTCCACCAGCTGGGCGCGCGGGCGGTGACGGTGTCGGACTCCGACGGCTACGTCGTCGACGACAAGGGCATCGACCTCGACCTGCTCAAGCAGGTCAAGGAGGTCGAGAGGGGCCGGGTCGCGGACTACGCCAAGCGCCGGGGCGGTTCGGCGGTGTTCGTGCCGGGCGGTTCGGTGTGGGAGGTCCCGGCCGATGTGGCGCTGCCGTCGGCGACGCAGAACGAACTCGACGCCGCCGACGCGCTGGCCCTGGTGCGCGGCGGGGTGAAGGCGGTGTCGGAGGGCGCGAACATGCCCGTCACCCCGGCCGCGGCCGGGGTGCTGAGGGACGCCGGGGTGGCGTTCGGTCCGGGCAAGGCGGCCAACGCCGGGGGAGTGGCGGTCAGCGCGCTGGAGATGCGGCAGAACAGTGGCCGCGAGTCCTGGCCGCGGGAGCGGGTCGAGAGCGAACTGGCGGCCGTGATGCGGGAGATCCACGAACTGTGCTGGCAGACCGCCGAGCGCTACGGCGCCCCCGGCGACTATGTGACGGGCGCCAACATCGCCGGCTTCGAGCGGGTGGCCGACGCGATGCTGGCGCAGGGGGTGGTGTGAGCCCGGACCGACCAGCTGCGGACAGGCCGGTGCCGGCGCCCGTCCAAGGGCGCCGGCACCGGCCTGTCCGCCGGGGGAGGTGAGGGTCAGCGGCTGGCGGCGGGCTGCTGCGCGGCCTGGGCGGGGTTGCAGGCCGTCGCCCGCCCGCCGGTGCGGCGGCGCAGCAGCAGGACGGCGACGGCACCGGCGGCGAGCACGGCCAGCGGCAGCACCGCGGTGGTGTGCAGCGTGGCGACGAAGGCGGCGCCGTACGTCTTCCCCCCGGCCAGCTCCGCGGCGAGCCGCCCCTGCACCAGCGCGCCCACGGCCGCGGCGCCGACCACGGAACCGATCTGCCGGACGGTGTTGTTGATGCCGGAGGCGGCACCGGCCAGCTGCGGCGGAACCTGCCGCATGGCCTCGGTGGACATCGGGGCGATGATGCAGCCGACGCCCAGACCGGTGGCGAGCGTGGCCGGGATGAACGCGTACCAGGCGGTGGCGGGCCCGGCGGTCAGCGTGATGGCGACGATGCCGGCGGCGTAGCAGAACAGGCCGGTCAGCAGGACGTACTTGCCGCCGATGCGGTCGGCCAGCCGTCCGGCGAAGGGCCCGACGGTCATCGACACCAGGGACGAGGGGGCCAGCACCAGACCGGCCTTGACGGCGCTGAGGTGCAGCACCGACTGGAGGTACAGGTTGAACGGCAGCACCAGCCCGAGCATCGCCACGGACACCAGCCCGACCAGCACGGTCATCGCGGTGAAGTTCCGGTCGCGCAGCAGGGCGAAGGGCACGAGCGGCTCCCGGTCCTGCCGGCGCCGCTGGTGCATGACGAACCCGGCGCCCAGCGCGACCGCGGCGGCGAGCAGCGCCTGGATCCCCGTACCCCAGTGGTAGTTCTCGCCCTCCTGGAGCCCGAAGGCGAGGCAGAACAGGGCGGCGCTGGACAGCAGCACGCCGGTCAGGTCGAAGCGGTGCGCCCGTCCGGGCCGGATGTCGGGCACCACCAGGAAGGTCAGGGCCAGCGCGGCGATCCCGACGGGCACGTTGACCAGGAAGATCCAGCGCCAGCTCGCGGCGGAGACCAGGACACCGCCCAGGGTGGGCCCGGTGAGGGTGGCGAGACCGGCGACCATTCCCCAGATCCCGAGCGCGGTCCCGCGCCGGTCGGCCGGGAAGACGGCCACGATGAGGGTCATCGTCTGCGGGGTCAGCAGCGCGGCCCCGAGCCCCTGCACGACCCGGGCGACGATCAGGGCCGTCGCGGTGGGTGCGAGCCCGCAGGCGACGCTGGCCAGGGTGAAGACCGTGAGCCCGGCCGCGAACAAGGTCCGCGGCCCGTGCAGGTCCCCGAGCCGGCTGGCGCTGATGATCATCACCGAGAGCGCCAGCGCGTAGCCGCTCACCGTCCACAGCGTCTGGTCGAGCGAGGCACCCAGGCCGCTCATCATGTCCGGGATCGCGATGTTGACGATCGTCAGGTCCAGCAGGGTCATGAAGAACCCGAGCGAGAGCGTCACCAGGACTGCCCACGGGTTCGCTCGCCACTTCCGCACGGCGGTGCTCCTTCGGTCCGACCCGGTGGTGCCCGGGTGCCTGACAACGACGATAACCCATCTTCTTTGATGCATCAAGGGAGATGTATCTAGCGAGATGAATCAATCTCGATGTAATCTGGCTCCCATGAATGGAGTCGAGCTCTTCCTCCTCGGACGCACCCTGACCAAGATCGGCGAGGCGGCGATGCCGGAACCCGAGGGCGGCACCTCCCGCTACGGCGGCAGCGTCCGTACCGTCCTCATCGTGGCCAGCGACCTCACCACCCACCCCGACAGCGCCGTCGGCGAGATCGCCACCCGCACCGGCCTGCCGCAGAGCGCCGTCTCCACGGCCGTCGCCCGTCTGAAGGAGACCGGCGCGGTGGTCACCGCCCCCGACCCCGCCGACCGCCGCCGCCTCCTGGTCCGCCAGGCCCCCCACCTCTCCGGCCGGGTCGCCGAAGTGCGGGCCAGCAGCATCGACGACGCCCTCACCGCCGCCCTGGGAGAGGACGCGGACCCCGAGCGCCTGAAGGAGATCCACGCCGCCCTCGAGGTACTCGCCCGCCACCTCACCCCGCACACCCCGGCCCGCGCACGGAACTGACGGCACCCCACACGCAAGGCCCGCCCAAACCCACCGCAAGCCACCCGGCGGAGCATCCCCCGTACGGCACTCTCACCCAGGCCAGAACGGAGGCGCCCGCCCGTCATGCGAGCCATCGCCATCCCCCGCTTCGGCGACCCCGACGTCCTCACCGTCATCGACCGCCCCGTCCCGGAGCCCGGCCCCGGCGAGATCCGCGTCAAGGTCACCGCGGCGGCCGTCAACCCCATCGACCTCGGCCTGCGCGCCGGCCTGCTGGCGGCGGCCCTGGAGAAGGTCCCCGCCCCCTACATCCCGGGCATGGACGCCTCCGGCACCGTCGACGCCACCGGCCCCGGCACCCGCCTCACCCCCGGCGACCGGGTGATCGCCTGCGTCAACCCCCTGCGCCCCGGAGGCGGAGCCCAGGCGGAGTACATCGTCGTCCCGGAGTCCGAAGCGACGGTCCTGCCCCCCGAACTGGACCCGGTCGACGCCGCGGGCCTCCCCATGAACGCCCTCACCGCCCACCAGGCCCTCACCCTCCTGGACCTGCCGGCCGGCGCCACCATCGCCGTCAGCGGCGCCACCGGCGCCCTCGGCGGCTACGCCGTCCAGCTCGCCGCACACCGCGGCCTGCGCATCATCGCCGGCGCCGCCGAAGCCGACCACGACCTGCTGCGCACCCTGGGCGCCATGCCGGTCGGCCGCGCCGCCGAGGACTACCTCGAAGCGGCCCCCGAGGGCGTCGACGCCCTGATCGACGCCGCGGCGGTCGGCGCCCCCCTGCTACCGGTCCTCAAGCCGGAGTCGGACTACGTCCAGTGCCGCCACGATCCGGTCGAACTGCCGCCCGGCACCATCCACCACCGCCTCAACGTCTTCGCCCACACCGACAAGGCCGAGACGCTGACCGAACTGGCCGCCCTGGCGGCCAAGGGAATCCTCACCCCCCGCACAGCGGCCCGCCTCACCCCCGACCGGGCCGCCGAGGCCCACCGTCGCCTCGAAGCGGGCGGACTGCGCGGCCGCCAACTGATCGTGTTCTGACGGCGGACACGGCGGACACGGCGGACACGAAGGACACGAAGGACACGACGAACCCCGCCACCGGCGACCCGGCGGCGGGGTTCTCGTCCGATCAGGCGGGCACGCCCCACTCTCGCGGCACGAGTTCCGTGCCGTCACCCGGCCGCGGAGCCGGGCGGGGAGCCGGCGACGGGGTGCGGGAGAAGCGGGGAGCGGGGGCCGGCTGCGGCCGCCCGGCGACCTCGGTGAACGTCGCCCGGTCACGCAGGGCCGGATGTTCCGCGGCCTCCTCCGGATCGAGGACGGGCACCACACACGCGTCGTGCTCGGCGAACACCTTGGCCCAGTAGTCCCGGGGACGGGTGGCGAACGCCCGGCCGATCCGGTCCCGCAGCCGGGGCCAGGCGTCCTGGTCGTCCCGGTCGGGCAGCCCGTCGTCGCCGTCGAGGCCGAGCTGGGCCAGGAGCACGTCGTAGAACCGCGCCTCGATCGCGCCGACCGCCACATGCCGGCCGTCCTGGCAGGCGTAGGTGGTGTAGAACGGCGCATCGGTCACCGTCACGTTGCCGGGATTCTCCCGCCACTGACGGACCATCACCTCCAGCAGGGCCGCCCCGTCGACCATGGCCGCGTCGACCACCTGGCCGCGCCCGCTGCGGGAGCGCTCGTGCAGCGCCGCCAGCACCCCGAGCACCTGCAACAGCCCGCCGCCCGCGAAGGTGGACAGGTACGTCGACGGGGGCGCGGCCGACCCGGCGGCGTCCGCGTCGCCGTCGAGCAGCCCGGCCAGCGCGAGGAAGCTGATGTCGTGCCCGGGGCGCCGCGCCCACGGCCCGGTCTGCCCCCACCCGGACACCCGGGCGTAGACGAGGCCGGGATTGGTCTCGGCGAAGGACTCCGGCCCCATTCCCAGGCGTTCGCAGGCCCCCGGGCGCAGACCTTCGAGCAGTACGTCGGCACGTTCCACGAGCGCACGCACCCGGCGCACGCCGTCGGGGTCCTTCAGATCGGCCGTGACCGAGCGGCGGGAACGGCCCAGCGGGTCGGCGGGCCCGAACGAGCCCGCGCCCGGCCGGTCGACACGGACGACGTCGGCGCCGAGGTCCGCGAGGAGCGTGGCGGCGAAGGCGCAGGGGGCACCGCTCGCGAGCTCGACCACACGTACACCTTTCAGGGGCCCCATGAGGCTCATCCCCTTTCCCATCAGGAGTTCTGAGTTTCGGGATTCCGTATTGTTCCGATCCGGATTTCTTGCCATCTTGCGATCTTGCGAGTGTTTTTCCTCCGCCTTCCCGAACGGGATTCACCGAAGAGAAAAGGGTGGGAATCATGACGGTTCTCTACACGGCCGAGGTCACGTCGTCCGGAGACGGCCGCAAAGGCCGGGTCAGCTCCTCCGACGGTGTGCTGGAGCTGGGGCTGGACGCCCCGAAGGAGGTGGGCGGCTCCGGGGAACTCAGCAATCCGGAGCAGCTGTTCGCCGCGGGTTACGCGGCCTGCTTCCACAGCGCGCTGCGCCTGTCCGCGCGCGAGGCGCGGGTGCCGCTCGCCGAGGAGCCGACCGTGACGGCCCGCGTGCACCTGGAGCGCGACGACTCCGGTTACGGGATCAGCGCTGATCTGACGGTCCGGATGCCGGGAGTGGCCCCGCAGACGGCGCGGGAACTGGCGGACCGGGCCCATTCCCGCTGCCCGTACTCCCGGGCGGTGCGCGGGAACATACGGGTGGGAATCGAGCTGGTCCCCTGAGCCCCGCGGTGTGCCGCCGGTGCCGGACGCGTTCCGGCCCCGGCGGCACACGCGTGTCCGGGCCGGGTTCAGGCCGCCGGGGGCACGGCGGCGGCCGCCGCCCTGGCGGCCCGCGGCAGGGCGGACACGACACGGTCGACGGCACGGTCGTCGTGCGAGGCGGACACGAACCAGGCCTCGAACGGGGACGGCGGCAGATAGACACCCTGGCGGAGCATCTCGTGGAAGAAGGCCCGGTAGCGGAAGGACTCGCTCGCCCTGACGTCGTCGTAGTCGCGGACCGTCCCCTGCGAGAAGAACACCGAGAACATGGTCCCGGAGTACTGGAGGACGTGTGCGACGCCCTCGGCGGCCAGCGCCGCGGAGACCTCGGACCCGATCGTGGCGGACACGGCGTCCAGCCGGTCGTAGACCGCGCCGGTGCAGTGGCGCAGGGTCGCCAGGCCGGCCGCGGTGGCCACCGGGTTCCCCGCGAGCGTGCCCGCCTGGTACACGGGTCCGGCCGGAGCGAGATGGGCCATGACGTCGGCACGGCCGCCGAAGGCCGCGGCGGGGAAGCCGCCCCCCATCACCTTGCCGTAGGTGAACAGGTCCGCCGCCACCCCGTCCCGGCCGTACCAGCCGGCGCGGCCGGCGCGGAAGCCCGTCATGACCTCGTCGGAGATGAAGAGGGCACCGTGGCGCCGGCACAGCTCCTTGAGGCCCGCGTTGAAGCCGGGCAGCGGCGGGACGGCGCCCATGTTGCCCGGCGCGGCCTCGGTGATCACACAGGCGATCTCGGAGCCCTGCTCGGCGAAGGCGCGCTCCACCGCGGCCAGGTCGTTGTACGGCAGTACGACGGTGTCGGCGGCCTGGGCGCCGGTGACGCCCGGGGTGTCCGGCAGGGTGAAGGTGGCCAGGCCCGAACCCGCGGCGGCCAGCAGCGCGTCGACGTGGCCGTGGTAGCAGCCCGCGAACTTGACGATCTTGGAGCGGCCGGTGAAGCCGCGGGCGAGCCGGATCGCCGACATGGTCGCCTCGGTGCCGGAGGTGACCAGCCGGACGTTCTCCACGGGGGCGACCCGGGAGACGATCTCCTCGGCGAGGGCGATCTCCCCCTCGGTCGCGGTGCCGAACGAGGTACCGGCGGCGAGCGCGGCCCGCACCGCGTCGAGGACCGCCGGGTGCCGGTGGCCGAGGATCATCGGGCCCCAGGAGCAGATCAGGTCGACGTACTCCCTGCCTTCGACGTCGTACAGGTACGGGCCCTGCGCGGAGGCCATGAACACCGGGGTGCCGCCGACGGAACCGAAGGCGCGCACCGGGGAGTTGACGCCGCCGGGGATGACCGCTGCGGCCCGCTCGAACAGCGCGGCCGAGGCGGCGCCGGCGGGGCCGTCGAGGGTGGCGGGTGCAGGGGATGAGGACATCGGTCGGTGCCTTTCGCAGTCGCGGAACGGGCTTGGGAACACTTGCCGGAACGTCTGTGCGCAACGTCTGTGCGCAACGTCTGTGCGCAACGTCTGTGCGGAACGTCCGGGGGCGGGCGGGAGCCGGTGGCGTGGGATTTCCGGCTCCCGCCCGGAGGGCGGCCGAGGCGGCCGTCCGTCAGGGGGCCGGGGTGTCGCCGGTGGTGAACGCGGCGTCCAGGACGACCGCGCCGCTGGGCAGCACCCGCACCGGGTTGAGGTCGAGTTCGAACTCGCCCGGCCAGTCGCGGACCGCGTCGGAGAGCCGGTACAGCAGATCGGCCAGGGCCGCGGTGTCGACGGCCTCGGTGCCGCGCGCCCCGTGCAGCAGGGCCGCGCCGCGCAGTTCGGAGATCATGCGCTCGGCCTCGCCGTCGGCGAGCGGCAGCACGCCGTGCGCGACGTCGTCGAGGAGCTCGGTGAAGATGCCGCCGAGCCCGACCGTCAGCACGGTGCCGAGCCCGCTGGTGCGGACACCGACCAGGGCCTCCACGCCGTCCGGGGCCAGTTCCTCGACGAGGACCTCGCCGCCGAGCGCGGCCAGGTCGGCGAAGGCGGCCGGCGCCTCCCGCACGGTGACGCCGACCCGGACACCGCCCGCCTCCGACTTGTGCAGCAGTCCGGGCACGACGGCCTTGAGCACCGCCCGGCCGCCCGACTCCCGCACCAGCCCGGTCGCGTCGTCGGCATCCCGGGCGACCCGGCCCTCGGGCACGGCGATCCCGGCGGCGGCGAGCAGCTCCTTCAGCTGCGGCTCGGTGGCCTCGGGAGCCGGCACCGGAAGCGGTGCCGTGGCGGCGTCGCGGGTGGCCTGCGGACGCGGCCGGCTGACCTGCCACAGTGCCGCGGCGGCCTTGAGCGCCCGGCCCGGCGTGGGGTAGTCCGGGAGCTGGGCGTCCCGGAGCATGGCGGGGGCGTCCGGGGCGAGGAAGTCGGCGCCGGTGCGGGCCACCAGGATGGGCTTGCCGCCCTTGCGGGCCGCCTTGGACAGGGCGGTGACCGCCTTCTCCACGTCGGGCCCGGCCATGACGCAGAAGCAGGCGATGATGATGTCGACCGAGTCGTCCGCGAGCAGCACGTCCAGCGACCGGTCGAACAGGGTCGGGTCGCTGAGCACCGTGGCGGTGATGTCGACGGGGTTCTCCACGGCGCCGAACGGCGGCACGATCTCGGTGAGCGCGGCGATGCTCTCCTGCGACAGCCGGCTCAGCTCCAGACCGGAGTCCTCGACGGCGTCGGCGGCGAGGATGCCGGACCCGCCGGAGGTGGTGACCACGGCGACGCGCGGGCCCTTGGGCCGCAGCGGCACCTCGAACGCGGCGGCCGCGTCGAGGAGTTCGTCGATGTCGTCGACCCGGGCGATGCCCAGCCGGCGCAGCGCCGAGTCCAGCACCCGGTCGTCGGTGGCGAGGGCGCCGGTGTGGGAGGCGGCGGCCCGCCCGCCGGCCTCGGTGCGCCCGGACTTGAGCAGGGCCACCGGCTTGCCGGACGCGCTCAGGGCCCGCAGGGTGTCCAGATCGGGCACGTCCTCCAGGTAGCCGAGCAGTCCCCGGCACTCGGGCTCCTCGGCCAGCTCGCGCAGCACCTCCAGCGCGGTGACGTCCGCGTCGTTGCCGGTGCTCACCACCCAGCCGGGGCGCAGCCCGCGCTGGAGGGCGAGGCTCGCCGCGCCGAAGCCCAGGGCGCCGCTCTGGCTGACGAAACCGAGGGTGCCCGGCTCGAAGGGGACGCTCTCCGCACCGAACAGCGGGCTGAAGGTGGCTAGGACACGGTTGTTGAAGCTGACGGCGCCGATGCAGTTGGGCCCGATCAGGCGCAGCCCGCCCGCGCGGGCGCGGGCGACGATCTCCTCCTGGAGGGCCGCGCCTTCGGGCCCGGTTTCCGCGAAGCCGGAGGAGGCGATGATGGCGAGCGGGATCCTGGCGTCGACGCAGTCGTCGACGGCGCCGGCCACCCGGTCCGCGCCCACCATGATCAGCGCCAGGTCGACCGGGCCGGGCACCTCCCCCAGCGAGGCGTAGGCGGGGACACCGAGGATCTCCCCGCCGCGTGGATTGACCGGCAGGATGCGGCCCTTGTACCCGTGGCGGAGCAGGAAGTCCATCGGCTTGCGGCCCAGCGCGCCGGGGCGTTCCGTGGCGCCGATGACGGCGATCGAGTCGGCGTTCCACAGGGCTGAGATCGCGCTCATGCCATGACCTCCTGGGCAGAAGCCGAAGCGGGGGCGGGGTCGGATTCGGGGTGCGGGGCGAACAGGGCGTGCAGGGCGTCGACGTAGACCTCGCCGTCGGGGCGTCCGGCCAGTTCGCGGGCGCGGACGGTGGGCTGGTGGAGCACCTTGTCGACGATGCGCCGCACGGTGCGGGAGACCTCCTGGAGGGCTTCGACGTCCAGGGCGTTCAGCCGCTTGCCGAGCCGGCCGAGTTCGGCGTCGACGGCGTCGGCGGCGGTGGCGCGCAGCGCGGCGAGGGCCGGGTTGGCGCGGGCGGCGCGCCGGGCGGACTTGAGGGTCTCGACCTCGGCGTCGACGATGCGGTGGGCGCTCTCCACGCTGGCCACGGACAGTTCGTCGTCGCCGCCCTCCTCGGCGATGCGCTGGAGGTCGACGAGGGTGATGCCGGGGACCTGCCCGGCTTCGGGCTCGATGTTGCGCGGCAGCGACAGGTCGAGCAGGTACAGGTCGCGTCCGCCGCGCGCGGTCATCGCGTCGGCGACCTCGCGGACCCGCAGCAGGGGTTCGGTGGCGGCCGTGCAGCTGACGACGACGTCGACCTCGGCAAGCAGCCGGGGGATGTCCTCCAGCGGGTAGCCGCGGCCGTCGGCGGTCTCGGCGAGGCGCTGTGCCTTCTCCGGGGTGCGGTTGGCCATGTGCACCCGGCTCAGACCGGAGCGGCGCAGCGCGGCGAGCACGACGCCGCCGAACGAGCCGGCGCCGATGACCAGGGCGGTCTTCCCGTCGAGGGAGCCCACCAGGCGCTCGAAGAACGCCAGTCCTGCGGTGGCCAGGGAGCGGCCCGCCTCGTTCAGGCCGGTCTCGTTGCGGGCCCGCTTGCCTGTCCGCAGCGCGGCCTGGACGGCCTGGTTGAGGGTCTTGCTGGCGGCCCCGATGCGCTGGGCGCGGTCGAGGGCCTCCTTCACCTGGCCGAGGATCTGGTCCTCGCCGAGCACGACCGAGTCGAGGCCGGAGGCGACCTGGAGCAGATGGCGCAGGGCGTCGTCGTCCCGGCGCACGTACTGGTAGGGCGTCAGTTCCTGGATGCCGACGCCGGTGTGCTCGGCGATGAGCGTGTCGAGCACGGACACCGGATCGGTGTCCGGGGCGGCCTCGACGTACACCTCCATCCTGTTGCAGGTGGACAGGACCAGCGAGGCGGACAGCCCCTCGGTGTCGGCGATGCGCTGGGCCAGGTCGTCGAGCGGCTTGGGGCTCTCATAGAGCTGTTCGAGCAGGTCGAGTGGGGCGGTGGCGTGACTGATGCCCACCGCGAGGAACCGGTTGTCGTCCGGCGTTGTTCGTCGCACAGTCCTTACACCTCGATGGATGACGTGGGGCGGGGCGCCTGCGGCCGGGCACACCGCGGCAGTGGGGCACGCCCGGCGGCGCGTGGTGGGTGGGTCAGCCCAGACGGGGCGCGAACTCGGTGGCCCAGTACGTGATGATCTGGGAGGCGCCCGCCCGGTGGATGGAGGTGAGGCTCTCCACGATGGAGCCGTCGCGGTCCAGCCAGCCCCGGGCGGCGGCGGCCTCGATCATCGAGTACTCGCCGGACACCTGGTACGCCGAGACGGGCACGTCGACGTGCTCGGCGATGAGCCGGACGATGTCGAGGTAGGCCAGGGCCGGCTTGACCATCACCATGTCGGCGCCCTCGGCCAGGTCCAGGGCGACCTCGCGCAGGGACTCGCGGATGTTGCCCGGGTTCTGCTGGTAGGTGCGGCGGTTGCCCTGGAGGGAGGACTCGACGGCGTCGCGGAACGGGCCGTAGAAGTGGGAGGCGTACTTGGCCGAGTAGCCGAGGATGGCGACGTTCTGGTGACCGGCCGCGTCGAGGGCCGCCCGGATGTGCCCGACCTGGCCGTCCATCATGCCGCTGGGGGCCACGATGTGGGCGCCCGCCTCGGCCTGCACGACGGCGGCCTGTCCGTACAGTTCGACGCTGGCGTCGTTGTCGACGTCCCCGTCGGGCCCGAGGACACCGGTGTGGCCGTGGGTCGTGTACTCGTCGAGGTTGATGTCGCCGATGACGACGGTGGCGTCGCCGACCTCGGCGGCCACGTCGCGCAGCGCGACCTGGAGGATGCCGTCGGGATCGACCGCGCCCGTGCCCCGCGGATCCTTGTCCACCGGGATGCCGAACAGCATCAGCCCGCCCACGCCGGCGGTGACGGCCTCGACGGCCGCCTTGCGCAGGGTGTCCCGGGTGTGCTGGAAGACGCCCGGCATGGAGGGGATCTCACGGGCCTCGGTCAGGCCCTCGCGCAGGAAGAGCGGCTGTATCAGATTGCTCGCGTGGACCTGGGTCTCGGCGGTGAGCCGGCGCAGGTGCGGGGTGCGGCGCAGCCGGCGCGGCCGGTGCAGCGGGGCGCCGGCGGGGGTGCTGACGGGGGCGGGGCCGATGGTCGACTGGATGGTCATGCGGGATCACGCTCCTTGGAGGATCGAGCCGAGGAAGACCTTTTCGAGGTGCTGGGAGATCTCGGCGGGCGGACGGTGGAACCAGTAGCCGGCGTCGGATCGGGAGAAGATGCGCAAGTCGCGCAGGGTCACGGTGAGTTCGGCGAACTTCACGGCGAGGCCGGCCGGGTCGACCACGGGCATGCCGTGCAGTTCGCGGACGCCGAGGTGCCAGAAGATCTCGTTGGGGATGCCCTCGGCGGGGATGATGATCTCCGCGCCGGCCTCGCGGGCGCGGGCGGCGGCCTCGGAGTACACGGTCAGGAACTGGTCGCAGTCGCCGGCGAGGGCGCGGTGGACGCCGTCCCAGCCACCGGGTACCACCTCGTAGGCGGCCATGGACCGCTCCAGGCCGTAACGCCGGACGTTGGCCCGGATGGGCTCCTCGAGCGGCGGCATGAAGCCGAGCAGGCCGAAGCGGTGCCCGGTCATGGCCGACAGGAAGAACGCCGTCTCGCCGTAGCCGAGGGTCGGCACGGCCGCGAGGTGCCGGGCGTCGCGCAGGCCGGGGTCCTGGCCCGCCGCCGTGATCCAGGCGTCGTAGCCCTCGCGTTCGGCCTGGAGGGCCGAGTGCGCGAAGTGCTCGCTGAAAAGGACCTGGGCGGCGTGGTGGCCAACCAGTCCGAACGGTGTGTTGTCGGGGTAGGTGTCGGCCGGCAGCGTCTTGATGTCGATGACGCTGCCGGGAGCGGCGATCGCGTCCAGATGCTCGCGGTACCACTGGTCGAGCAGTGGCAGCCGTCCCTCCACGGTGTGTTTGTGGAACCAGAGGCGCATGGCGCATCCGTCCTCTCGGGCAGGCGGACTTTCGGGCAGGCGAAAAGGGATCGGGTATCAGGTGGGCGAGGCGGTTCAGTGGGTGAGCTGCGGCCGGGGGGCACAGTCCAGGAGCGAGGCCTTGACCAGGTAGTCGGTGGTGCGCTGCGGGTCGGCCGCGACTCGGCCGATGTCGTCCAGGGCGCGCCGCAGCCGGGCCGGGTCGTCGATGCCGGCCGTGCGGGCCTCACTGCGCGGGATCACCTTGTCCGTGACCACCCGGCGCCGCTCGGCGGCCACCGAGCCCAGGATCCGCTCGTCGGCCTCGCCGTGGTGGAGCCGGGTCAGGGCCCGCCCCCAGGCGACGGCGTCGTGCAGTCCGCAGTTCATGTTCATGCCGCCCGCGGTGGAGGTCAGATGGGCGGCGTCCCCGGCGAAGAGGACCCGTCCCGCCCGGTAGTCGGGCAGGACGTAGGCCGCGAGCCGGTAGGTGTGCGCGTCGGCGACCTTGACCTGTGCGGCCCAGGAGGGCAGGGCCCGGTCGAGGAGGGCACGCACCTCCGCCTGCTCCAGCGTCTGGCGGCGCGGTATGTGCGCCGGCACGCGGAAGATGAGGCGCCAGTGGTCCGGCATGCCCAGGATGCTGAAGGACTGCCGGCTGTCGCGGACGTACGCCAGCGGCGCCAGGCCCGGCAGGAGTGCGTCGAGGGCCGTGTGCGTCACCACCCGCAGGGCGTACGAGGGGTATTCGGTGGCCCGGGAGGGCAGCCCGAGGGCGGTGCGGACGGTGCTGCGGCTGCCGTCGGCGGCCACCACGTACTCGGCGTCCAGGGGCGTGCGCACGCCGAGGGGCCCGTCCAGCCACAGCCGCACGCCGTCGCCCCGGGGCCGCACGTCGAAGACGGTGCTGGAGAAGCACACCTCCGCATGCGGGTACTCGGCCAGCCGGGCCAGCAGCAGGGGGGTGAGCCGGGACTGCTCGGCGTGGATCCGGTAGGGGTGGGCGGTACGGCCGCCCAGGGCGTCGTAGCCGATGCGGTGCAGGACCCGCTGGCCGAGGTCGCGCCACTGGATCTCGTGCACCTCCCGCCCGGCGGCGCCCAGGGAGGCCGCGACGCCCAGCTCGTCGAGCAGGTCCAGCGTCGCCGGGTGGAAGGTCGAGGCGCGGGAGGCCGTCGACAGGTCCCGGGAGGATTCCAGGACGGTGACCGGTACGCCGCCCCGGGCCAGGACCAGGGCCGTGGTGAGCCCGACGGGTCCCGCCCCGACGACGACGACCGGGCGGCGGCGGACGCTCATGCCGTCCCGCCCGTGCGGGCGGCGAGCCGGCGCAGCAGGCCGGTCTCCTCCGCGGGGCCGACGGGCAGGCCGGTCTGCTTGAGCGCCCAGCGGGCCGAGCAGATGTTGGAGGTGAGCAGGATCCGGTCGTTGCCCTCGCCGATCTGCCGCAGGGCGTCGAAGGTGAACATCCCGGTGCCGGTGAGCAGCAGGGCCTCGTCGTCGCCGAGACCGGCCTCGGCGACCTGGCGGACCAGGTCGTCGGTGCTGACGTCGTAGGGGGAGAAGCGGTCGCCGGCCCGGATCGGGACGACCCGCGAGACCGTGAGGCCCGCCTCCTCCCAGAAGGCGCGGGACAGGTCGGTCAGCCACGGCTCGTACGGCGAGACGAGGACGATGTCCCGTACGCCGAGGTCGGCGCAGGTGTCCAGGGTGGCGAGGGTGGAGGAGGCGACGGGCCGGCCGCCCGCCTCCGCGAGCTTCTCGCACAGGGCCCGGTCGCCGTCGGGGCCGAGCAGGTAGTGGGAACCGCTGCACGCCACGACGACCGCGCCGAGCTTCAGGCCGCCGAATCCGGCGACGACCTCGTCGAGGTGCTCGTTGTAGGTGTCCAGCCGCTCGCGCAGGGTCCGTCCCGGCAGGATCGGGAAGCGGGAGGTGTGCACGTTCATGGCCGGCCGGACGAGATTGCCGATCTCCGGTTCGGCGGCGGCGTTCCCGGAGGGAACGACGACCCCGAGACGTTCCGCGGATTGCAAGGACATCTTTCCCCTTTTCCGAGGCTTTTCCGAGGCGACTTCTCCCAGTCGTGGAATTTCCGTTCGTGGGATTTCCTGTCGCTCGGAACGCTAGGCGGCAAGGGGGATGCCGGGCACTACGGAATCACGCAGTGAGCCGTTCCTCCTGCGGAATTCCGAACCGGGGGACGGTGGCGCCGAGAGCCGGGGCGAGCTGTGCGCGGCGGTTGATCGACAGCTTCCGGTACATGCGCGTCAGGTGCTGTTCCACGGCCCGGCAGGACACGTTCAACCGCTCGGCGATCTTCTGGTTGGTCATACCGGAGAGCACCATGCGGGCGATGCGCGACTCGTGCGGGGTGAGCACGCCGTCGGGGGCGGCCGCGGGTGCCTCGGGCTCCCGTCCGGTGAGCGCGCTGTGGCCGTACTCGACGTTCCAGGCACGGATCCTGGTACGGGCGACGAGTCCGTGCCGGGCGAGCGGATCGCCGCGCAGGACGCGGTGCAGGGACACTTCGTCGGAGACGGCGATCAGCAGGATGTCGCCGTTCCCGGTGCCGGCGGGACCGCCGCCGACGAGGATGCCGCGGCCGGACAGGGAGCGCAGGTGGTCGAGGTGGTCGGGCCAGACCTGGTGCAGGCGGGATTCGGCGGGCTGGAAGGTGCGTTCGACGACGTACGGCATGGGTTCACCTCGGGAAGTGGCTGGCTCACGGGCGACGGGACCCGGCGGGCCGGTGGTGTCTCCGGCTCGCCGGGTCCCGTCCTCGGCCGGTGCGGTGAGGACCGCGGGTCCTACCGGGTGCCGGCGGCCGGGGCACCCTGCGCGGTCAGGTCCTTCGCCGGTGCGGGGGCGACGGTGGTCTTCTCGGCGGGCTTCTCCACCGGCTTGCGGCGCAGCAGCGCGGTGGCGGTGAGCACGGCGGCGGTACCGAGCAGCACGCTCCAGCCGAGGGACTCGTCGAGGAAGGCGGCGCCGAGGACGACGGACACCACGGTCATGAGGTAGATGACGGTGGCGGCGGCCGCGGGGCCGTCCTTGGTGATGATGATGGTGTTGAGCAGGACCGCGAAGCCGGTGCACACCACGCCGAGGACGATCAGGGCGATGACGGAGTCGGTACGCCACTGGACGGGCTGGAGGCCGAGGAACGGCACGGCGAACAGGGTCAGCACGGCGGCGATGCTCAACTGCCCGCCCGCCAGCATGAAGACCGGGATGCCGCGGCCCGCGAGGAAGCGGCCGACGTAGGCGAAGCTGCTGCCGAAGCTGATGGCGCCGAGGACGAAGCAGACGATGCTGCTGGTGGAGGCATGGGTGCCGGCGTTCCAGGGGGCGGCCACCAGGACCACGCCGAGCAGACCGACGGTCATGCCCAGGATCCGGGCGGTGCCCAGCCGCTTCTCGGAGCCGAGCAGTACGGCCGCGCCGAGCGTCCAGACCGGGCCGGTGCCGCTGATGATGCCGGCGACGTTGCTGGAGCCGTGGACCTCACCCTGGGCGAACAGCAGCCAGGGGACGGCGTTGCCGAGCAGCGCGGCCACCGCCATGTGTCCCAGGATCTTCCGGTCCCGGGGCGGGCGCTGCCCCTTGAACAGGCCGATGGCCATCAGGACGGCGGCCCCGAGGACGAGCCGCACGAACACCATTTCCACGGGCGAGAAGCCGTACCCGGAGATCTTGATCCAGAGGAAGACCGAACCCCACAGCAGGCTCAGGCCGGACAGTCGCAGCAGGGCGCCGGATTTCATGACGGATCCTCACATTCAGCGGAAGACGGAGGTGAAACGGGGGGAGATGGGGAGCGGAACTCGTCCGCCCGACCCGCACCAAGAGCGTCGCCCCGTGCCGCTGTCCGCGTCCAGCAAATGATATTTCCGATGAATGTGAAGGCCCGCTGAAGTATTCGATCCAAAGACTAAATGCGTAGTCTGCCTTTGAAATTATGACCCAGGTGCCTCGTTCAGCTCTGACTCGGCGGTCCGTGCCGCCTCGTCCAGAGCGTCCAGGACCGCCTCGATCTGCGGCACCTCACCGCTGCCGGGCCGTACGGCGGCGAACACCCGGCGCCAGGGCGCGTCGTCGAACCGCCGTACCGTGACGCCGGGTTGGGACGACCGGCGGGCCAGCCGCGGCACCAGGCAGATGCCCAGGCCCTGGCGGACCGCGGCGAAGGTGGCGTCCCAGTCGCCGATGACATGGGTGGCCTGCGGGGTGAAGCCGGCGGCCGCGCAGGCCGCGAGGGGGATCTCCTGGCACATGCCGACCGTGGCGAAGATCCACGCCTCGTCGGCCAGGTCTCCGAGGGTCAGCGAAGGCGCCTGCGCCAGCGGGTGCTCGTCGGGCAGTGCCACGTCGAACACCTCCGTCATCAGGGGCCGTTTGTCGAAGCGGGCGTCGACGGCGGGCGCGGCCGGCGACTCGACGGCGATGACCACGTCCGTGCGCCCCAGCTCCAGCAGCTCGAAGCTGACGGGCGGGTCGACCTCCGCGAGCGTCGTGCGCAGCCCGGGCAGCCGCCGTTTGAGGATGCCCGCGGCCGGCAGGATGAGGGGCGTGAGGGTGGTGCCGAAGCCGGACACCGACACCTCACCGTGTTCGCCGCCGCCGTGCACGGCGAGCGCGCGGTGCAACCGGTCGATGCTCTCGAAGATCTCCTCGGCGTGCCGGAGCACCACCTTCGCCGCTCCCGTCAACCGCAGCCGCCGCCCCACCGGTTCGGTCAGCGGAACACCCAACTCCTTCGCCAGTCCGGCGAGTTGCTGGGAGACGGCCGACGGGGTCAGATGCAGCGCGGCCGCCACCGCGCTGACCGTGCCCCGCCGGTCCAGCTCCACCAGAACCCGCAGCTTGCGCAGATCGAGTTCACTGCCGTACGGCTTTGCCGTCACAACACCCTTGTCCATGCCCATGTCTGACGCAACATCAGCGCAGCCGCCCGTGTTCCAGATCGATCACCTCCTCGGCCAGCCGTTCGAACGCGGCGAGGTCGGCGGCGTTCCGGTCGGCACCGCGCACCTGCCCGGGGAAGGTGGGGTCGAGGACGACCGTGTCGGCGCCCAGCCGGTCGAGCAGCACCAGGTCGCCGTGGATCTGCTCCAGGTTTCCCTCACCGAGCACCCGCCCGGCGGGCAGCGGCCGGCTGGTCAGCCGCAGCTTGATCCGCGGTGCCAGCGCGGGCACCGGCCGGTTCAGCCGCTTGGCCGTGTCGCGCAGCGCGGGCAGGCCGACGTGCACCAGCCAGTCGCCGGTGACGGAGGTGGGGTGCCAGGCGTCGCCGTAGCGCACGGCCCGCCGCAGGGCGCCCGCGCTGTGCCCGCCGATCCAGACCGGCGGCCCGGACGGCTGCGCCGGGCGGGGCCCGGTGTGCACGGGGCCGAAGCTGACGAACTCCCCGTCGTGGGCGACGACGTCCCGCGTCCAGAACGCCTTCATCACCCGCAGGTACTCGTCGCTGCGGGCGCCCCTGCGGGCGTACGGCACTTCCAGCGCGGCGAACTCGCCCGGCGCCCAGCCCGCGGCGGCCCCGAACACGAACCGGCCGCCACTGAGCTGGTCGATGGTCGCCACCTGACGGGCCACCAGCAGCGGGTGCCGGTACGCGAGGATGGCCACGGTCGTCCCGATCCGGACCCGGCTCGTGGTGCCCGCCAGCCAGGCCAGCACGGCGAACGGGTCGTAGAACGGGGCCGGGAACAGATTCTGCACCTCGGGCGTGAGCGCCACGTGGTCGGACACCATCAGCTGGTGGTAACCCAGCTCCTCCAGCCGCCGGGCCCAGTCCAGCATGGTCCCCGCGGTGGTGGCCGGACCGTAGTTGGGCAGGTTAGCTCCGAACTTCATGGGAGTCTCCGTTTCGCTCCGCCCCCGGGTGCGGACGTCCGTCCGGGGCTGGGTGGGGCGCGCCGGCCACGAGCCGGCGGCCGAGAAGGTGCAGCGCGCAGGCCATACAGGCCACGGCCGCGGCGGTCAGCGGCAGGTGGCGCGGCGCCAGTCCGGCCGACAGCACGGCCCCGCCGAGTGCGGCACCGGCCGAGCCACCGAGGTAGGTGGCGGAGCTGTTCAGCGCGAGGACGGCCGCACCGCCGGACGGCCTGAGGCCCAGCAGCCGGTGCTGCTGCGGCACCACGAACGCCCAGCCGGCCGCGCCCCACAGCACCAGCAGCGGCAGCACGGCCGCGCCGCTCAGCAGCGGCAGCGGGGCCAGACACAGGGCCAGTGCGGCGAGCAGCACCGCCACCTGGGCGCCGGGCCGGCCGGTACGGTCCAGCAGCGGCCCGACCAGGAAGCTCCCCGTGACCCCGCCGACACCCCACAGCCACAGTGCCGTCTGGTGCGCGCTCACACCCGCCGCGTCGAGCACCGGCACCAGGTAGGTGTACAGGCCCAGGCTCGCCACGGTCTGCAGGAACGTGGTGAGCACCGCGATCGCGACCCGCCGGTCCGTCAACTGGACGACGCGCTCGCGCAGTCCGGGCATCGCGGCGCCGCTCACCTCCGGCAGCAGCGCCAGCGACCCCGCCAACGACACCACACCGATCCCGGTCACCAGCCACAGCGCCGCCCGCCAGCCCGCGTGCCCGGCCAGGAACAGCCCGCCCGGCACCCCGATCACGGTGCCCGAACTCAGCCCGCCGAGCACCACGGTCAGCGCCCGGCCCCGCCGCTCCGGTCCGGCCAGCGCCGCCGCGGCGGTCGCCGCCACAGGCATGAACACCCCGGCGGCCACCCCGGCCAGCCCGCGCGTCACCACCAGCACGGGCAGCGAAGGCGCCACCGCGGTACCGGCGTTCGCCAGGCAGAACAGCGCCAGCGCCCCGATGAGCACCTGCCGGACACCCCACCGCCCGAGCACCGCCCCCACCAGCGGGGCGAGCAGGGCGTAGCAGAGCATGAAGACCGTCACCAGCTGCCCCGTCACGGAGGCAGGCTCGTGCAGGTCCCTGCCGACGGCGGGCAGCAGACCCGCCGTCACATAGGCGTCGGTCCCCACCGCCAGCGCTCCGAACCCCAACAGCAGCACGCGCAGCACGGTGTCTCCTCCCTCGTCGGCGTCACCGCGTGGGTCAAGCCTCACGCGGCGGACGGCGCCGAGGGGCATCCGGAAGGTCCAGAGGTACGGGTTCCCACACTCTCCGTCCCGCCGGACGGCCCCGACCCGGCCGCCGGCTCCTAACGTCGACGTACCGACGGGGCAGTGGCCGAGGGCCGCCGTACCGAGTCGACGCGACGGAAGGGATGAGCCATGCAGGACCGCGACATCATCGATTCCTGGTTCCCTGCCGACCTGCTCCCGCCCGCTCACCGGGAAGAGCACTACGCAGCCCGGGAGCTGCCGCCCGGCGCACGGGTGACCCGGTTCGCGCCCAGTCCGACCGGCTCGATGCACCTGGGCGGTCTGTACGTGGCGACGCTGGCGAAGGACCTCGCCCGGCGTTCCGGCGGGGTGTACCTGGTGCGTATCGAGGACACCGACAAGGACCGCGAAGTGGCGGGCGCGGCGGACGAGTTCGCCCGGATCTTCCGCTACTTCGGCCTGGAACCGGACGAAGGTGAACCCGAGGGCCGCTGGGGGCCCTACCGCCAGTCCGACCGGGCGGACATCTACCTGTCCTACGTGCGGGAACTGATCCGCGAGCAGCAGGCCTATCCGTGTTTCTGCTCCCCCGAGCGGCTGGAGGAGAACGCCGGTGAACAGCGGCGTTCCCGCTCGCCGCTCGGCTACTACGGCAAGTGGGCCCGCTGCCGCTCGCTGTCCGTGCGGGAGGCCGGGGAGCGGATCGCGGCCGGGGAGCCGTACACCGTGCGGCTGCGCTGCCCCGTCGGGCTGCCCGGCCGGGTACGGTTCCGCGACCTGGTGCGCGGGGCGCTGACCATGCTGGACAACGGCAACGACGTGGTGGTGCTCAAGTCCGCGGACGCCGAGGGCCACCGACTGCCCACCTACCACCTCGCCCACGTCGTGGACGACCACCTGATGCGGGTGAACCTCGTGGTGCGCGGCGAGGAGTGGATCTCCTCACTGCCCCTGCACCACCAGCTGCACCGCGCGCTCGGCTTCCGGACGCCCGAGTACGCGCACATCGCGCCGCTGATGAAGCTCGACGGTGCCGGCCGGCGCAAGCTGAGCAAGCGCAAGGACCCCGAGTCGACGGCCGGGTTCTACGAGGCCGCCGGGTATCCGGCGGCGGCGGTCGGACACTACCTGCGCGGGCTGGCCAACAGCCGCATCGCCGCGCTGCCGACGGACGAGGCGCTCGCCCAGCCGCTGCGGCCGGCGGAGATGGGGACCGCCGGGCCGATGGTGGACCTGCTCAAGCTGCGCTCCGTGAGCCGCGAGTACATCGCCTCGCTGGCGCCCGCCGAGGCCCTCGCACAGCTCGCTGACTGGGCGGCCGACTACGCCCCCGAGCTGTACGCCGTCCTGCGCAAGCATCCGGATCTCGCGCTGGCCGCCTTCGAGATGGCCCGGCGCGGCACCGGGACACCCCGCAAGGACCTCGCGTGCTGGCAGGAGTTCACGGCCGCCTACGGCTTCTGCTTCCCCGAGCTGCACGAGATGGTCGACCGGCCCACCGACGACCGGTTCGGGGGCCTGCCCGGCCCGCTCGTGACCGCCCTGGCCGCTGACCTCGCCGCGGAGTACCGGCACACCGGGC
This sequence comes from Streptomyces sp. NPDC046915, assembly GCF_040644935.1. Classification (NCBI taxonomy): domain Bacteria; kingdom Bacillati; phylum Actinomycetota; class Actinomycetes; order Kitasatosporales; family Streptomycetaceae; genus Streptomyces; species Streptomyces sp. NPDC046915. The sequence goes on along the minus strand of NZ_JBEYXB010000022.1, from coordinate 123,293 downwards.
CGCCGGAGAACTGGTTCGCCGTGCTGCGCGCGGTGGCCGAACGGCACGGCTTCGCCCCCGACGTACGCAGCCACCGGACGGCGCCCGGCGCCTACCGCGGCTCGATCCGGGACGTGGCCAACGTCATGCGCGTGTGCCTCACCGGCAGCCGTCGCAGCCCCGACCTGTTCCAGGTGGCCCAGTCCCTCGGGGAGGAGGAGGTGCTGCGCCGGCTCAGGCCGCTCGCCGCCCGGGTGCCGGCCGGCGTGGGCTGAGCCGGGGAGGAGCGGGAGACCGGGGGAAGAGCGGAAGACAGGGGAGAGGCGGACGGCGGCCCGGGGTCCGGGCCGCCGTCCGGCGCGTCTCCGCTCAGCCCGTGTGCGTCGCCTCGGCGCGCAGGGCGACCGCCAGCTGGGCACGCCGGCCGATCGACAGCTTGCGGTAGATGCGGGTGATGTGCTGCTCGACCGCGCGCGGCGACACCATGAACCGCTCGGCGATCTGCCGGTTGGTCAGTCCGTCCAGCATCATCCGGGCGACCCGCCACTCATGGGCACTGAGCCGCCCGGCCGGCTCGGCGTCGGCGACGGCGACGGCGACGGCCGGGCCGGACACTGCTCGCTCCTCCGCTCCGAGCAGATCGTCCATGCCCTGGACCGTGACGTCCAGCGCCAGCCGCTCCTGGGTGTAGGGGTCCGCGCCGAGCACCTGGTGCACCGCGGCCCGGTCCTGGGCCCTGACCACCAGGACCTCCCGGCACCCCGCCTCCCATGTGCCGCCACCGAGCAGCACGCCCTGGTGGTAGAGCCTGCGCCAGTACGTCTGGTGGGCCGGCCGGAGCCGGTGCAACCGGGCGTCGTCCTGGAACGCACGGCTGATGACGTAGCGCACCGGTTCCGCATTCTGACGTGGTGCCATGTGTCCCACGCCTCCCTCACGCAGCCTGGGGTATGGACATGGAGAGGGCCACTTCGGTGGTGTGCCGCCAGGTCACGTCGTTCACCGCGTCCGGCACGAACTGCCCCGTGAGCGCCAGCCGGACGGACTCGGCGACGGCGACGCCCGCCTTCTCCTGCGCCTCGTTCGTGGACGCGCCGAGGTGCGGGGTGCACACCACCCGGTCCAGCTCGAACAGCGGGGAGTCCGTGCACGGCTCCTTCGCGTACACGTCCAGGCCGGCACCCGCGACCCGGCCCTCCTCCAGCGCCGCGTACAGCGCCTCCTCGTCGACGATGCCGCCGCGCGCGGCGTTGACGATCCGCACCGACGGCTTGACCTTGCGCAGCGCCTCCTCGCCGATCAGGCCGAGCGTCTCGGGTGTCCTGGGCAGGTGCACGGTGATGAAGTCGGAGACGCCCAGCAGCTCGTCCAGCGACAGCGCCTTCACACCCATCCGCGCGGCGCGGGCGGGCTGGACGTAGGGGTCGTGGGCGACGACCTTCATGCCGAACGCGGACATGCGCTCGGCGACCAGCGCGCCGATCCGGCCGAGACCCACGACACCGAGGGTCTTCCCGGCGAGCTCGACCCCGGTGTACCTGCTGCGTTTCCACTCGCCGTTCTTCAGCGCGGCGTCGGCCTGCGGGATGTTGCGGGCGGTGGCGAGGATCAGACCGCAGGCCAGCTCGGCGGCGGTCACGATGTTGGAGGTCGGGGCGTTCACCACCATCACGTCGGCGTCGGTGGCGGCACAGACGTCGACGTTGTCCAGGCCGACGCCGGCGCGCGCGACGACCTTCAGCTTGCTCGCCGCGGCGATGGCCTCGGCGTCGACCTTGGTGGCGGAGCGGATCAGGATGGCGTCCGCGTCGGCGATGGCGGACAGCAGTTCGGCGCGCTCCGCGCCGTCGCAGCGCCGGACCTCGACGTCCGGGCCGAGCGCGGCGACGGTGGCGGGCGACAGCTCTTCGGCGATGAGTACGACGGGCCTGCTCATGGGAGATTCCCTTCCTCGGTGGGGCAGCGGTGGGGCGGCGGGGCGGGTACGGGTGGGTCAGCCGCCCACCTGGTACTGGCCGCCCGCGTACAGCACGGTGGGCGGCCGGTCGTCGGCGCGGGTCCAGGTCACGGCGCCGGCGACGAGTGTGTGGTCGAACATGCGGACAGAGCTGCTGACGTCGCACACCGCGGCCACCGAGGCCGCCGCCAGTACCGGGACGCCGTGCTGCGGCTGCCAGGACACGTCGGTGAAGCGCTGGGCGGCGCTGCCCGTCGCGAACTGCCGTGCCAGGTGCCGGGCGTTCCACGGCAGCACGTTGACCGCGAAGGAGCCGCTCGCCAGGACCTGGTCCAGCGTGCGGCTCTCCGTGGACAGGGAGACGAGCAGCGCGGGCGGTCGCAGCGACAGTGACATGACCGCGTTCACGGTGCAGCCGACCGGCCCGTCGGGGCCGGTCGCGGTGACCACCGCGACACCCGTGGCAAGCCGGGTCACCGCGTGGCGGAAGGCCTCGCCCGACACTCGGGGAGGCGCGGACAGGAGACTTTCGGTTGTCATCGGTTTCCCCGCCTTCAGGCGTCCTGGGCCGTGATCCGGGCCGTCACGGTCCTGCGGTCCACTTTTCCGTTGGCGTTCAGCGGCAACTCGTCGTAGACGGTGAGGCCGCCCGGCACCATGTACGCCGGCAGCCGGAGCCGCAGCGCCGCCAGCAGGGCTTCCGGCGCCAGGTCCGATCCCGTGCACACCGCTTCGAGGCCGGATTCGCCGTGCGCGACCGGCACCGCCACGACCAGGGCGTCGCGCACACCGGGCTGTGCCCGCAGGGCCGCCTCGATCTCTCCGAGTTCCACCCGGTAGCCGCGCACCTTCACCTGCTGGTCGAGGCGTCCCAGATGGACGAGCTGTCCGTGCTGCCGGGCGACCCGGTCGCCGGTGCGGTACCACAGGTCCTCCGGTACCGGCCCGCCGCCGTCGAACACCCGCGCCCGCACCCCGTCGTACGCGACGAAACGGCCGGCGTCGTCCGCCGGATCCAGGTAGCCGGGGAAGCGCTGGGCGCCGCGGACGCAGAGTTCCCCGTCCTCGCACGGCAGTCCCTCGGCGTCGAGCACCACCTGCTCCAGGCCCGGGTACAGCGCGCCGATCGGCACCGTGCCGTTGGCCGGCCGCGGCCAGTCGGCCGGGTCGTCCGGGAGCCGGTACTCGGCGCAGCTGATGGTCAGTTCGGTGGGTCCGTAGAGGTTCTCGACCCGGCTGCCGGCCGCTGCGGTCCGCCACGCCTCGGCCTGCTGGAGGGTCAGCGGCTCGCCGCAGAACAGGCTCCAGCGCAGCGTCGGCATGCTGCCCGGCGGCAGGCTCCGCAGCCGCCGCGCGAGGGACACGACCGACGGCACCGAGAACCAGTGGGTCAGTTCCCTCGCGGCCACGAACCGTGCCGGGGCCATCAGGTCCTTGCGCCCCGGCACCACCAGCGCGGCCCCGCCGCCCCAGCTCGCGAACATGTCGAAGACCGACAGGTCGAAGGTCAGGTCGAAGGTCTGCGAGACACGGCTGCCGGGCCCCATCCCGTAGCGGGACACGACGTGTCCGAGATACGCCGAGACGTTGCGGTGCAGGATCGGCACGCCCTTCGGGACGCCCGTCGAACCGGAGGTGAACAGGATGTACGCGACGGAGTCCACGTCACCGGCGTAGGCGGGCAGTTCGGCGACGGGACCGGTCGCCTCCCGGGTCAGGGGCAGCACCGGGACCGGCAGCTCGGCGGCACCCAGGTGCTCCTCCTCCGCCAGGACGACGTCCAGCTCGCCCGCGGTGACGACGGCCGCGGTGCGGGCGGCCGGGAAGGACGGGTTGAGGGGTACCACGGTGCTGCCGAGCCGCTGCACCGCGAGGTAACCGGCGTACGCCAGGACGCTGCGTTCGGCGAGGAGGCCGACCCGGCGGGGCACCGTGCCGTGGGCGGCGAGCAGTTCGCCGGCCACCCGGTCGGCGAGGTCGCTCAGCTGCCGGTACGTCAGCCGCTCCGCGCCCACCTCCAGCGCGGGTTCGCCGCCGTGGCGGGCCACGGAGGCGGCGAACCACTCGTACAGGGTCCGTTCCATGATCATCCTCTCTGGGGGAGGTCGGCGCTCAGGGCTTGCACGGTGGTGAGGAGCTGCTCGATGGAGCGGTCGACCACGCCGGGGCGTGGCCGGCCGCGCGCGGCGGACTGGGCCGCGAACCGCAGCGTCCTGGGCAGCTCGCCCCAGGCCGCCGACGCGGCCGCGGCCGACTCCGGGTGGAGCCTGCCGTCCGTGACCGCGAAGGCCAGCCGGTAGGTGTGGTGGCGGGCGGCCGCCCAGAGGTCGTCGACGTACCGGGCGAGTGCCGTGGCATCGGTGCGGAAGACGTCGGCGATCCTCGTCAGCGACGGCTCCAGACCGATGCTCCAGGCGCCGGGTCCGGGCGCGTCCCCGGTGGTGGCCGTCGTTGCGGGCTGCCGGGCCAGCCACCGGTACTGCCCCGCGGGCGGGACCGGGATCTCCTCGCCCAGCGCCAGCCGGTCACGGCGGACGACCTCCGGCGGCGGGTCCGGCACCGGAGTGAGCGCCGCGGCCAGGTCGGCGTCGCCGACCCAGCCGAGGAAGGGTTCCTGCTCGCCGAACGGGGTGAGGGCCGTGAAGTGGTCGCCGAGCAGCCAGCGGCCCGCACGGTGGTCCCGGATCAGCAGCCAGTGCGGGGCATCGGCCTGTCCGTGGGCCGGTGCCCAGGGCAGATGGCGGGTGTTGCCGACGGCCAGGACCCGTCGCTCGCGGTGCAGCGTGTCGAGCAGGGCGGTCCGGGCCGTCGGCCAGTCGGCCGCGCCGCGGTAGACCAGCTCCCGGCCGTCCTCGGTCCGGTCCACCCTGGGGTGGTGCGAGAAGGCCAGTTCACCGGGGGGCAGGTCCACGCGCACCGCCAGCCGGACGCCCTCGGCGAGACGGCGCCGGACGCCGGGCACGTCCGGCGTCAGAAGGGCGAGGAGGTTCGTGGTGTAGCAGCTGAGGTCCGGCATCGTGGCCGGCGCGCCGGTCAGGTTCACGAGGTGTCCAAGTCGCTGTGAGGGGCGGAGAAGGCACAGCTCAACGGTGTCTGCGAGCGTCCGCGCAGGCTGATCCACTGGAAGTCGTGCCACTGTCCCCGGTGCCGGCCGGGAGGGACGTCGATCGCCCACGGCCGGCCGGACATACCGGTGCCGGCCGCTTTGACACAGGCCTCCTGAGCGGTCCAGACCCAGGCGAGTTCGGCCGCCCGCTGCCGTTCCGGCAACGTGCCGAGGTCCCGCGTGTGCTCGCCGAGGCAGCGGCGCAGCAGCCCGTCGGGGACGTTGTCCGGGGGCAGCTGGACGTCGACGCCGACCCTGCGGTGCGGGGCGAAGGCGACGGCGATGGCGTCGCCGTCGTGCGAGATGCTGATGCCCTTGCCCGGGTGTCCGGCGAGGACGGGGCGTCCCTGCTCCTCGGCCCGCACCGGCACCTCGGCCAGCTCGGGCCGGGTGGCGCGCAGCAGATGGCGCAGCAGCGCGCGGCTGGCGAGGAACTCCTCCACCCGCCACTCCGGCAGGTCCGCCGCGGCCGCCCGGTCGAGCGGATGCGGGTCGGCGCGGGCCCACTGGCCGCGTTCGCCCCTCGCCACCCAGACATCCGGCGACACCTGGAGCGTCAGAAGATTCATGAGCGCAACTCCGTGAGTACCGTGTCCGCGTTGTCGGCCACCGCGGCGAGCACCAGCTCGGTGACGCCGCCGCCGATGCCGAGCACGCCCGCCTCGCCGCGGATGCGCTGGGCGCCGCCCCGGCCGAAGCCGTCGGCCCCCTGCAACTGGGCGCAGGCGGCGAGCACCGGGTCGGCGACGAGTCCCGCCGCCGACTTGAGCAGGGCGGCGGCCGCGAGATCCTGCCGGCGTGCGACCCGCTCGCCGAGGCTCTCGCACAGGGCGCGCAGCTGCCGCACCTGCACCAGGCAGGCGGCGTAGCGCTGGCGCACGGCATCGTGCTGCCACAGGGGCCGCCCGTCGAAGTGCCGCCGGGTCAGCCGCTCCTTGGTGTCGGCGAGCACCCGGCTGGTCAGCGCCACCGCCCACAGGGCGCCCGCGAGCCGTTCGGTGCCCATGTGCTGGGCGAAGACGGCCATGCCGCGTCCGGGCCGGCCCACGATGTGGTCGGCCGGCAGCCGCACCCCGTCCAGTTCGACGTGCCCGGTCGCCGACCCGGTGAGCAGGTCGGTGTCGGCCGGGCGCACGCGCACACCGGGTGCCCTGGCGGGTACGAGCACCCAGGTGAAGCTGGTGAAGTGCCGGCCGGGCCGGTGCCGGGCGAGGACCAGGAGCCAGTCGGCCCCGCACGCGGTGGTGATCCAGCGTTTGCCGCCGGTGACCAGCAGTCCGTCCGGTCCGATCGCCACCTCCGTACCGAGGCCGGCCAGGTCCGAACCCGCCGCGGCGCTGTCGGTGGCGGCGAGCGCCACCGTCGACGTGCCGGACAGCGCCGCGTCGAGGGCCTGCCGTACGGGTCCCTTCTCGGGGGCGCAGGCGGCGAGCACCGGCAGTGCGCTGGCCGTCTGGACCAGCACGCTGAGGGTGACGCCGTTGTCGCCGCGGGCGTCCACGGCCCCGATCAGGTCGGCGAGCCGTGCGGGGTCCGGGGCGGCGGCGGTTCCCCCGCCCCGGTCGTCGTGGTCGTCGTGGTCGTAGAGGTCATAGAGGTCTCTGAGGACGCCCGCCGTGCCGAGCGCCGCCCACACCTGGGACACCGGTGCCCCCGTGGGAACCGCGGCCAGCGCGGTGGCCGCCCGTGGTCGGTGGCGCACGGCGGGGGTGCCCTCCGCCTTCAGGAGGTCAGGCAAGGCGCACCTCCGGATCGAGCAGTGCGAGCTTGCCGTCGACGAGGTGGAGACGGTCGTTGCTGTAGTTCAGGGCGGCCGACCGCAGGTCCCGCAGGCTGTGTTCCAGGCGGGTGGGGGAGTCCTTGAGGTAGCCGTGCCGCATCCCCACGGCCTCCACCAGACCGTCGACGGCCCGGTAGCACTCCTCGGCCGCGGTGATCTTCAGGCTGTTGAGCAGCAGCTGGACGCGGGGCACGCTGAGGTCGTCGGCGGTCGCGACGACCTGCCGGGCGCGGTCCAGGAGCGCGTGCACCGCGTCGATCCGCTGGCGGGCCCGGGACAGCCGGGTCAGCAGCAGCTCCGAGTCGAGGTCGACCCGCGCGCGGCCCTGCCGGGAGCGCAGCAGCTTGACGACGCGGGAGAGCGCGCCCGCCGCGGTGCCGAGCCAGCAGGCCGACCAGCCCAGGTGGGCCATCGGCCCGAACACCGTGGTGACGATCGTCCGGAACTCGCCGTGCCGGCCCACCACCTGATGGGCGGGCACCGTTCCGGTCAGCCGCAGGGCGACACTGTGGCTGGCGCGCATCCCGAGCGGCTCCCAGTCGCCCGACCGTTCGACGGTGAGCTGGTCGCGGTGGGCGTACACCAGCGACACCTGGTTGGGGGAGGCCGGGGCCGGGCTCTGCATGGTGACCAGGAAGCCGTCCGCGTACTCGCCGCCGGTGACGATCGGCGCGAAGCGGTCGAGCAGCAGCTCGCCGTCGCGCGCGGCCAGCGCCGCCCCCGAACTCAGCAGATGCCCGCCCTTGCCGGCCTCGGTGGTGACCGACGCCAGGTACATCCGGCCCGCGGCTATCTCGGGCAGCAGCTCGTCGCGCAGCCGCTCGCCGCCGTAGCGCACCACCGCCGCCACCTGCTGGCAGTGCATCGTGAAGATCATCGCCACGGACATGTCGACCCGGCCGAGGGCCATGCCCGCGGTCACCACGTCGTCGGTCGTGCCGCCGAGGCCGCCGTGGGTCTCGGGGACGAGCAGGCCGAGCAGCCCGGTGCGGCGCATCTCCTGGAGCGCCTCGACCGGGAACGAGGCGTCACGGTCGGTGCGGGCGAGGTGCTCGGCCGCCACGGCGGCGACCCGGTCGATACGTTCCGTGAGCCCCGCGGCGGTCAGCGGTGCGGCGGACGGGGCCGGCCGCACCGGGGCGAACGTCGGCGCGCTCATGCGGCCGTCACCTGCTCCCCGTCCACGGCGTACTGGGCGTCGAGCGCCGCGCGCACCACGGTCCACAGGCTGCCGGCGGTGGCGAACGTGTCGTCGTTCATGTCGTCGTCCGGCAGGGTCACGCCGAAGGTGTCCTCGATGGCGAACAGCAGCTCGATGGCCTGCATCGAGTCGAGGCCGAGCTCGCGCAGCGACGCGTCGGGGGCGATCTCCCGCTCGCCGAGGAACTTCAGGAACGGTGCGAGCAGTTCGGTGAAACGGGCATCCATCACTTCACTCCAGGGTGGGTGCGGGCCGAGGCCGGGACGGTGGTGCGGGTCAGGTGGATCCGGGTGATGTCGGGGACCGCGCCGGGGCGGTCGCTGTCGATGACGGCTTCCGCGGGCAGCGGATGGCCGAGGAAGGCGACGAGGCTCGCGCTGAGCCCGTAGGCGCCGACGTTGGGGACGGCGAGCAGGTCGCCGGGCCGCAGCGCGGGCAGCCGCGCGGCGCGCGCCCAGGTGTCGAGCGGGGTGCACAGCGGGCCGGTGACCAGGGCGTCGATGGCCGGTTCGCGGTCGCGCCCGCCCTCGCCGCGGGGGTCGCCGGGCACCAGGCGCGGGTTCAGGGCGGGCAGCCGCCGCAGTCCGGACATGCCGCCGAGGTGGTTGATGCCGGATTCGAGGACGACCACGTCCTTGCCGTGGGACCGCTTCACGTCGAGCACGGCCGTCAGCAGGACCCCGGCCGTGCCCACCAGATAGCGGCCCGACTCGAAGACGACCCGCGGGCCGCCGTCGTGCCGGCCGGGCAGTTCGTCGTCGAGCAGTGCGGTGAGCCTGGGACGCAGTCCGGACAGGTCGAGCCGCGCGCCCTCCGCCGCGAACGGCGCGCCGAAGCCGCCGCCGAGGTCCAGGACGCTGATGTGCACGCCGTGCTCCGCCAGCGCCGCCGTCAGGGTCCTGGCGGTACGCAGCGAGCGGGCGAACTGGCCCACCAGCGCGTCGACCTCGCCGAGGTTGGTGCCCATGTACAGGTGGAGGCCGACGACCTCGGCGTGCGGCCGGCCGGCGAATCGTTCCGGCTCGCCCAGCACCCATCCGGTGTCCGCGCCGAACTGCGAGGCCACTCCGGTCATCGCCAGGCCCTGGCCCGGCACCGGCTGGTCGTCGTTGACCCGCAGCAGGCACCGCGCCGTGACACCGGCACGGCCGGCGAGCCGGTCCAGTTGCTCGATCGCGTACGGGGAGTCCACGGAGAACGTCCGCACGCCGTGGCGCAGCGCGTGGCCGATCTCCTCGTCCCGCTTGCCGGGGCCGGTGTAGAGCACGTCCCCGGCCGGCCAGCCCGCGCCGAGCGCCGCCTCCAGCTCGCCGGTGGAGCACACCTCGGGGTGGGCCCCCCGCTCGCGCAGCACGGCCAGCAGGGACGGGTGCGCGTTGGCCTTGAGGGAGTAGTACAGACCCGAACCCGGCGGCAGCGCGTCACGCAACGCGTCGTGGTTGCGCCGGACTTCGGCCAGGTCGTACACGTACGCCGGGGTGGGGACGCGGGAGAGGACCTCCGGCGGCACCGGCGGGACCGGCAGGACGGCGCTATCGGGCCCGGACACGGGTGGCCTCCTGCGTCAGGACGGCCAGCGCCTTGCGGTCGACCTTGCCGTTGCCGGTCAGCGGCAGCGCGTCGACGATTCTGCAGTGGCGCGGGATCTTGAACTCCTCGATCTGCTCGCGCATGCCCTGGAGCACCTCGGCGGGCGACAGCTCGCCGACCGCGAACAGCAGGGCGGGGGAGGAGTCCTGGGGCGGCAGCACGGCGGCCGCGCCGACGCCGGGGATGCGGCGGGCGGCCGCCTCGACCTCGGTGGCGCTGACGCGGAAACCGTTCTCCTTGTAGATGTCGTCGCGCCGGCCGTCGAAGTACAGGTATCCCTCCTCGTCCACCCACCCGTAGTCACCGGTGTGCAGTTGCGGCAGGAGACCCTCCACGCGGCGGAAGCGCTGCGCGGTGAGCGCCGGGCGGCGCCAGTAGCCCGCCATGACGTTCGGGCCGCGCACCACGATCTCGCCGATCTCACCGGGGGGCCTGCGGCGGCCGTCGTCGTCGACGACGAAGACCTCGGTGCCGGGCAGCGCGCGGCCGCTGGAGCCGGGCCGTGTCAGGTCGCCGTCGGGCGGCATGATGGTGGCGCGCTTGCACTCCGTCAGGCCGAACATCAGCTGCACCCGCAGGCCGGGCAGCGAGGACCGCAGCGCCTTCAGCGTCTCGGCCGGCATCGCCGCCCCGGTGTTGGTGAGCAGTCGCAGCGGCGGCCTGTCGTGGGACGCCCTGCGCAGCAGCCGGGCCAGGGCGTCGGCCACCGACGGGACGGCGGCGAGTACGGTGGCGCCCGCGCGGACCAGGTTCCCGAGCAGCGCCGGACCGACCTCGGCGGGCCGGCCGAGCACGACGTGGGCGCCGGCCGGCGCCGACACGAACAGCTGGTACAGGCCGTAGTCGAAGGAGAGCGGCAGCGGGCTGTAGACGACGTCGTCCGCCCGGTAGTCCAGCACCGATCGGATGGCCGCGGCGGAGAACGTCAGCTGCTGGTGGGTGCTGACGACGGCCTTCGGCAGCGAGGTGGTGCCCGAGGTGTAGATCAGGCACACGGGGTCGACCGCGAGGGGACCGGGCCGGACAGCCTCCGGCACGGGCGTGTCCGCGAACGCCACCGCGGCCACCGCCTGGGTGGTGGCGGTGCGCACCCCGCGGCGCTGCGCGGCGAACTGCGAGTCCGGGGTGTCGGTGACGAGCAGGCCGGGCTCGCAGTCGTCGAGGACGTGGTCGAGCTGGATCCCCTGGACCTGTTCGTGCAGCAGCGAGAAGGCGACCCCGGCCCGCGAGGCGGCGTACACGAGCGCGGGCTGGACGGTGGAACCCGGCGCGCAGACCACGAGCCGGTCGCCGCGCCGCAGCCCGCAGGCGTGCAGCCAGGCGGCCAGCCGCCGGGAGGCGGCGTCGAGTTCCCGGTAGCGAAGCGTGTGGTCGCCGCTGGTGACGGCGGGCCGCTCGGGCCACTGGGCGGCGGCCCGGTCGAGCAGCTCGTGCAGCAGGGCGGGGTGGGCGGACATCAGTTCCCTCCGGTGCGGGCGACGGGACGGGCGGGGGACGGCGCCGTCGTGCCGGTGGGCAGGGCGCGCAGCACGATGCGGCAGATGCCGTCGACGTGGTGAAGGTTCTCCGGTACGAGGTCGTCCGCGACGAACTCCACGGACAGCTCGCGTTCGAGGCGTTCGACGATCTCCACCACCCGGAAGGAGGTGAAGCCGGGTACGTCCGCCAGGGGCTGCCCGCCGAGCAGGGCCGCCGGGTCGGTCCTCAGCACGGCGCCGGCGCTGGCCGCGACCCGCTCCCGGAGCGCGGCGGGCACGGGCGTCCGGTCGGCTGTCCGGTCGGCCGGGACCGGATCGGGCGCGCGGGCCGCTGTTCCGGAGCCGAACACCTCGCGGTCCCGGCCGAGTTGCTCCGCCAGGCGGGTGAACAGCTCCCCGGCCGCGGGCCGGCCGCGCTCGACGCGGCGGTAGCCGAGGTAGACGCTCTCGGCCAGCTGCTCCCAGGCCCGCACGTGCGCGAGGACCGTCGGGTCGTCGGCGAGCACGCCACGGGAGTGGAGGAAGCGGGCGTGCAGCTTGCGGGAGCGGGCGAGGAGCCAGGTCTCCAGGGTGAGCCGGTCCAGGGCGGCGAGCCGGTCGGGGTGCTCCGCGTAGGCGGTGACGTACCGGTCGGCCACCTCCTCGTCGGCCAGGTCGAGTCCGGCGGCGGCCGGAGCGGTGGGTGTCTCGGCGGGAGCGAGGGTGACGGACAGGGCCGGTCCGGGCACGGCGGCGGCCAGCTCGGCGCGGCTCAGCGGGCGGCTGACCGGCCGGGCGCCGCCCCAGGGGGTGTCGTTGTGGTAGCCGTCCACCACGACGGCGCCCGTGCCGTCGGCCGGCTCCAGCAGGAAGCTGTGGTCCATGTGCCGCCGCCCGAAGTACGGCACCCACGGCAGGTGGTAGGCGTCGGCCACCAGGTAGCGGCCCGCGGCCGGTGCGACCGCCTCGCCCGGCCGGGTCGTCCGGAGGTCCAGGACGGTGAGCCCGAGGCGGTGGGCCGTCTCGGTGAGCTGGTCGGCGGCGGAACGTTCCACCGTGGGCAGCCCGTCCGGCCCCGGCACCGGACGGAAGCGCAGGACGGCACCCAGGTCCAGATGGGTTCCCGGGCCGTGCCAGCGGTCGGCCAGGACCGCCAGATTGACCTGGACGCAGTCGAACAACTGCCATTCCACGGTTCCGGGTGCGACGTCAGCGTTCATGGCCGGCTCCCGCACCCGCGAGCTGCGCCACCCGCTCCAGGTCCCCCATGGCGCGGCCCAGCGCCTCCGGGTCGGGCCTGTCGTTGCTCAACTCGCCGTCCAGCAACTGCTGGTAGGCCCCCAGGTCGAGGTAGCCGTGGCCGCTGACGCACACCACCACGCCCTTCTCGGCGCGCAGCGGGCCGTTGTTCCCCTCGGCTCCGGCACCGGCCAGGCGCGCGGCCGCGGCCAGCGCGTGGCCGGACTCCGGGGCGGGCAGCACCATCTCGCTGCGGGTGAAGCGACGCCCCGCGTCGAGCGCCTCGACCTGGCCGACGGCGGTGGCCGCGATCTGGTCGCGGTGACGCATCGCGGAGAGCACCTTCGCGGCGCCGTGGAAACGCAGCCCGGCCGAGTGCGAGTCGGGGATCGGGTAGGAGCTGCCGATGGTGTACATGGCCTCCATCGGCCCGGTGCCGGTGGCGTCCGTGTGGTCGTAGGCGTACGTCCCGCGGGTCAGCTTGGGCGTCGTACTGGACTCGGCGGCCACCAGCAGCGGCGGCTCGGCGCCCGCGGCGGCCGCGGCCGAGAAGAACGGCAGCGCGATCCCGCCGAAGTTGGAGCCCGCGCCCACACAGCCCACCACCGCGTCGACCGACGCGTCGAGGCCGGCGAGCTGGTCGGCGGCCTCCAGGCCGATCACCGACTGGTGCAGGATGCTGTACGTCTCTCCGCTGCCGATGCAGAACGCCGCGCCCTCGGTGCGGGCGGCGTACTCCACCGCCTCGCCGATGGCCAGCGACAGGCTGTTGACGCCGGCCTCGCTCCGCCGGGCCACGTCGGTCAGCGGGCTGGGACTCGCGTGCACGGTGGCGCCGAGGGTCCGCATCAGCGTGCCCCGGTACGGCTTGCGGCGCAGACTCCCGCCGACCATGAAGACCGTGCACTTCATGCCGAACAGCGCGCAGGCCGCGGCCAGGGCGGTGCCCCACTGTCCGGCGCCGGTGCCGCTGACGAGCTCCCGCACGCCGGCCCGCGCGTAGTAGTAGGCCTGCGCGAGGGCCGTGTTGAGCTTGTGGCTCCCGGAGATGTTGCCGCCCTCGTACTTCACGTAGACCGGCACCCGTGCCCCGACCGCGCGCTCGAAGCGCTCGGCCCGCCACAGCGGCGTGGGGCGGAACGCCCGGTAGGCGTCGGCGACCTCGGCCGGGATCTCCCAGTACTCCTTCAGCTGCACGCTCTGCCGCACCAGCTCCATCGGCAGGTTGACCTGGACGCTGCCGCCCGCGGCCCGCCCGCTGCGGTCCGGGGGCAGCTGCTCGTCCAGACGTGGCAGGACACTGCGCCAGCGGGCCGGCAGACCGGTGCCGCTCACCGGGACGCCTCCGCCCCGGACAGGACGATCTCGATCAGGTCGTGGACGGTCTGGAAGCTGCGCCCGACGAACAGGTCGTCGGGGAGGACGATGTCGAGTTCGTCCTCCAGGCGCACCAGCATGCCTACGAATCCCAGCGAGTTGACGCGCAGGATCTCTCCGTTGAGCGGTTCGTGGTCGTCGATGTCGGCGGGCCGCAGGGACAGCCGCGACTCGGCGATGACCACGCGCTTGACGGACTCGGTGACCGCGGTGCGGTCAAGTCCGGTGATCATGTTTCCTCCGTGGAAGGTCCGGGGTCAGGGACGGGGTTCGGTGAGCGGGCTGCGCAGCGTGCCGTGCGCCTCGACGACCCAGCTGTGGGTGACGAGCGAGCCGAGGGTGACCGGGCCGCGCACGTGCATGCGGCCGGTGCTGATGGAGATCTCGGAGCCGAGGCCGAGCGTGGGGCCGTCGTGCAGGCGCAGGGAACCGTTGACGACGATCGCCGCGGCGTCGACCCGGCGGGTGAACTCCTCGCTCACGTCGTCGTCCCCGGCGAGTACGCCCTCGGTGTGCCCGGAGCCGTGCCGCCGGATGTGGGCCACGGCCTCGTCCAGGCCCTCGACCGCGCGCACACCGATCGTGGCGTCGAGGAACTCCCGGCCGAGGTCGTGCTCCCGCAGCTCCTCGATCCGCCAGGGCCGGCCGCCGCCGGCCTCTCCACCGGGCCGCGGCACCCGCGGGTCGAGCCGTACGGTCACCTGCCGGTCGCCGCGCTCGGCGGCGCGCAGCATCGCGGTCACGAGGTCCTCGGCGACCTCGGCGTCGACGAGCATCATCTCGGCGGTGTTGCAGGCGGTCGGCTCCGGCAGCTTGCTGTCGAGGGCGACCTCCGCGGCGAGCTCCAGGTCGGCGCTGCGGTGCACGTAGACGTGGTTGACTCCGCCGCCGCTGGCGATCACCGGGATCGAGGAGGTGCCGCGGCAGTGGTCGATGAGGGAGGGGCTGCCGCGCGGGATCAGCACGTCGACGGCGTCGGACCGCTTGAGCAGGGCCCGCAGCTGCGCCCGGTCGGGGTCGTCGAGGACGGTGACCAGGTGGCCCGGGAGCCCGGCGGCCTCCAGGGCCTCGCGTGCCACGGCGGACAGCGCCTCGTTGGTGCGGGCGATCTCCTTCCCGCCGCGCAACAGCACGGCGTTGCCCACCGCGACGGGCAGCAGGGCGCCCTCCACGGTGACCGTGGGACGCGCCTCGTACACCATGAACACCACGCCGAGCGGCTTGGGGACGCGCAGCCGCACCCCCCAGTCGCCCACGGGGACCCCGGGGTCGCGGGCGGTCACTTCGGCCAGTTCGCCGAGGACGGCGTCGGTGAGCCGCTCCAGCCCGCCGAGGTGGGCGTCGGTCAACCGCAGCCGGTCGAGCAGGACGGGTGACAGGCCGCGCTGTTCGGCGCGGGCCAGGTCCTCGGCGTTGGCGGCGAGGACCGCCGGCCAGTGGTCGGCCAGGCGCTTGGCGAGTTCACGGCAGTAGCGTTCGTACGCCGGATCGCCGGTCGGTGGTGCGGCCGCCAGGGCGGCACGCGCGGATGTCAGTACTGCGTCGGTCATGATCTCCTACCACATGAACTGGCCGCCGTCGACGATCAGCTTCTGGCCGGTGACATAGCCACTGAGCGGGCCCACGAGGTACTCGAGGGCGTCGGCGATGTCGTCGGTGGAGCCGATGCGTCGCTGCGGGATCTCGGACAGGACGGCGGCGCGGTTTCGGGGTTCGTTCAGCCGGAACCGGGTGACGAGCTCCTCGGTCTCGGTCATTCCGGGGATCAGGCAGTTGACCCGGACGGTGGGCGCCAGCTCCAGGGCCAGGCACTTGGTGAGCTGGAGCAGACCCGCCTTGGCCGCGGCGTAGTTGACGCCGTCGGCCCGGGGGCGGATGCCCGTGGTGGCACCGATGTTGACGACCGTGCCGTCCCCCGCGGCGAGCATCGCCGGGGCGAACGCCTGGGTGAGGTGGAAGGGCCCGGACAGATTGGTGTCCAGGACGCGCTGCCAGTCGGACGCCGTGAGGTCGAGGAACGGGCGGTCGATGTTGATGCCGGCGTTGTTCACCAGCACGCGCGGCGTGCCGTGCTCGGCGAGGATGTGCCGGGCCGCCTCGCGCACCGAGTGGCTGTCGGAGACGTCGGCCGGCACGGCGATCAGGCCGTGTTCGTCGGCGGCCGCCCGGGCCGCTTCCTTGTCGGCCCGGTAGAGGGCGACGGTGCGGTGGCCGAGGCGCACCAGGCGCCGGGACAGGGCGAGTCCGATGCCGCGGGTGCCACCGGTGACGACGGCGAGCGGGCCGCGGCCGGTCATCGCGCGTACTCCTGTGCCGCGGTGGTGAGACGGTCCAGGAAGGCGAGACGGCCCAGGAACTCGTCCAGATGCCCGAGCAGGACGGACCGGTGCGCGGGCTCGAACACCTCGAAGTGCCCGCACTCGATACGGCGTACGGCCAACCGGTCGGCGAGGCGCTGCCAGCGGTCGACCTGCTGCGCGCGGTGGGCACTCGCGCAGGCGATCAGCAGGGCCAGGCCGGTGCCCCGGACCTCGGTGCGGTGGCCGGCACTGGCCCGGATGTGCGCGAGCGCCGTGGCACGCGCCCGTGCCGCGTCCCGGCCGCCGCCCAGATCGCTGACGGACCGTTCGACGGCGGCCGCCAGGTCGGCCCGTACGGCGTCGCCGACGGTCTCCCGTTCGGTGAAGCTGTCGATGAGGACGACGGCGGGCGCCGGCCCGTCCTCCGCCAGCCGGGCGGCCAGCTCCCAGGCGATCACGCCGCCGAGCGACCAGCCGACGAGCAGGTTCGGCCGGCGCGGCAGCCCGGCCACCAGGCCGAGGTATCTGCGGGTCATCTCCGGGACGCTGTCGTCGGGTTCCTCACCGGCCAGCAGTCCGTCGGCGCGGATGCCGTGCACACCGCCGTGGCGGGCGAGCCGGCTCGCGACTCCGAGGTACTGGGCGAGCCCGCCGCCCGCCGGGTGGATCAGCAGGCTGTCCAGCGGGCCCGGCCGCCTCGCGAGCGGGACGAGCAGGCGCGTGTCGGGGGCGAGGGCGTCCATCAGGCACCGCCCCGAGCCTTGTCGATCCACTCGGCCTGGGCGCCGATGGTGGGGTCGCGGAAGAAGTCGAGGAGGGGGATCTGCACGCCGTGGTGTTCCTCGATCCTGGCGCGCGCGGTCATCACGTTGAGCGAGTGCGCCCCGTACTCCAGGAGCGAGCGGTCGACGGGGATGCCGGTGCGGCCGAGCAACTGCCCCCACATCTCCTGGAGCCAGGCCTGGAGCGGGTTCCCGGCCGTGGTGACGGCCCCGGTGCCGGAGCGGGCCTCCTCACGGACGGCCCGTTCCGCCTCCGCCACGAGGGCCGTGCGGTCCACCTTGCCGTTGCGGGTGGTGGGCACGGCACCGACCGCGAAGACCCGCGAGGGCACCATGTACCCCGGGACCGCGTCGGCCACCCGGCGCCGTACGTCGTCCGGCTGCGGCGAGCGGCCGTCCTCCGGTACGAAGAACAGCACCAGCCGCCGGTCGGCCCCGTCCCCGAGGACGGCGGCCACCGCGAGGCGTACGCCGGGGTGGGCGGCGGCCGCCGTCTCCAGTTCGCCGAGCTCCACCCGGTAGCCGCGGATCTTGACCTGGTCGTCGTCGCGGCCCAGGAAGACCAGCGTGCCGTGCTCGTCGCGCAGCACCTGGTCGCCGGTGCGGTACATGCGGGCGTCGTCCTGCCCGCCGCGCGGATCGGGCAGGAAGCGTTCCGCGGTGCGCACGGGGTCGTTGACGTACCCCCGCGCCGGGCAGGCACCGCCGAGGTACAGCTCGCCCGGCACTCCGAGCGGCGCGAGGTGGCCGGTGCCGTCCACCACGTGGGCGGTCACATGGGTGATCGGGCGGCCGATCGGGACGTGGGCCGGCCACGGACGGGTGCCGGCGGTGAGCCGGTGCGTGGTGACGGCGTGGGTCTCGGTGGGGCCGTAGAGGTTGACCAGACGGATGTGCGGGCGGTCGGCGAAGAAGTTCCGGATGCCGTCGTCGAGGAGGAGCTGCTCCCCGGAGACGCACACGTGACTGAGGTCCGGCAGGTCGTCCCCGGCGTCCTGGGCGGCCCGGGTGAAGGGGCGCAGCGCGGCGACCGGGAGGTAGACGTGGGAGATCCGCAGCGCGCTCACCCGGGCGAGCACCGCGGGCAGGTCCCTGCGGTCGGCGGGCTCGCGGGAGACCAGGGTCCCGCCGGCCACGAGGGTGGGCAGGATCTCCTGGAAGGAGACGTCGAAGCCGAGGGGGGCGTACTGGAGGAAGCGGGTGCGCTCGTCCATCTCCAGCGCGTCGAGCTGCCAGGCGGTGAGGTTCAGCAGCGGGCCGTTGTCCATCAGGACGCCCTTGGGCCGGCCGGTGGAGCCGGAGGTGAACATCACGTACACCCCGTCCGTCCCTCCGTCCGTCCCTCCGTCCGTCCCTCCGTCCGTCCCTCCGTCCGTCCCTCCGGCGTCACCGGCCGGCTCGCGGTCCGGCGGTACGTCGCCGTCGCCCGGCCCGGTCAGCTCGCCCAGCGCCACCACCCGGGCGCCGTCGACCGCGCCACGGCCGACGACCAGGCGGCAGCCGGCCTTTTCGGTCATGTACGCGAGCCGCTCGCCGGGCAGGGTCAGGTCCAGCGGCAGGAACACGGCGCGCCGGTCGAGTGCGGCCAGGACGGCCACGACCGTGTCCACCAGCGTCGGCGTGGTCAGGCCGACCACGGTGCCGGGGCCGACACCGTGCCGGGCGAGGCCCGTCGCGGCGGCGCGGACCAGCGCGCCCAGCTCGCCGTAGGTCACGCGCCGGCCGTCCTCCTCGACGGCGGTCGCGTCGGGCCGCCGGGCCATGCCCGCGCGCACCCAGCGGTGCAGGTCCGGGTGGGGCGGCCGGCGCCAGAAGCCGTCATCGGCGTGGGACTCGGCTAGCGAGGCGTCCTCGAAGAGTTCGGCGAGGACCGTCCCCGGACGTTCGACGGCCCTTGCCAGCAGGCCGGTCAGCGAGTCGGCCAGCGCGGAGACGAGCGGCTCGGGCAGCAGCTCGCGGTCGTGTTCCAGTTCGAGCAGCCAGCCGTCGGGCCCGGGGGTGACGCCCAGCCAGAGGTCGAACTTCGCGGTGCCGTTGCCGTGCTCACGCACCCGGCGGACGACGGAGCCGGGTTCCGTGCCGGTGGCGTCCTGCATGGCGAGCATGCAGGAGAAGACGGGGTTGCGGTTGGTCGAGCGGTCCGGTTCGACCCGGCGCACGATGCGGTCGAAGGAGACCGCCGCGTTGCTCTTCACCCGGTCCGCCTCGGCCCGGACCGTCTCCTTGACGAAGACGTCGAAGGGCTGGTCCCAGGGGACGTCGACGATGAGCGGCAGCGTGTTGACGAAGAAGCCGCACAGGTCGAGGGAGCCCAGGGTGCGGCGGGCCAGCACCGGGCTGCCGAACACCACCGACGCGTTGGCCGAGTGCCGGGCGAGGAGTGCCGCGTAGACGGCCGAGAAGAAGACGAACGGGCTGACGCCGAGCCCCGAGCAGACCTCGTCGAGGGCCCTGGAACGCTCCGGGGACAGCCGGAGCTCGCGGCGCGCGCCGGCGAAGGCGGTGCCGGCGGGCCGGTTCGGGCGGGGGTTGAGGACGGTGGCGGGCACCGCGCGCAGCCGGTCGGCCAGTTCGGCGGCCGCCCGCTCGACGTGCTCCTCGTCGGCGGCGGAGAGCTGTGCGGCCAGCTCCCGGCACAGGGCTCGTTCGCGGGCGACGCGCATGCGGTCGACGTCGAGGTCTCCGCGTACGGCGGAGGTGAGGTCGCGGACGAACTGGCGCAGCGAGAAGCCGTCGAAGACGAGGTGGTGCACGACCAGCAGCAGGGTCGAGCGGGAGCGGTCGCCGGTGTGCAGCAGCGCGGCCCGCAGCAGCGGGGGTTGCTCCAGGTCGAAGGCGTGCCCGCCGAGTTCCGCCAGCAGTTCGGCGCGCCGCCGGGCGAAGTGGCCGGCGTCCGTCGAGGCGACCGGCAGCGGGGCCTCGTCCGGGACGGCGCCCAGTTCCGCGTGCGGGGTGGGCCGTTCGCGCACGGCGAGACGCAGCGCGGGCTGTACGGCCAGGACGGCGGTGAGCGCCGACCGGATCGTCCCGGGGTCGAGCGCCGGGTCCAGTTCCAGCTCGGCCACGACGTTGTACAGGTGCGGAACCGGCACGGTGCCGTGCACGACGAGCAGACCCTGCTGGGCCGCGGTCAGCGGCAGGGTGGCGAGCTGGGGCGCGACGGTCATCGAACGCTCTCCGCCGGGAGGAGCAGACCGCGCAGCCACTGCTGGAGGTCTCCGACCGTACGGACCGCGCTCAGGCCCGTCGGATCTATCTCCTGGTCCGGGTCGGGGACCAGCTCACTGGCGATCCGCACCACGGACAGTGAATCCAGTCCGACCTCGGCCAGCAGGGAATGGTCGTGGAAAGGTACGCGCACATACCTCCTGACCACCGAAATGATGTCGCCGCCGGTCATGTCGTCCGTACGGTTCATTACTCAGACTCCTCAGGCAACGGTCGCTTTTCATGGCGCTGAAAAGATGATTGGGAATTGCCGAGAAGTGGTCAAGCGGCGATTGCCGCGGTTATCGAGGGAGTTGATGGACCGGTCGCCGGCGGAGCGACCCATTGAATTACTCGATCGGGGATGATCGAATTCTTCGCTCGGAAAAGGCAGGCCCGACGCGAAGAGGAGGCCGGTGATCCGGCCTCCTCTCCGGGTGGGGGCGCGCTACGTCCCCCCGCGGGGGAGCGCGCCGCGGCGTGTCATGCGCGCTCCTCGCCGAACACCTCCGCGAGGGCGGGGCGTGTCAGGACCCGCAGGAAGGGGGGGACGGTGAGGGCGACCGACGCGGCGAAGACCATGAACGCGAGCCGCAGGCCGAGCCACTCGGCGAGCAGGCCCATCACGCCGGCCCCGATGGGCATGGCGCCCCAGCTGAAGAGGCGGCTCACGGCGCTGTAGCGGCCGAGCATCGCGTCGGGCACGAGGCGCTGCCCGATCGTGCGGGAGTTCACCGTCCACAGCGTGCCGCCCATGCCGCCGGCGAAGGCCGCGGCGGCGACCGCCCAGAGGCTGGTGGTCAGCGCGGGCACGGCCATCATCGCGAAGGTGCCGACCAGGTCGGCGAACATCACCCAGCGGCGCCCGAGAGCCCGGTTCACCCAGGTGACGGCGAGGGCGCCGACCAGGCCGCCCACGCCCAGCGCGCTCAGCAGCGTCCCGTACTGACGGGGGCTGAGCTCCATCACGTCGGTGGCGAACAGCGGCATGAGCGCCAGCCAGGCGCCCCAGCAGGCGCACAGGACGGTCAGGATCAGTGACATGGTGCGCAGCAGCACGTGCTGCCACAGGTAGCGGAGCCCGCCGGCGATCTGCTGGTTGACGCTCGCGGCGACGTCCGCCGCCGAGGCGTCCCGGGCGGCCCGGAAGCGGCCGGCGAGCAGGAGCAGGACCAGTGCGGCGGCCAGGTAGGACACCCACGTCACGCCGAGGGCGACGCCCGTGCCCGCCGCGAGCAGCAGGCCGCCGACGAAGGGCCCGCAGAACTCGTTGCACACCGTCTCGGCTCCGGCGATCCAGGCGTTCGCGCGCTCCCGGCCCTCCGCCGGGACCAGGGCCGGGATCAGGGCCGACGCCGCGGTCAGCGCCATGACCTCGGCCACGCCGAGCACCGCGCCGACGGCACAGAGCACGGCGATGGTGATGCCGTCGGCCGCCGCGACCTGGACCAGCGCGCCGAGCGCGAGCAGCCGCAGCGCGTTCGCGCCCCACAGCAGGCGCCTGCGGTCGACGCGGTCGACCAGGACGCCGACATGGAGGGCCACCAGCAGCCAGGGCAGCGACAGGGTGAGCGACACCAGCGACACCTGGGCGGGGGAGCCGGAGGCGCGGGTGGCGAGGAGCGGCAGGGCGATCTTGGTGACGCCGTCCGCGAGGTTGGTGATCGCGGTGAAGGCCAGAAGGACCAGGGTGTTCCGCGTGCCGCGCCGCGCGGTGGGCTGCCCGGCGCGCTCCGCCGCGACCGTCACCGGCGCTCGCACGGGCACGGGCACAGGCACGGGCACGGCCTCGAGGGCTTGGTCGCTCATCACTCTTCCCCTAACCGCCTAACGGCTTCACCGGTTATTCCCGAGGGGTCGAGTCTGACACGGGACGGGCCGACTTCGCTACCCGGTAAAGCCGTTAGCCGGTTATCAGGTGTAGGCTGGCCTCCTTCCGAGGAGGTGGCTCATGCTCGACGCCCCGGCTGCGGCCCAGCTGATCGAGGCCTTCGCCAACACCGTCGACGTGGAACTCGGCACCGACGAACTGGACAGCGCGAGCGCGCTCTCCAGCTGGCTCGTCGACCGCGGGCTGCTCGACCACGGCCGCCGGATCAGTGCCGAGGACCACGCCCTGTGCCTGCGCCTGCGCACCGGCATCCGGGAGGAGCTGGGGGTCAACGTCGGCGACAGCGCCGACGCGGCGCTCCTCGCCGGAGCCGACGAGGCACTGCGCGAGCTGCCCGTACTCATCACCGTCCGCGGCGGCACCCACGACCGCGGCGTCCTGTCCCCCGCCCCGGACCTGCCACCGGTCAGAAAGGCCCTGGCCGGCCTCGCGATCGCCTGGAGCGAGCTGCGCATCACCGGTGACGCGGCCCGGCTCAAGCGCTGCGCCGAGCACGCCTGCGCCTGGGTCTTCTGGGACGTCTCCAAGAACCGCAGCCGTCGCTGGTGCTCGATGCGCGTCTGCGGCAACCGCGTCAAGGCCCGCCGGCACTCCGCGAAGCAGGCCGCCGCGGCCACGGGCGAGCCGGCCTGAACGACGCCGGGCACGCGAAAACGCCCGGCCGGGAAACCCCGGCCGGGCGTCTGAACGAACTCGAACCAATCGCTGCCTGGAACCAATCGCTGCCTGGAATCGCTACCTGGAACCAATCGCTACCTGATCGAACGTGCGCCGGCCTTCAGCGCACCATCACCGGCAGCAGCGTGGCCGCGAGCTGCGCGACCCGGCGGACGGGCTCGCCCCGCAGCAGCGCGTAGTGGTCGGTGGGCAGCCGCACCGTGCTCGGCTCGCCCGTGAACAGGCGCCGCCAGCGTGCCACGTCGTCGTCGGTCAGATCGGCCGCCACCAGCAGCGCCGGGACGTCGACCACGCCCGCGTCCCGATACCCGGCCATCGCCGCCCCATGCCGTGCGTGCAGCGCGTACCGGGCGTGCAGCGCCTGCGAGGGCGCCTCACCCACGGTGGCGCGCAGCAGCGCGGCCAGCGTGTCGATCCCGCGGTCGGCCCGGCGCCCCAGACGCAGCCGGTCCGGCCGCACCGCCGGGTCCGCGGCGTGCAGCGCGGCCCGCGCGAACGCGTCGAGATCGTCCCGTTCCCCGCCGGAGGAGTCGCCGGGGACGGGCGGGTCGAGCAGGAGGAGCGGGGGACAGGGCTGGCCGTGTCGCCGGAGCCCGGCCGCCATCGCGTGGGCCAGCAGCCCGCCCATGGACCAGCCGCCGAGCAGATCCGGCAGCCGCTCGGCGCGCAGCAGCGGCTCGAGATAGTGCTCCGCCATGTCCTCGACGGTCGTCCCGCCCGCACCGTTGTCCTCGCTGACGGTCACCCGCCAGTCGGCGGGCAGCGCGTCGACCAGCTCACGGTAGGGAACCCTGCCCACGCCCGCGCCGTGCACCAGGTGCAGATACGGACCGCCCGGCGCACCTCCGCGCATGGTCACGGGTCCGCTGCCGCGGACAGTGGCGGGGGTGCCGGCCGGGGCCTGCTCGGCGTGCGGCGCGAGCAGCTGGGCCATCCGCCGCGGTGTGGGCTCGTCGAGCCATTCCGTTATGTCCAGCTCCCGGCCCGACTCCGCCTCCACCAGGGCGACGAGTTCGAGGACCTGCAACGAGTACCCGCCCACTTCGAAGAAGTCGTCGTCCATGCGCACGGCCGTACCGAGCACGCGCTGCCAGTCGGCCAGCAGTCCGGCGGCCGGTCCGGCGGAGGACGTGCGCCCGGCCGCCGGGACCGCCCGCGGCGGCGCGGGGAAGCCGGCGACGGCCCGTGAGGCCACGCGGAGGCCGCGCAGGGTGCCGCCCGGGGCGGCCGAGGCGGTCAGCACGCTCTCGATGTCGTTCAGGAAGGCCCGTACGGTGCTCTCCCCGAGCTGGTTCGTGTCGTACTCGATCTCCAGGACGGTGTGCTCCCCCTCCTCGAAGATCCCGACGAGGAGCTGGCAGCGTGCGCTGGTCGACGGGCTGGGCAGCAGCCGGGCCGGTCCTTCGCCGAGCGACAGCCCGGAGCCGATGCCCCCGTGATGGGTGACCAGCACGGGGTGTGTCGAACCGAGCGCCGCCCGGTCCTCGGCGGACAGCTCGGCGAACACCTCGGAGAAGCCGACGTGTTGGTAGGGCAGGCTCTCCCACAGGCCGTCCCGGGCGCGGGCGACCACGTCGTCGAAGCCTTCGTCGGCGGCGACCTCGTCCGCCAGGAGCACGGTGTTGGCGCAGTAGCCGACCCGCCGCTGGTCCTCGGCGGTCAGCCGGTTCGCGACGACGACACCCAGCGCGGTCCGCCCCACCGCCCCGCCCCGCGCCAGCACCGTACGGACCGCGGCGAGCTGCACCGCGAAGGCGGTGCAGCCGACCCGCTGGGCGATCTCCGCGACGGCCGCCTGGGCACCACCGGAAAGCCGGTGCCGCAGTCCCGCCCCGGACGAACGGCCCGCCGGCCGCTCCGCACGGTCCGGTGCGAGAGCGGCGGCCTTCACCCCGCGCAGTCGTCCGCTCCAGAACGCGCGGTCGCTCGCGGCCTTCGCGTCGCTCCGCTCCCGCCTGCCGAACTCCCGGTACGGCACGGCCGGTTCCCGGAACACCTCCGTGGCGGTCACCTGCGGCCCACGGTTGCGTACGGCCTCGTACGCGACCCGCAGGTCGTCCACCACCAGCTGCATCGCCCAGCCGTCGAGGACCGCGTGGTGCACGGTGATCAGCACCTCCTCGACCTCGCCCACGGTGACGTGCGCGAGCCGGGCCAGCGGCACGGACTCCAGGTCGAAGGGCGTCGCGTGGAACCGCGCGGCCACGTCGTCGAGCAGCGCCTCGGGCAGGCGGTCCGCCGGTGGCCGGCTCCAGCCCACCTCCTGCGGCGCCGCGTCGGCGGCGTGATGGACCAGCTGCACCACGGTGTCGCCGCGGCGGGCGAAGGAGGTCCGCAGGGCCTCGTGCCGGTCCACGACGAGCTGCCAGGCGACGGCCAGGACCGCCGGGTCGAGCCGCGTGACCCTGAGCCGCCAGGTGAGGTTGTAGAGATCCTTGCGCTCAGCGCGGTGCTGAATCCACCACAAGGCCTCCTGGGCGGGCGAACTGGGGAGTTCTACGGGTACCGATGTCATGGGTCCTCACCGGGAATGGGGATTCGTGTGCTCGCAGAAGAGCTCGCGGCAGAGAGGGCAGCGGCAATTGTCTTCGCGTACCGGCGCTCACGACAAACAAGGAATTCAGAATCTCTATGGCCGGTCGCGCACCGGCGGACGCACTCTTGACCGTTTTCGGCCGACTGCCAATACCATCCTCCCGACGCCTCCAACATGCATTTGATTTCCTTATCGCGAAGCCGAGAGCTGTTCCCGCGTCATGCGACGCGTCACGGAAGAGGACCGGACATCATGAACGCCACCAGGACCATGTACGACTGGTTCGCCGCCTCCGTCGCCGCGCACGGCGACCGGCAGACCGCACTCGAAGTCGCCGGGGAGCACCTGACCTACGCCGAACTCGACGCCACCGCCCACCGGCTGGCGGGCGAACTCGTCGCCGGACACGGCGGTGTCCCGTCCCGGGTGGGCCTGCTGGCGGCCCGCAGCACGGCCGCCTACGCGGGATACCTCGCCGCCCAGCGGCTCGGCGCCACGGTCGTTCCGCTCAACCCGGCCTTCCCGCCCGCCCGCAACGCCACGATCGCCCACGACGCCCGCCTGGATCTCGTGATCGCCGAGGAGGACGCGCCGGGCCACGCGGACCTGCCCGTCCCGGTCGTACGGCTGTCGACCGAGCGGATGGCGGCGCTCCGCACCGGCGCGGTACCCGAACTCCCGGCGTCCACGGCCGGACCCGACGATCTCGCGTACATCCTGTTCACCTCCGGCTCGACGGGCCGGCCCAAGGGCGTACCCATCGCGCACCGCAACGTCTCGGCCTATCTGAGCCATGTCATCGCGCGCTACGAACTGGGGCCGGGCGCCCGTGTCTCCCAGACCTTCGACCTGACCTTCGACCCGTCGGTGTACGACATGTTCGCCGCGTGGGGCTCCGGCGCCACCCTCGTCGTGCCCAGCCGCAAGGACCTGCTGTCGCCGGTGCGGTTCGTGAACCGGCAGCGCATCACCCACTGGAACTCCGTCCCGTCCGTGGCGTCCATCGCGCTGCGGCTGCGTGCCCTGAAGCCCGGTTCCATGCCGACGCTGCGCTGGAGCCTGTTCTGCGGCGAGGCCCTGATGCTGAACCACGCCGAGGCCTGGCGGGCCGCGGCCCCCGGTTCCATCCTCGAGAACATCTACGGCCCCACCGAGATGACCGTGACGTGGACGGAGTTCAGGCTGCCCGCCCGCGAGGAGGACTGGCCCCGGCCGGCCAACGGCACGGTGCCCATCGGCACCCCCTACCCCGGTCAGGAGCACCTCGTCGTCGACGAGGACGGTCGCCCGGCCCCCGACGGCGAGCTGTGCGTGCGTGGCTCGCAGCGCTTCCCCGGCTATCTGGACCCGGCCGACGACATCGGCAGGTTCCTGTCCTTCGACGGCGACCGGGCCGTCCCCTACGACGGTTCGCGGCCGCTGACGTCCGCACACTGGTACCGCACCGGCGACCGGGTGACCACGCTCGACGGGGAGCTCGTCCACCTCGGGCGACTCGACCACCAGCTCAAGATCCGCGGCTATCGGGTCGAACTCGGCGAGATCGAGTCCGCCCTGCTCGCCCGGACCGGCGTCACGGAGGCCGTCGTGGCCGCCCTGCACCGGCCGGACGGCGAGGTGGAGCTCGCGGCCGTGTACACCGGCTCCACCCGGGACACGGAGGGCCTGCTCGCAGGCCTGCGCGAGCGGCTGCCCGCCTACATGGTTCCGAACAGCCTCACCGCGCTGGACGCGCTGCCGCTCAACGCCAACGGCAAGGTGGACCGCGGGGCCCTGACCACCCTGCTGTCCGCACCGACCGCGGCGGCCTGATCCGCCAGGGCCTGTCCGGCGGATCAGGCCGCAGACGCGGGGCTTGGCACGCCCATCTGCGGCGTTGTCGTCGGTTGCCGACTCCCCCACGCTCGGCTTCTCCCCCACTCTCGGCTTCGCTCGAGCGGGGGGACCCCCATGCGCGGGGGGACCCCCATCGCGTCGACGCCCTCCTCCGCCTTGCAGCTGGACGCCCCAAGCCCCGCTCACCAGTGCCGATGAGGCACCGCGCATTTCCTGCGGCCGGATCCGCCGGACAGGCCCTGGACAGGAGAGACCACGGCCGGGTTCCCCGCGAGGGGGCCCGGCCGTCGGCCGTGGGTGTCCCGCGCCCCGCGCATTGGGGCGGGCGACCGGCCGCGGCCGCATGGTCAGCCGACCGCCTGCGGCGCCGGCTCGGCGGCCGCGTCCGACTCGGCCATCACCTGCCGGGCCGTGCCGAGCACCGTGTGGAACACCGAGTCGTCGCCGAGGCCACGACGCCAGACGCACTGGGAGTACACGGCGAACGGCGGCCGCCAGTCCACGCACCGCAACTGCCCCCGCCGCAGCTCCTGCGCGACGGCCACGGTGGGCAGCAGCGCCATGCCGATGCCCTCGCCGACGCTGCGCTTGACCGCGTCGACGGAGCCGAGGACGAGGATCCCGCGAACCGCGGCACCCGCCTCGGCCAACGCCGTCTCGAAGCCGCGCTGGTAGCCGCTCCCCCGATGGGCGCAGGCCACCGTGTGGGAGGCGAGGTCGGCGGTGGACCGCACCGGCCGGCCGGCCAGGGGATGCGAGGGGTGGGTCACCAGACTCATGGTCTCGGGGCGCAGCACGAGGTGGTTCACGTCGGCGGCCGCGGTGCGCGGGCCGATGAAGAACGCGCAGTCGACCTGTTCCTCCCGTACGAGCCGCACCGGGTCGTCGTCCAGCGTGCGCAGCGACAGGTCGAGCTCATGGTGCCTGAGGTGCAGGTACTCGATGAGCGGGACCAGGCGGTAGGTGACGATGCATTCGGCGGCCCCGATCACCAGCGTCTCCGGGGCGTCGGCCGGCCCGGACACCGACTGCTGCGCCAGCTCGCTCAGTTGGACGATGCGGCGCGCGTAGCGGTGGAGCCGGCGCCCCGCGGGAGTGAGCCGGGCTCCGCCGGCCGTGCGGTGCAGCAGCGGTGTCTCGAGCGTCTGCTCGAGGGACTTGATGCGGGCGGTGACCGTCGGCTGGGCGAGTCCGAGGATGCGGGCCGCCTGCGTGAAGCTGCGGTACTCGGCGACCGTCAGGAACGCGCTGAGATGCTTGATGTTCATCCGTCAGCTCACACCATCTATTCCGAGGGCAGTCGTTCCGGGCTCACCACACCATACAGAACGTTCGCTATGTTTTTCTAGTACGGAATGGCGGCTGCCGCCGGCGCTCACCGGGCCGCGACACCCCGCAGAACCAACTGCCACATCAGTTCCACCTGGTCGGCGAGGCTCTCGGTGCCGCAGACCCTCGCCACATCGTCCGTCCGGACCGTCGACTCCACACCGGCGAGCAGATACACGACCAGGGCGGCGAGCGTCTCCGGACAGCCCACCGACCCCAACTGACCATCCGCCCGCGCCCGTTCCAGCAGGTCACGCACGGTGGGCAACCAGGATCGCGACCACTGTTCCGTCACCTCCGGCTGCTCCCGGGCGACCCGCGCCGCGGCACGGACGGCGACGTCCCGCTCAAGGAGCTCCGCGAGCGCCACGGTCACGTCGATCGCGGCGCGCAGCCGCGACGTGTCGGCCGACAGCGTCCGGTCCAGCACCGCGGCGACGCTCGCCTCGCCCTCTTCCCGCACCGCCTCGGCCAGCGCCCTCTTGGACGGAAAATGAAAGGTCAGAGCCCCCATGGACGCATCCGCCACCTCACAGACACGGGACAGCCTCGTCCCCTCGTAGCCCGACCTGTCCATCTCGAGCGCCGCCGCCTCGACGATCCGGGCCCGCGTACGCACGGCTCGCTCCTGCTGCCCCATACATCTCCTCCTCAGTGATCAACCTCGTACAGAAGATGCCACCACCGCCTTGTCTTAGCAAAACGATCGTTCGCTATGCTTTACTTTCGGACAACCGCCTTCTAGCTACCGAAAAGGGATGTTGGGGGGCGCCGCACCGCGTGGGCGCACCGCGCCGGGACGCGGTGCGCCCACGCGGTGCGCCCGCGAGACCTACACGGCGGTCGAACCGCCGTCGACCGCCATCGCGGCCCCCGTGACGAACGACGACCGGTCGCTGCACAGCCACGCCGCGGCCTGCGCCACCTCGTCGGGCCGCGACATCCGCCGTTGCACCGAGTCGGCGAGGAAGACCTCCTCCAGCTCGGGCCGTTGAGCGATGACGTCGTCCATCATCTCGGTCCGGGTGGCACCCACGACGAGTGCGTTGACGCGGATACCCCGTTGCCCGTAGTCATGCGCCGCCGCCCGCGTCAGGCCGATCACCGCGTGCTTCGCGGCGACGTACGCCGCCGAGGCTCCGGTGGCCTTCAGCCCCGCGACGCTGGAGGTGTTCACCACGGCGCCGCCGCGGCCGGAGTCGAGCATCGCCGGTATCTGGTGGTACAGGCAGTTCCACACCCCCCGCACATTGACGTCCATGGTCCGCTCGTACGCCTCCGCGTCCACCTCGTGGAGGGGGACTCCCGCCGTGGCGTAACCGGCGTTGTTGAAGGCGGCGTCCAGCCTGCCGAACGTGTCCACGGCCGTCGCCACGGCCCGGCCGACGTCGCCCGGCACGGTCACGTCGCCCGCCACCGCGGCGGCCCGGCCGCCGGCGTGCCGGATGCTCTCCACCAGCGCGGCCAGCCGCTCCTTCCGGCGGGCCATGAGGACCACGGCCGCCCCCTCGTCGGCGAACAGCCGGGCGGCGGCCGCACCGATCCCGCTCGACGCCCCGGTGATCATGGCCACCCTGCCGCTCAGCAGCCTGCGCTCGTCACCCATGGGTCAACTCCCCCCTCGCCACGTCACGGTGGCCGCTCAGACCGCCCACACGGCGCCGGCGGCGGCCTCGGCGTCGACCGACCGCAGCAGCTCTTCGTCGATGGCGTGCAACGAGTCCACCAGATGCCCCGCCCCGACCCCGGCCTCGCGCATCAACTGCCGCTGGAAGCTGTGCTCGAAGCGGCTCGGATGCCCGATGAACGGCATCCCCAGCGCTCTGGCCGCCTCCGCGACCGTCGCGACGTCGTCGATCACCAGCACCTGGTCGTACGTGAGGCCGAAGTACTCGGTGGCGATCTCGTGCAGACCCGGCCGGAACGCGTCGGTGCAGATGTAGCCCGGCTCGTCGAACAGGTCGGCGTGCTCGCCGAGGAACCTGTCGAAGTGGCTCTTGTCGAGACCTCCGTAGCAGACCGTGCGCAGCCCCGACTCCCGCAGCCTGCCGACGAGTTCGAGCGCCCCGTCGTTCACCCGCACCGGGTGCTCCGCCACGTACCGCGCGCGCTCCTCGAAGTACGCCTCGAGCGCCTCCTCGCCCGTCATGGGCTCGTCGATCGCCTCGGCGAGCAACCGGCCCGCGACCGAGCGGGGCCGGGAGAAGATGCTCCGCTCGATCTCGGCGGTGTAGGCGCAGCCGCGGCTCACCAGGAAGTGGTGGATGACCGGGCTGAAGGTGTCGTTGAGCATGACGCCGTCGATGTTGACCGCGCCGAGGCGCAGGTGTCTCGGACCGTGGACCATGTCTTCTCCCCAGTGGGATACGGATGGGATATGGATCTCGCGGTGGTCGCTGCGCTCGCCGGTGCCGGCCGTCAGTCGTTCACGGCGCTGCCCTGCTCCCGGCCGAACGCCGCGGACGTCGCGGCCTGCAAGATGTCCTTCGCGCGTGCCTCGTTCACCTCGGTCCGGGCGATGACGGCCGGCACGGCGATCCCCGGAAGCAGCAGCCGCCACATCCGCACCACCCGGTCCCCCAGATCCGACCGCCCCTCGCTCGCCACGGCGGAGTAGGTCTGCATGCCCGTGCAGGCCTCGACGACGAACTCGGCGAGTTCTTCGGGATCGACGCCTGCCTGCAACTCGCCCTTGGCGGCCGCGACTCGCAGACAGTCGGCCATTATCCTGCCCCAGTCCTGGTAGGGCTTGGCGTCCCGCATGCCGAACGAGCCCTGTTCACTGGTGAGTCGCACGCCCGCCCGCAGCAGCGGATCCGCCCTCAGCTGCTGGGACCAGGCCAGGGTGATGTCGACGAGCCGCTGAAGGCCCTCGGACTCCAGCCACGGGACGATCGACTCGGGCTGCGCGTTCATGACCGCGCGTGCGAGCTGTTCCTTCGACTCGAAGTGGAAGTACAGGGCCCCGGCTGTGAGCTCGGCTCGCCGCAGGATGTCCTTGATGCTCGCGCCGGCGAAACCGGACTCGTCGAATACCTCCGCCGCCGCCCGGAGCAAGACATTCCGAGTCTGCACTCCCCGTTCCTGTTTTGCCTGACGAGCCACGAGCACCTCCTAGCGAAACCGAACACTCTTTACGATATCGAGTCTTCGCTGCCGAATCAGCTGGCACTCAAGGAATAATCAAGTCCGCTTGCCCGTAAAAACACCATTTGCCAGGATCCATGATCCCGATCCTTGACCGATGTCAAACCTCACCTTTACCTTTTATTGGAGGAAAAACAAAACGAGCGCTCTCTATATTGTCGATGGCACCTGTTCCTGCCGCATCCCGCACGTCACGCAAGGTCAACCACATCCCTGGGGGGATCAGCATGCTCGTGACTGCCCTGGCGCCGAGGGTCATAGTGCGTCCGTCCGCCGCCTTCGTCACCCGTCAGTACGTGCACAAGACGGCCGCGTCCGAAGTGCTGCTGACCGGGCTGTCCCCGACCGGGGCCGACCGCTACCACATCACCGCCCGGTGGCCGTCCGAGCACCCCTTCTACGGCCCGCAGAGCGGCTTCCACGACCCGCTGCTCATCGCCGAGTCGGTCCGCCAGACCGTGCCGCTGCTCAGCCACGTCGCCTACGGAGTGCCCTTCGGGCACCGCCAGACATGGAGCAGCTTCCGCTACGAAGTCGACCCCGTCGCCCTGACGTTCACCGGAGCGGACGCGCACATCGACATGCGGACCACCTGCTCCGAGGTCATCCGCCGCGGCGGCCGGCTCTCCTCCCTGCGCATGCAGGTCGACCTGTTCATCGACGGCCGCCCCCTGGGCGTGGCGGAGTCCAGGTTCTGCAGCCTGCCCCCCGCCGTCTACCGCCGCCTGCGGGGCCCCTACGCCGACACCGCACAGGCCGCACGGCACACCCTCCCCCTCGCACCCCCCATGGCACCGGCCCGAGTCGCCCGCACCCACCCCGCCGACGTCGTCCTGTCCCCCACCCCGTCACCCCTGCGCACCCAACTGCGAACCGACCTCTCCCACCCCATACTCTTCGACCACCCCGTCGACCACGCACCGGGCATGCTGCTCCTCGAAGCCGCCCGCCAGACCGCCCACGCCACGGTCCACCCACGCCCCATGCTCGCGACGGGCCTCGACGCCGTCTTCACCCAGTACGTCGAGTTCGACGCCCCCTGCTGGATCGACCACGCCCCGACCCCGACCCCCGCGAACGGCCCCGCGCTCGTCCGCATGGAAGCCACCCAGAACGACACCAGCGCCTTCGCGGCGACCGTCGCGATGACCCCCGCACTCGGATGACCGACTCCCCGCGCAACGGTGAGAGCGAGCACGCCGTACAAGCGGCCATGGACGCGGAACTACGCCTGCTCGATCCCGAAGTGCGCGCCTCCTCAACCCTCGTACTGGAGCTGCTGGACCCGGACTTCACCGAGTTCGGCGCATCGGGCCGCCGGTGGGACGTCGAGTCCATCCTCTCGGTGACCGGCTCCGGCACGGTGTCACCGGAGTCCCCGGTGGAGGTCAGCCAGATGTCCGGGGTCGTCCTGGCCCCCGGCATCGTCCACCTGACGTACTTCGCCGACCACCAGGGCCGCCGTGCCTGGCGGAGCTCCGTGTGGCGACTGGCAGACACAGGCTGGCGCCTGTACTTCCACCAGGCGACTCCGACCAGCTGAGCCGGCAGAGACCTCCGCCTGCTCCCGCACAACCCGAAAACCCCGCCTCCGGTAACCCGGGGGCGGGGTTTCTCTGTGGAGCGCCGGGCAGGCCTTGCACCTGCATTTCCCCGCAGGAAGCGGGACGTCTTTCCTTGGACCACCAACGCACTGAGCCCTGCCCGCTCTTGAGCGGCGAACTCAAGATCTACTGTACACCTTCTACAGCCCTGCCCCACCCCCGCGAAGCGGAGCCTGGATCAGAGATCGTCGGGGTCCTCCTGACTCTGCAGACGTGCTCCGATCTCGGTGGCCCACTCCAGAGCCCACGCCCGCAGGGCACCGATCTGATCGGGCTGGAGGCCGTAGTCGGCGTAGTCCTGGTCATCCCACCACTCGGCGCCGGTGAGACGGTCGTGTAGGTCTCCCAGACTGAATTCGAACCGCGCGTGACGTCGACCGAGGTTCTCGAGATCGGCCTTGGACCGGTGCTGGGAGGCGGCGTGGACGTCGATCAGATCGCGCACCGCACCTCTGTCGGCCAGCGCCCGCACCTTGGTTCCGATCACGTCGTCCAGCGACAGCACCGGGCCGTACTCGCTGGACGTCGGCGGGTGCCAGAGCACCTCTTTCAGGACGTCGACCTCGCACTGCTCGCCCGTGCCGGGGTCGGTGGCGAGGAGCCGGCCCGAAAGCGCCCCGATCTCGATCTGTTCGACCTGCCAGCCACGCTCCGTGAGCCCGTCACGCACGGAGCGGACGATCTCGCCGATCGGCGCCGGGTTCTCGGTGGCTACGTCGACGTCCTGGGACAGGCGGTCGACCAGGCCGTGAGCCTGGACCGCGTACCCACCGGTGATCACCAGCGGGTACGGGGTCCCGATGTCGAGGACGTCGGCCAGAAGACGACGGTGCAGTTCGGTGAGGTTCACGCGGCAGCGGCGGCCTAGTTCGCGGGCAGCTCTGGGAAGCGGTCCTCCCAGGCGTCCCGGAGGGGACGGCTGACCAGCGTGCGCAGGACGGGCCACTGGGCGATGAGCAGATCGCGGCTGAGGAAGGCGACCAGGTCCTGACGCTGCCCTTCAGCCAGTACGGTGCGGTACAGACTCATCCGCGACCGAGGCTGGCCGAGCCCATAGGAGCGGCGGCCGGACCAGACGACGTGCAAAGGCAGATCCACCGTGCCGGCCGACGGACCGGCGAGCTCCTCCAGCGACGCGGGGAGCCGCCGAGCGTACTGCTCACGCAGCATCTCGTATGCGTTCGGCGCCGAGGACGTGAGGGACACGGACATGCCTCTCAGTATCGCCCCTCTGGGCCCCGTCACACAAAAGGATCCCGCCCCCGGTAACCCGGGGACGGGATCCTGTGTCGGAGCGCCGGGCAGGCCTTGCACCTGCATTTCCCCGCAGGAAGCGGGACGTCTTTCCTTGGACCACCAACGCACTGAGCCCTGCCCGCCCTTGGGCGGCGAACTCAAGATCTACTATACAACACTCGTACGTGGCCTGATCCCGGCCTACGCTCGCGTGAACCCGTGGCTCCGCTCCACTTTCGCCACATGCAGCGTGTAGCTCCGGTACCACTCGGCCTGCCCGCGCTTCTGCGCCGCGCGGTGCTCGGCGTTGCTCCGCCACTCCGCGAGGGCGTCGGCGTCGCGGAAGTACCCGACGGTGATGCCCAGCCCGCCAGGAGTCTGCGCGTGGTCCATCCCCAGGAACCCAGGGACGTCCTTCACCAGGTCCTCCATGCGTGCGTTGGTCTCGCTGTAGCCGCTCTGGTCCTGGGCCCGCACTGTGGTGAAGACAGCCACGTAGTAGGGGGGTTCATAGGCCTCGACGGGCATGACAGGCGCTTCGGAGTGATCGCTCATGGCGCCACCGTAAGCCAGGGTGCGCCGCCCAACGGCCGGCGCTGATGTCGGCGGCGTGATTTATTCCGGGATTCGGTTGATTTAGTCCGGGCTTGATGGTCTTGTAGCTTCCCCTCCGCGGATGTCATGTTGAGAGACACCGCTTTCAAACGCGGTCGGCCGTTCCAGCATTGAGAGAATTTCATGCGGGTAGTTCGAGTAGCCGTGCACGCGGAGGACGCCCTCACGCTCCTCGGACTGATCGGATCGCTGGCAGGAACACCAGGCTTGGCCCTGACCAGCCCCGCAACGGGCGCGGCAGCCGACGTGACCGTCGTGTCCGAGCAGCGAGTGGACCCCGCTGTCATGGAGCTACTGAGAAGCCTGGGCAAGCCGCTGTCCGGGTTCCTCCTCATCTCCGACAACACCTGGCAAGCCGACTACTCGGAGGCGATCGAGCTGGGCGTACGTGCCGTCTTGCGCCGAGACGAGTTCACCCAGCAACGGCTGCTCGAAAAAATCCGTCTCGTGGCGGACGGCCATGCCTGCTTTCCCACCGAACTGCAAGGCGGCCTGCTCAACCATATGAGCCGCATCCAGCGGGACATCCTGGCCCCCCGCGGTCTCGCCCCCTCAGGCCTCTCGGCGCGGGAAATCGACGTACTGCGGATGGCGGCGGACGGCTATAGCCAAGCCGAAATTGCGGAGAAAATGTCCTATTCCGAGCGTACGATCAAGAATGTCTTCCACGGCCTGATGAAGCGCCTCCACCTGAGGAACCGCACCCACCTTGTCGCATACGCCGTCCGGGCCGGCCTGATCTGATCCAGCCACAGAGGGGCCCCGCCTGCGGCGGGGCCCCTCTGTGGCTGGACGGGGTGCTTGCCGGATCAGGGACGCACATCGACGTAGTCGCCGGTGGCCTTGGCCGGCCCGGTGGTGTTGGTGCCGGTGAAGCTCCACCGCCAGTAGCCGTCCTTGACTGCCTTGGCCGTGGTGCGAAGGGTGCCGGTGTCGCTGGTGTTCACGGTGGCCACCGTGGTGTAGGTGCTGCTTCCCTTCGGGCGGAACTGGAGTTTCACGGCTTGGCCCGCGTATCCCGCATACCGGTAGGTGTCCCAGTTGGCCCGCACGAGCTTGCCGGTGACGGTGATACGAGCGCCCTTGGCCACCGGTTCCGGTGAGGCGTTGACCGTGAGCCGCGCGGCACGCTTGAGGCTGAAGGACCCCACGCCGGGGGCAAAGGCGGAATCGCCGTCGTTGGCGTCGACCAAGGCGTCGACCGACCATGTTCCCGCGTTGGTGTTGGCCAGGTCCACTGGGTCGTCGCTGCCCGGAGCCGGGTGGGCGTTGACGGTGAACCCCGTCGTGCATGCCGTCGCGGTCTCGCAGAACGCATCGGTGGTGTAGAAACCGCCGTGCGGCCCCTTCAGATCGACATCGGCGAAAGACAGACCGGAGTCATCCGATCCGGTGACCGTGACCGGGAACTGCACGTTGTGCGTGATACCCACGATGACGTCATGTCCGGAGTTGACGGTGGCACCGCTGACCACCGGGCCGCTGGGCGCGGTACCGGACGCGGCATCGGCCGAGGCGCCGACCCCCGCCAGCAAGACGGCGACGGCCCCCACCACGAGACCGCGGCCTGTGGCGCGACCGACGGGCTTGGGCCGGGCGAAGCGGCTCATGAATCCTCCCAGGGATGACAGGCCTTGCTGCCAACCACACCGCGCGCGAAGGCAGTTGATGGCGAGCGCAGGAGACCGATGTATGTCACTCCCTACGACTGCCGAACCGGCCCGATCGTTGCCCCAGCCCGGACGGGAAGACAATCAGCCACCCGCCGGTAGAAGGGTGATCGATCCACCGGGGGGCTTGCCAATATTAGAAGGTTAGCCTTGCAAAATTATCCTTGCAAGGCTAGCCTTCTAATGTGACATCGCGAGCATCGGACGACCGCACCGAAACCTTTGAACCGGACCCCGCGTTGATCGGGGTCGCCACGCGGCTGCGGATCAGCATCGGCGCGTTCAGGCGCCGCAGTCACGAAGCGCTGAGCGAGGGAGATTTGACGGGCCCGCAGCTGACGGGCCTCTCGCGGCTCGAACGGCTGGGTCCGGTCACCACTGCGGCACTGGCCAGGCGTGAGCAGATCACTCCCCAGGCGATGGGCGCCACCGTCGCGGTCCTGGAAGGCCGTGGGCTGGTGGCCCGTACCGCTGATCCCGCTGACGGGCGTCGCTGGCTGCTCACGGTCACCGATGCCGGCCGGGCCGTGCTGAGTTCCGAGCGCAGCGCCGTCGCCGACAGGATGGCAACGGCGATGGCGACGTCCTTCACTTCCGAGGAGATCGCGACTCTCGACGCCGCGGCGCCGCTGATCGAGCGGCTGGCCGACCTGTTCTGACCGGCGACCGTGATCACCGACTCTCATCCCAAGGAGCGGAGGGCGTGCCATGCCTGAGCCGGAGTCCGACGTCGTCGCAGACGCCCGGAGCGAGGCGGGCGGCGCTGCGCGTCCATTCTCCTGGCGGTTCACCGTGCCGCTGTTGATCGGCTCCGCACTGAACCCGATCAACAGCTCACTGATCGCCACCGCGCTGGTACCGATCGCCGCCGGCCTGCACGTCCGAGTCGGGCAGACCGCAGCCCTGGTGACCGGACTGTATCTGGCCAGCGCCATCGCCCAGCCCACAGCCGGCAAGGCCGCCCAGGTGTTCGGTCCGCGACGGGTCTTTCTGACGGGGACCGTGCTGGTGGCAGCCGGCGGCACGGTGGGCGGCCTCGCGCAGAACCTGATCACCCTGCTCATCAGCAGAGTCCTGATCGGCCTCGGCACCTCCTGCGCCTACCCGACAGCGATGCTGCTGATCCGCGGCCGAGCCCACGACGCCGGCCTCGACGAACCACCCGGCAACGTCCTCGGCGCACTACAGATAGCCGGCACCGCCACGGCGTCGCTGGGACTACCCGTCGGCGGCGTCCTGGTCGGCGCCTTGATCTGGCGATCGGTGTTCTTCCTCAACGTGCCGGTAGCACTGATCGCCCTTGCCGCGACACTGGCCTGGATCCCCCGTGACAACCCCGTCGGCAGCGACCACACCCTGCGTGGCGTCGCCGCCGCCCTCGACGTGACGGGCATCCTCGGTTTCGCCACGATGATGACCGCACTGCTGGTGTTCCTCTACGACCTGCCCGTCGTGCACTGGTACCTGCTGGGCATCGCGGTGGCAGCGGGAGCGGCGCTCGCGGTCTGGGAACTGCGTGCCACCACCCCCTTCCTCGACGTCCGCCTGCTCGCGGCCAACCGGGCCCTGACCCGCACCTATCTGCGTTTCGGCCTGGCGATGCTGTGCGTCTACATCGTGCTCTACGGCCTCACGCAATGGGCCGAGACCGTACGTGGCCTGTCCGAGAGCGAATCCGGGCTGCTCCTGCTGCCCATGACCCTGGTGTCCGCGCTGGTCATCTCGCCGGTGTCGCGACGCAATCTCATACGAGGACCGCTGATCGCCGCCGCACTGATGTGCCTGGCGGGGTCGGCGGGCGTCCTCCTGCTGACCTCGTCGACCTGGACCGGCCTGGTCGTCGCCATCACCGTCGTGTTCGGCATCTCGATGGGCGCCGCATCAGCCGGCAACCAGACCGCCCTGTACGACCAAGCTCCCCATCAAGAACTCGGCAGCGCCTCGGGTCTGCTGCGCACCTTCGCGTACATGGGCTCGATCGCCTCCTCGGCCATCACCGGCATCGTGTTCCACACCCACGTCACCGACCACGGCCTCCACCTGATCGCCTGGATCATGGTCGCTATCAGCGCCGCCCTGATCACCATGACGATCGCCGATCGCTCGCTGCACCCGCGACCTCGACGCTGACACCGGCCACTTACAACGGCTGACGCAACGAGGTGGATCGGCGCTCGCCGCCCTGCTGACCGGCGGCGACCGCAACGACGTCACCCAACTCCTGCCCCTCCTCGATGCGATCCCGCCGGTCCGCGGCCGGGTCGGACGGCCGCGCCGCAAACCCGAGTCGCTCTTCGCCGACCGCGGCTAGGCCGCCGTCAGTGCTGCCAGGGCGCGGTCCATCGCGGTGTTGAACTCTTCCGGCGTCAGCGGGAGCCGGGACTTGACGTCCCGGCTCCACTGGTCGGCGAGGACCTCGGCGGAGCCGGCCTCGACACCGTCGAGCGCCGCGTCGGCCAGGTCCGACGGCGCGATCTTGGCCACGGGCCAGCCCGCGGACATGTCGGTGTCGGCCAGTCCGAGGTGGACCGCCGTCACGAGCGTGCCCTGCTCGGCGAGCTCCAGGCGGACACCGTTGGTCATGGCCCACGCGGCGGCCTTGGTCAGGTGGTAGGCGTTGGCGCCCTTGACCCCGAACCACGACATGGCGGACAGGACGTTCACGATCGCGCCCCCGCCGTTCCTGGCGAGCACCGGCGCGAACTCCCGGATCATTCCCAGGTGGCCGAACACGTTGGTCTCCAGCTCGTGCCGCACCGCGTCCAGCGAACCAGTCACCAGGTCGGTCCCCGTCTGGATCCCCGCGTTGTTGACGAGCAGCGAGACGTCACGGGCGGCCTCGGCGGCGGCCCTCACGGATGCGGGACGGGCGATGTCGAGAGGCAGCACCTCGACCCCGGGCAGGTCCACGGTCTCCGGTCGGCGGGCCGTCGCGTAGACCTTGCGGGCGCCCCGTTCGAGCAGGCGCTGGGCGAAGGCGCGGCCCAAGCCGCGGTTGGCTCCGGTGACAAGGGCAACCGAGTTGTTGATATCCATGTCCGGCACGCTAAATCCTGACGCTAACGTCAGAGGCAAGTACTGGTCGTCAGGACCGGAGTGAGAGGAACCAACATGACCGTCACGGGGACCGCGACCGAGCGGCTGGTCCGCATCGGCGAGGTGGCGCGGGGCGCCGGCGTCTCGGTACGCGCCGTGCGCTACTACGAACAGCAGGGGCTGCTCACCGCGGAGCGCAGCCCGTCCGGCCAGCGCCTCTACCGACAGGACACCGTCACCCTGGTGCGCTTCTTCCAGCAGATGTACGCCGCCGGCCTGACCAGCCGAAGGATCATGGAACTCCTTCCGTGCTGGGACTCCGGGCACACCGACGCCGAGCAGCGAGCCATGCTGCGCGCCGAGCGCGACCGCATCCAGGCCAAGGTCGACGACCTGCAAGCCGCCCTGGACCGCCTCGACGAGGTCATCAGGATCACGGACGCGCACCCGTAGACGCTTCCTCAACCAGTTGCTGCCTCCGGAGTACGCGGCGCGCCTGTTCGCGGCCCAGGAGGCCGGCGTCCCCGAGGCCGAGCTCCGGGCGATCCTGGCCGAGGGCCTCGCGCAGATGTACTTCCGCGCCAACAACACCAGAGCGCATGGCCTGGGCGTGGAGTTCTCCGACATCGAGCTCTGGCGCCGCCGTCAGACCACGGACAAGGGTTGCCCCTGCACGCTGCTCCCTCGATCAACGACCCGACCAGGTTGGTCCGGCATGAGGGAGACACGGTGATGACGGCACACCGACCGCAGGCCAGCGCCCGACGCGCCCACCCCGACCACGAGGGCGGCCAGCGCCGGGCAAGCCGGTGGCAGGGTACTGGCAGGTGCATGCAGTCAGTCTCAGGTGGCAGGGCGCCGTCGGGACCGACGGTGATGCCGTGCGCGGTTCGGAGCGGGGGGCGCTGCGCGTACATCTTCTGAATCCACTCCGCGGCCCCGACCTTGGCGGTGATCTTCCCCGCGCCTGTACTGCAGGTACAGGCCCTCGGATGAGGACGGCGCCAGCCGGGGCAGGGAGCGGCAGTGCTCAGAGCGCGGGACCCTCGGCGGCGGCCAGCATGTTCTCGATGAGGTCGGCGGCGCGCGGGGTGCCGCCCTCAGCTCGGGCGGCGGCCTGCAGCTGCTTGGACCGGTTGACGCGTTCCGGATCTGTGACCAGTTCGTTCAGCGCCGCGTGAAGGGCCTCGGCGGTGGCGTCAGCGGTGTCCACGCGGCGGGCGACGCCGAGTTCCACGAGCCGGTCGGCGTTCATGAACTGCTCGGCTCCCTGCGGCACGGCGATCACGGGAACGCCGGCGAGGAGCCCTTCGCCGCAGCCGCCCATGCCGGCGTGGGTGACGAAGGCGTCGGCCTGTTCCAGGATCGCCCGCTGCGGGATCCAGGAGTGCACTTCGACGTTGGGCGGGATGGTGCCGAGTTCCTCAGGGTCGGTGTACTTGCCGATCTGGAGTACGACGTGCCAGCCGGGCAAGTCACCGAAGGCCGCGAGGCATTGGCGGTAGAACGCGGGCCGGCGCGTGTAGGCGGAGCCGAGCGAGATCAGCAGCACGTGGTCCGCGGACGCCGGGCGGGTCCAGCCGTCCGTGTCCGCTCGAGTGTCGAAGCAGGGGCCGACGAAGGTCACCGTGTCGGTGTCGACTCGATCGGCGTGCGGCTGCATCGCCCGCGGGATCAGGGCGAGGGCCCGGGCGGGTGGGCCGGAGAACGTGTCCACGTCCGTGGTGGTCGCACCGCAGTCGGCGAGCCACCGTGCGAACCTGTCCCGGTATGCGTCGGCGCCCGGCAGCTTCCGCAGATGGGCCGCGACTTCCTCCTGGTAGCCATCCCAGGCGACGAATGTCGGGGACAGCTGCAGGAAGGTACGGCCGTGCGCTTCGGCGAGGGCGCGTGCGGCATACGCGCCGATGTCGTAGAGGTACAGGTCGGCCGGGTCGTCGTCGTAGGCGGCGCGCAGTTGCGGGAGCGCCTGGACGGCGTCGTCGAGGAAGAGGCTCGCCGCGGCGATGGGATCGGCAGGCCAGTCGTTGTCCGCGAAGGGCAGCGTGGAGGTGCACGGCACCAGCTCCGCGCCGGCGGATTCGATCCGGTCGGCCACGAACGGGTCGTTGGCGTAGGTGACTCGGTGCCCGCGGGCCACCAGCTCACGGATGAGCGCCAGGCTGGGTAGGACATGGCTGACGATGGGGACGCCGACCATCGCGATATGGGCGCGGCGACGGGACATGGGCGATCACTCGTTTTCTGGCGCGGGACGGATGCGGGCGGTGTGGCGAGGACGCGGTGTCAGGGCTGGTCGATCTGCGCGGCGGCCTCCTCCAGGTCGGCGACGGTCCCCGACATGATCGTCCGTACCTGCCTGGTGATGGACTGCAGGGGCCAGTCCCACCACGCCACGGCGAGGAGCCGGGCGATGTCCGCAGCGTCGTAGCGGGTGCGGATGAGCCGGGCCGGGTTGCCGCCGACGATGCCGTAGTCGGGGACGTCTCCGGTGACCACGGCGCCGGCGGCGATGATCGCGCCGTGACCGATGCGTACACCGGGCATGACCGTGGCGCCGTGGCCGAACCACACGTCGTTGCCGACGACCGTGTCGCCCCGGCCGGGCAGGTCGGTGATCAGGTCGAAGTGCTCCGCCCAGGAGCCCCCCATGGTGGGGAACGGAAAGGTGGAAGGACCGTCCATGCGGTGGTTGGCGCCGTTCATGATGAACCGGGTGCCTGTCCCTCTCTAGTGGACCCAGGGCGTCATCCTGGTGTGCTGGGAGGTGTCCCGATGGAGGAGCCTCCAGCGGGACACCTCCCAGCCGAGGCGGTTGTTGTTGTCAACGGCTGTTCGCGGATGCCACGTTCGAGGTGGTGACCGCATCTGGATCGGTGGAACGCTGCGGCGCCACGGAGCCTTCC
This sequence comes from Streptomyces sp. NPDC046915, assembly GCF_040644935.1. Taxonomy (NCBI): domain Bacteria; kingdom Bacillati; phylum Actinomycetota; class Actinomycetes; order Kitasatosporales; family Streptomycetaceae; genus Streptomyces; species Streptomyces sp. NPDC046915. Next base: position 80,834 of record NZ_JBEYXB010000022.1, on the reverse strand, counting down.
GCGGGCTTGGCCCTCGCCAGCCACAGGCCGGTGAACACGGCGGTGGCCAATGTGATGGCGCCAGCCGCGACGAAGGCGCTGTTGAGGCCGGTCTCGAAGGAGGCGCCGCCGGATTGCCGGGTGCGGACGATAGCTCCGAGTACCGCCACGCCGAGCACCGCGCCGATCTGCCGGGTGGTGCTGCCGATACCTGACGCGAGGCCGCCTTCCTGCGGACTGACTGCTTGGATGGCGGCTCCCGTCAGTGGGGACATGGTCAGGGCGAAACCGATGCCGACGACTCCCAGCCGCCACCACACGTTCCCGTAGCCGGTGTCGGCGTGCACCATACCGAGCGCCAGCAGTCCCAGGCCGGCCAGGACCAGGCCGGTGGTGACCACGATTCGGAAGCCGTACCGGGCGGCGAGCCGGCCCGCGTACGGGCTGACGATCACCATGGCGAGGGATACCGGCAGGGTCTGCAGGCCGGCGCGCAGGATCGAGCTGCCCTGGACGTACACGAAGAACTGGGAGAAGAAGAACGACGAACCCATGAGCGCGAACCCCACCACGACCATGGCGGTGTTGGACACGGTGAACAGGCGCTGCCGGAACAGCCGCAGCGGCAGCAGCGGCGCGGAACGACGCGCTTCGACGGCGACGAAGGCGGCGAGGAGGACCACCGCGGCGGTGAAGCTGCCCAGGATCACCGGCGACGTCCAGCCGCGGGCACCACCCTCGATCAGCCCGTAGGTCAGCACCCCCACCCCCAGAACGGACAGCACCGTCCCCGGGATATCGATCGCGGGGGCGCTCGGATTGCGGGTCTCTTCAAGGCTGCGCAGACCGACCAGCAGAAGGACCACGCCGATGGGCAGATTCACCAGGAAGATGGCGGGCCAGCCGAAGGCATCCGTCAGCACGCCGCCGGCCACGGGGCCTGCGGCCAGACCGATTCCGCTGAATCCGGCCCACATCCCGATCGCCTTGATTCGTTCTTGCGGCGCGGGATAGGCGGCGGCGAGCAGGGCGAGCGAGGCAGGGCTCAGTGCCGCGGCCCCGATACCCTGCAGCACCCGGCCGGCGATAAGCCAGCCGAGCGAGGGCGCGAGGCTGCACAGCAGCGACGCGGCGGTGAACACCGCCACGCCGGTCAGGTACACCCGCTTGCGGCCGAACCGGTCGGCGAAGACACCGCCGGACAGCAGCAGCATGGCGACCAGCAGTACGTATGCGTCGACGATCCATTGCAGACCGGTCAGCTGAGTGTGCAGCCGGTGCTGCATATCGGGCAGCGCCGCTCCAACAATCGTGTTGTCGAGCAGGACCATGAACTGGCCCAGGCAGGTCACCGTGAGCAGCACAGCCCGGTTCGATCGACTGCCTACGGTCGCATGCGATGCAGCCATGGGGATCCCCCTCAATCGGTAGTTGCGCCCGGTCACGGTCATCGCGGGTGGCGATACAGCTGAGCACCCTAAAGCAGTCGGCGACTGCGTTAGGCGACTATAAGAGGGTCGCCTAACAAACGCAAGTACTGACTGCGTTAAGGTGGGGGGCATGAACGAGCGACAGCGAGCCCGGCGGCCCGGCGGGCGCAGCGCCCGCGTCGGCGCGCAGGTGCACCAGGCCGTCACCGAACTGATCAGTGAGCGCGGCTACGGCAGCTTCACCGTCGGCGAGGTCGCAGCCCGCGCAGGCGTAGCCGACAGCAGCATCTACCGCCGGTGGGGCAACCTGGAAACCCTGCTCACCGACGTGGTGCTCACCCGCCTCAACACGCGGTCGCCGATGCCCGACACCGGGAGCCTGGCTGGCGACCTGCGCACTTACGCGGCCCAAGTGGCCCGCGAGATCACCGGACCCGACGGCCCGGCGGTGCTGCACCTGGCCGTCGCCCTGTCGAGCAGCGGTCGGCAGGGCCTGCAGGCTGGTGCCGACCTCCGCGCCGAACGCACCCGCCAACTGCAGTCCATGCTCGATCGCGCCCGCGACCGTGGCGAGCACGCGCCCGACGCGTTCGAGGTGCTGGACCACATCCTGGCCCCGATGTACATCCGCGTCCTGTTCGGCATGGGCCCGCTCACCCCGGACTACATCGACGGGCTGGTCGACCGATTGCTGTGACCTCAACCCGGTTCCCGCGATCAGCCCTCGGCCGCGGTGCCAGGGTTCGGTGAGGTGCTCGCCGACACGCGCCCGGCCAGCTCAGGCATCCGGCCTTTGGCCGGCTCACGCGGCCTGGCTGAATCCGTCGGTCGGCGGGCCGTCGCCGCGCATCGGGGTGAAGTCGACGTCCAGGTGCGGGTTGTAGGCGTCGAGTTCGTCGGCGGCCATCCGGACTCCAAGATCATCCCGTGGCGGGTTTCCGGCGTATCTGGGCCATTCCCCTTGTAGCGGCGCGGGGCGACTCAACTCTCGTAGTGCTGGACCGTGCTCCACCGTGCGGGATGCCAGCAGCTCGGTGGCCCCGGTCTGGGTGTGGCTGGGTCGGCAGGGCCCGGACCGGAGGATTGGGCTGGGACAGCGCGTGGAGGAGCTGTCGGTTGTGCGTGGTCAGTTGGTTGACGACGTGGACGAGATGCTCGACCGTCCGCAGCTGGGCGAGTTCGGTGGCGTCCTTGGCCCGGAGCTCCTTCAGTCTGCCGGTCTGCTGGCGCAGGCGGATCTCAGACTCCGGCGTCTGTCCGCTCGCCCTCATGCGCGTAGAAGTCGTTCCTGAGGTCCAGGTGGCGCTGGGTGACCGCGTTGCGCGGTACGCCGGCAGGCCGGTGGGGTCGCTGAGGGTGGCGGGGTTGTTGTTGCCGTAGGTGTAGCCGTTGAGTGACTGGTGCTGGTCGAGTGTCAGGGCCGGGTCGACGCTGAGGAACTGGCCGACGGTCGGGTCGTATTCGCGCGCGCCGACGTGGGTCAGGCCGGTTGAGTCGTCGGCGGGCTTGCCCCGGAAGGCCTTGTCGTCGGGCCAGCCGGTGGGCTTGGTACCTCGTGGGGCGCCGAAGGGGGTGCTGTAGCGCTTGGTGACCGCGTATGTGGTGGCGTCCATGAGGAGGCTGGACGTGCCGTGCTGGTCGGCGGCGAGGAAGTTGAGTTTCGTGCCCGAGACACCGGACGTCGCCGTGCGGACCGCGATGGTCTGGCCGTTGGCCGTGTAGTAGCGGGTGCCGGTGAGGGTCTTGGTGGTGCCCTTGACCGTCAGGTGAATCTCCGTGCGGCCCCCGGTACCACCGACGACGCACGGCTGCGGCACATCAACCAGGCCCTGCCGCCCGACTACGCCGCCCGGCTCTTCGACGCCCAGGCCGCCGGCGCCACCGAGCAGCAGCTTCGGGCGATCCTCGCCGAAGGCCTGGGCGAGATGTACTTCCGCGACCGCGGCCGCCGCGCCACCGACCTGCTCGTGGAGCTGACGGACGTGGAGCAACTGGACATCGAATTCTGAGCGGGCGGTTACACCGCCTCCGTGGCCTGGACCGCTGAGCCGAAGCACGATAGTTGTCACAGAGGCGGTCCTGCTGTCACCGGGATTTGTTCCGGCGGTGGCAGCCCCGCCTCGATGTGGTGGGCAGTTGGTCGGCGTAGGTGTCCAGGAGGGGCTTGAGCTGGTGGTAGTAGTGGACGCAAGTTGGTGAAAGGCGCGCACCCGGCGGACCGCGATCCGTCAAACGCGCGCCTATATGACGCCCTGTCAATCTCACATCAGATGCCCAGCATTGCGGCCACGGGCATCGGGGCCTGTTTCAACTCAGTTGCCGGTGAAGTGAATCAAATTCAGTGTGTTCCCGTTAGTGGCTGTGCAGTTGTTGCTGCCTCGGTAGAAGTTGTACGTGCGTCCCGAAGTAGCCCGCACCCATCCCGTGTAGCTGTCCGAGCACACCTGGAGGGAATTCTGGATGTTCATCCAGCCTTCGTTGGCGGGCCCGCCGTCCCAGACGTAGCAGTAGGTGTAGATGTGCGAGTTCTGGACGTATTGGACCCTGACGACGGACGACAGGTTGCACGTGGAGTTCACGACCGTGGCGCTGGCCGGGGTTGCAGCGGCGACGCCAGCCGTGGCGAGGCCGGCTGCGATGGCTCCGGCTGCCAGCTTTCGGGCGATATTCATATGGTTCCCCCTGAGATGTGTGGTCGGTGAGTTGTTCCCCATGCAAGCAGCGCCGCCGAGAGGCGAGTGAGCCCCCGTGACGCGCTTTAGTGCATGACGGCTCATTGCGAGGCCGTTGTGCACGATCGAAGCTAAAAGTTGCCGTCCTAGATCCGTCCTAGATCCGTCCTTGCGCACTCCGTTCACATGAGCGCATGTGACAAGTCGAATGCCTTGTTGGTGACAACCAGACTGCTTCGACCGGTCTGTCACCTGCGGGGCCTACTGCTGATGGGCGGCTGGTCGCGCGTGAGTGAGTACGCTCCACCGCTCCAGTTCGTCCGAGTGGCTGCCAGCCGCTGTTGCCCGGGCGACCTCTTCGGCTTCCTTCGGTGTCGGCTCAGCTCAGCCGGTCCCGCTGGTGACAACTCCTGAGCTTCGGCTCAACCGCCCAGTCGAGGCCGAGGCCGGCGAGCCGTTGAAGCTGCGCGGCGCTGAGCCCCGCGCGCCGGGTCTTGGTGTTGGACAGGAACACCCCCAGTTTGACCTGGTGTTCCTCGCCGTTGATGGTGATCGTTTCGATGTGGGAGCGGCTGATGGGTCCGACGGTGCCGGTACGGGCCCGGTACTGCGCCAGGGCTGCGCATCCCCGCTCGAACGCCGCGCTGCCGCCCCGGGAGGCCTTCGTGGGTGTCTGCTGCGGGGGGAGGGGCGTGACGCCCAGGTCGGTGAGCCGTGCGCGCTGTCGCTCGGTGAGGCCTTCCCATACGACGTGCTGGCGCTGGCGGTGCAGCCATGCGCCGATGTCGGTGCCGCCCGCGGTGACGCCGGGCACGATGTCGTCCAGTTCGGCGCCGGTGGCCAGCAGTCGTGCGACGGCGGCGTAGGTGCGTTGCCAGTCGACCGGCCAGCCGGGCCGCCAGTCCTCGTCGATCGCGGCGAGCTGCTGTGCGCGCCGCGCGGCGGTCGTGGTGTCTTTGCCGAGTCCGCCTTTCTTGCGGCAGTTGGCCAGCCACTGGCCGACCGGCTTGTCGAGCGCGGTGGCGGTGACGGGGGCGGCCAGTGTGCCCGTCTCGGCGTAGTAGGCGCGTGCCGCGGCGAGGTTTTCCTCCCAGGCCGCGTCCGTCGGGTCCCACACGATGCCCAGCTCGTCGAGGTCGTTGGCCCGCTCGGTGGCCAGGCCGCCGGCCGCGAGCGCGCCGCTGGTCGGCGAGCCACCTGCCCAGCGGGTAGGAGTGCCCGTTCGGCATCAGCTCCCGGTGCTCGTAGGGAACGGCGAGGTGTCCGGTCCGCCGGCGGTAGGCGACCGCCGCCCGGTGCCCGGCTTTCCAGTTCTCGTGTTCCGGCTCCAGCAGGTTGTAGCGCACGAGCCGGGCGATCAGGGCGGGGTCGCGGTGCGTGCCGAACCTCAGCAGCATCCGCTGGTCATCTGCGCCTTCCTCGGGGGCCTCGCCCAGGTACGAGGACTGGGCGGGGGTGCGGTGCAGGCCATCCTGCGGGACGGCGAGCATCTCAACAGCCCGCTCGTCGTGCGCGCGCAGCCCGGACAACACCTTGATCAGCGGCCGGTACGACACCGAGTAGGGCATGTCCTCCTCGGTCTCGTCGGGGCCCAGGAAGACGGGCACGATCAGGGTGGCGAGCTTCCCCTGACCGGGCTTCTGCCGTAGCGCCCGCCCGATCGCCTGCACGATGTCGACCGCGCTCCCCTTCGGGTCGATCAGCGCCACCGAGTCCACCGTCGGCACGTCCACGCCCTCGCCCAGCACCCGGCAGTTCGCCAGCACCGCCCGCCCGGCCCGCGCACCGAACCGGGCCAGCCGGTCCGCCCGCACGTCCGCATCGTGCTCACCCGACAGCCACCCCGACCACACCCGCTCCGGATACCGCTCAGGGTCCCCAGCGTGCAGCCGCGCCACCACCCGGCCCAGGCCCTCGCCGAAGGCCCGCGCCTCCACAGTCCGGTGATGGAAGGTGATACACCGCGCCAGACCGTGCTCCGCCATCGTCTCCATCAGCGCCGCCTGGAGCACCGCCAACCGCGGTACGAGCGCCTCGCAGGCTGAGAATACGGGTGCAAGGCGGACGCGCCGGCTGGTAGCGTCCCGCCGTCTACAGCCGGGCGCATCGCCCCCGACCCGAGCAGGTGCATTGTTTGAAGGTCCGACCGAGCTCCTACGCATCCCGTCCCTTCCTCAAGGACTCAAGGAGCCCGTTCACCGATGTCCGACATCACATCGACGACTTCGAACGACGACCTCGCTAACCGCCTGAACCACCCTCGCCACCCGCGCAGCAACCGCTACGACGTCCGCTGGACCATCGAGAACCAGATGGGCCCACACGCCCTTTGGCTGCTGGAATGGCTGTCCCCCGCGCTCGGCCTCGAGGAACTGCGCCCCGGCGCCCGCGTCCTCGACCTCGGCTGCGGCCGCGCCATGACGTCCGTCTTCCTGGCCAGGGAGTACGGCTTCCAGGTCGTCGCCGCCGATCTGTGGGTCAAGCCCGACGAGAATGCGGCGCGCATCGCCGAGGCGGGCGTCGCCGACCGCGTCCTGCCCGTGTTTGCCGAAGCCCACGACCTGCCCTTCGGGCAGGGCCACTTCGACGCGATCGTGAGCATCGACGCCTACCAGTACTTCGGCACGAACGACCTCTACCTGCCCACCCTCGCCCGGCTGCTGAAGCCCGGCGGGCGGATTGGCGTCGTCGTACCCGCGCTCCGGGAGGAACCGGACGGCACCGAGCCTCCCGAGCACCTGAAGCCGTACTGGGACCCGGGATTCTGGGCGTTCCACTCCCCAGCCTGGTGGCGGCGCAACTGGACGCGCAGCGGAGCCGTGGAGGTAGAGGCCGCCGACTGGCAGCCCGACGGCTGGCGCGACTGGCTGCTGTGGAGCGAGGTGTGCGCTGAGGAGAGCCCTTTCGAATGGATGGCGCACATGGCCCGCGAATCGGTGGAACTGCTACGCGCCGATGAAGGCCGCGCGCTGGGCTTTGCGCGGGTCGTGGGGCGTCGCCGCTAATCAGCGCAGCGCCCGCGCCGCAGCCATTACGGCGTGCGGCGCGGGCGCGTAGGCGTACTGTTTCGCATGCCTGGATCAGGAACGGGCACAGAAGTCACCGTGATCTCGGTGGACGGCCAGTCCAGAACGGTCAGCTCGGGCCACTCCTCCTGCCACCGCGCCGCCTTGGCCTCATAGACAGACCGCGGAGCGAGCACCGGGTTCGGCCGGACGACGAGGTTGAACACGTCCGACAGCCCATGGGGCGCATAGACACGCCACCGCCCGTCCGTCTCCACACGTACTCCCAGACAGCATGTCGTTGCGGCGAAGCTGTCGATCGCTGCCTCGGCGGAGTCATACGGCGGACACGGGACACCGAACTTGTCCTCATACCAGAGGTGAACCCGTGCCTCGTTCCTGATCTCGACCTCTGCGGGCAGGCAAAGACCTCCCGTCCGGTCTGGATCACTGCGTCCTCCACCTCAGGAAAGATCGCTGCCATCGAAGTAGAAGACGTCGTAGTCCTTGATGTCGCTGGTCGGAGGCTTCTCCGTGACCACGTTCCATACCGTTTGGAACAGGCACCCGGCCGTCACATACCACCAGGCAGGCTCAATGCCGCAGTTCGCGCCAGCACTTCCGTCAACACGTGGTTACGGGAAAGCACCGAACGCAGGGACTCAAGTTACTGGTCAAGAGGAAGTCGGCTGATCACCAGCCCTGCCTACCACAACTCGCCCATGGGCAGCCTCGATCAACTTCGATTGGCCGACACACCGACGGGGCGTTCCTGGAACTCGACAACATTGCGGACCCGCTTGATCAACATCTGTTGCCCGAACTCGGCATCAACCGTTCTCGCCCTACAGGGGTGGCCCCAGGACTCGGCCACCATCTGGAAGAACTTGCCGCTGCGGTTGAGTCATACCTTGTATTCGCCAGCTGCCTTGTCGGTGCCCCACCAGTAGCTCTGCGTGTGGATGTCGCCCGGGTCGGTGCTGCTGACCTGGTGGGCCACTGTGTGCTGCTGGGTCGGGGCCGGAGCCTGCGGTTCGGTGGCGGCGAAGGCGTTGGTGGTCGGCCCTGAGGCCATCGCTACGGCGCATACAGCGGTGCCGAGAGCGAGCGCGGAACGCCTTAGTGCGGTCATCCTCGACTTTCCTACCAGACATGCGGAGGGGGGACACCAGCCGCGATGAACCGACGCCTTGCGGGCTGCGGCGGTGTGCTTGTGACATCGAGTTCAGCGGCCTTGGAATTGAATGGGCAGCCGGTTCTGCCATTCTGATCAATGGACGCGTTGCAGGTGAGGGGCACCGCGTTGCCCCGTGACCGAAGACAAGGGCTCAGGATTGCCCTCCTGTTACGGGCTGCGTAACGTCCGGGTGGTCGTGCCGCGTCCACGGGGGAGGCGGACGGATAGAGGGTGAGCCGCCGATGGCAGGACGTCCTGAGAGCCCACTGGATCCCAGCACCGGGCCGGTGGCGCGGTTCGCGGCCGAGTTACGCAAACTCCGGGCGGAGGCCGGGAGCCCGACGTACCGAGTGATGGCGCAGCGCACAGGGCAGGGTGCGAGCACGCTGTCGCAGGCGGCCGGGGGTGAGCGGCTGCCGGCCCTGCCCGTAGTCCTTGCATACGTGCATGCCTGCGGTGGCGATGAGGAGGAGTGGGAGAAGCGGTGGCGTGAGGCGGCCACGGAGGCGGCGACCGTGCCCCGCACCGAGGACGAGAACGCCGAGCCTCCGTACCGGGGCCTGGCCCGCTTCGAGCCCGGCGACGCCGAGCTGTTCTTCGGCCGCGACCAGCTCACCGACCGCCTGCTCGCGCTGACCCGCACCCGCCGGTTCACCGCCGTGTTCGGCCCGTCGGGCAGCGGCAAGTCCTCCCTGCTGCGGGCGGGCCTCATCCCCCGCCTGCGCACCGAGGACCAGTCCGGTCCACAGCCGGCCGCGTTACGCGTCCTCACCCCCGGCGAACACCCGATGAGCACACACGAGCAACGGCTGATGCCGAAGGACGCCGACGGCGATACATGGCTAATCGTCGACCAGTTCGAAGAGCTCTACACCCTCTGCCACGACCCGGCCGAACGCGATCAGTTCCTCGACCGCCTCCTGGCCGCCACTGAACCCGCGAGCAAGCTACGCGTCGTCATCGCCGTACGCGCGGACTTCCTGGGCCGTTGCGCCGAACACCCCCAACTGACCACGGCCCTGCAGGACGGCACCGTGCTCGCCGGGCCGATGAGCCGCGACGAACTCCGCGAGGCCATCGTCAAACCGGCACAGGCCGTCGGCCTGATCGTGGTACGCGAATTGACGACCCGCATTGTCAACGAGGTCGAAGAGGAACCCGGGGCGCTACCGCTGATGTCGCACGCTCTGCTGGAGACCTGGCGCCGCCGAAAGGGCCGCGCCCTGAGCGTGGAGGCCTACGAAGCGGCCGGTGGCCTGCACGGCGCGATTGCCCGCACTGCGGAGAACACCTACGCCTGCCTCACTCCAGCCCAGGCCGGCGTCGCCCGCGGGGTCCTGCTGAGGCTCATCGCCCCAGGCGAGGGAACAGCCGATACCCGGCGCCCGGCCGTGCGCGCGGAACTCGACGTCGGTGACGCCGTCGCCACGGCCGTCGTCGTCGAACACCTGGTCCGCGCACGGCTGCTCACCCTTGACCAGGACGTCGTCAGCCTCGCTCACGAAGCGTTGATCACCGCTTGGCCCCGCCTGCGCGCCTGGATCGACACCGACCGGGAACAGCTACGCATCCACCGCAGCCTGACCGAGGCCGCACACACCTGGGACGATCTCAGGCGTGAACCAGGCGCCCTTTACCGGGGCACACGCCTGGCCGTCGCCGAAGAGCACTTCGCTGCGCCTGAACCATTCGCCACACTCACTGGGCTGGAACAGGCGTTCTTGACCGCCAGCCGTGCCGCTCGCGCCGGAGAACAGCGCCGACGGCGTGGCTTCGTCACCGGGCTGGCCCTGGTGGTGGTGTGCGCCCTCATCGCGGGAATCGTCGCCTGGCAGCAGAACATCACTAGCGGCCGTCGCCACCTGGAGGCCGAGTCCCGCCGCCTTGCCGCAGTTGCCGCGAGCATGCGCTTCTCCGACCCGGTCACGGCGATGCAGCTCAGCCTGGCGGCGTGGCGTCTGAATAATTCGACCGAGACCCGGTCTGCCCTTCTCGGGGCCGTGACACAGCGCGAGGAGGACGTCTTCTCCGTGCCGGGCACCAAGTTCGACTACAACGGCGGCATGCCGACCGCATTACGCGCTATGACCGCGGACGGACGGTCACTCGTATCCGTCACAGCGAACCGAGTCCGCACCTGGGACCTGCGCACTCATCACTTGTCGTACTCCTTTCCCGGTCCGGGCAGACTGTTGGACCGCGACACCTCGGTCGTCATCGCCCCGAACGGCCACACACTCGCCCTGGTGAGCTTCAGGGGCGGGGTCAAGCTGTGGGACATGCGCACTGCACGTGTGACGGCGACGCTCGGCCTTGAAACACCCAGCACGGCGTCGTTCAGCCTGGACGGCGAGATATTCGTTGTGGAAGACGAAGGTTCGGACGGATCAGATCCATCCCTCCAGGTGTGGGACCTGCGCCACCACCGGCTCCGGCTGCGGATACCCGAGCAGAAGGGCGAAGCCCTGCAATTGGCGTCCGTCAGCGGCGACGACAGGCAGCTCGCCCTGTGCACGGACGCGCGCCCCTTGCAGCTCTGGGACATCGAGACCGGCCGGAAGGCGACGCACGCACCATGGGCGTCGAACGGTCGCCCTGGCTGCACCGCGACCGCGATTGCCTTCACCCCGGACGACAGGACCCTCACGGTCCTCGCCCAGAACAAGATCCGCCGATGGGACATTGCTATGGGACACGGCCTGCCGAGCCTGGAAGCCGAGGGGATGAATACGATGCGCTACGACGCGCAGGGGTCCTTCCTCGTCGCCATCGGCCCCCGCCAACTGCTCGTCTGGCGCATGTCATACCCGGATGCCCCCGTACTGAGCCAGAAACTGAACACCGACCCCCAGGTCGGCTTCGCCTTCGACACAGAGGCGGGATCCGTGCGCTACCTCAACCAGGCCGCCACGATTGTCCGGTCACTGAGCCTGGGGCGCGCCACCACCAGCCGCTGGGAGAGCAACGGGCCCGACGAGGCCACACTGTCCCAAGATGGCCGGACCGTTGCCCGCCTGCTCCCGTCCGGCGACACTGAGCGGCTTCAGGTGCTCAACACCCGCACCGGCCGGGTCGCCTTCGAACCGAACGCGGAGCACTGCCCCGTGGCAAGCCGGCAAGGCACGACCTTATGCATGGATCTCATGGCGGTGAACCCCGATGGCCGGTACGTCGCCAGTGGCGTCGTCCGGGAAGTCGACTCGGGAACGCCGCCCCGGCCACAGCTCACAGTGTGGGACGTCTCCACCCACCGCCCATACGCGACAATCACGCTCCAGTCCAAGTCTGCGGATACCCTCGAAGTCAGCGGCATCGCCTTGGACGCCCACGCCCGCACCCTGCTGGTCTACCGGGAAACCACACCACCGTCGGTTGAGGTGTGGGACCTGCAGCACAAGAGGCTCATCACCACGGTCAGCAACGAACAGTCCGCTCTCTCAGGCTCTCCACACGAAGGAGGCATGGACCTGGCCTTGCGCCCCGACGGCCGCATGCTGGTGACCGAGGGCGGCTTGGTGGTCGACACCGCCGCACGAAGCGCCGAGCCCCGCGAACTTGGCGAGGGACTGATCAGCGCCGCCGCGTTCGGACCACGTAACGCCTATCTGGCCGTGGGCGACGATCTGGGACGTGTCACCCTCTGGGATGGTGCTGTGCGTAACCGCCTCGGTGTGCTTACCGGCACCATGGCCGACAGCGAGACGGCCGAGAGTGGGAACGTGACGGCCCTCGCCTTCTCCCACGACGGCCGAACACTTGCCGTCGCAGATTCCAGCGGCACCGTGCAGTTGTGGGACGTGGCGTCCCGCCGACTGCTCGGATCTGCCCTGCCCACCCCGGGAGACCTGGTACGCAGCCTCGCCTTCAGCTCCGATGACACCACCCTTTACGCCGCCGGCGCCAACACGTCAGTACAGGCCTACGCCCTCAACCCCGACCGCCTTGCCCAACACGTGTGTGAGCGCGCCGGGTCCGGACTGTCCGCAAGGGACTGGAGGTCCTACCTGCCCGACGTGCCGTACAGGCGTACTTGCCCTCGGTGACACTAGGGAAGTCGTCCGTCGCGGCCGGCCTGCGCCAGCCGTCCCGCCCACAGGGCATGGAACAGCGCGGGAAGCACGACCAGCGGATCCCCGACCCTGCGTACGCCTTCCCACAGCGGCGCCGGTTCGGCGAACGCCTCCTGCAGCGCGGCAGCCAGCAACTGACCACCGTGGTGCCGCGGGTGCCGGTATCCGGCCAGCCAGGTCACATTGCGCCGGTAGATCGGGTCGACAGGCCCGAGCACCCAGTACTGCCAGCCCACCGCCGTACAGATCTCTCCAACCACCGCAGCAACAGACCGCTGACGCCGAGGCAGCTCCCCTCTCCCTGTGCAGTCGGCGAGCACCCCCTGGCCATCGGCCAGCCGGAGCATCAACTGAGGAGCATGCGACCGCACCCCGCTCGGCCCATGCCACCGCAGTTCAAGCGGCCGGGCGGCCAGGCCGCTGACGCGCGGGTCGCGGTCGAGCAGCATCACGTGCAGCCGCATCGCTGCGGACCCGTAGTGCACCAGCCGTCCGGTGGTGGCCGACCACCACCAGCCCGGTGCCAGCCGCTTGCCTTTGCGGACTGGGAACGGCTTCAGCGGCGGACAGTTTTCGAAGACCACCTCGGCGGCGGCCGACGACCACCTCGAACACTCCATCGCTTCGCCCGCAGCCCGGAACAGCACATCCACCGCCTCGACTTCGGGCCGCCGTGCCCTCGTTCCGTCCAGCCCAGCATCCTGCATACAGAACTAAACGGTTTATCGGCCCATCCGGTAATGGGCGACGCGCGGCCCATCGGCGAACGTTCAGCTGCGCCCAGACTGTTCTGCAGCCCAGGTGTAGCCCAGTTCGGCGAGGGCGGCCCGCTGTGTCGCATCCAGCCGGTCACGCCTGGCTTTCTGGTTACTCAGAAACACACCCAGCTTGATCGCCGAACCGTCCGGCAGCTCCTCAATGTGCGCCCGTCCAACGACGGTTCTGCCTTCCCGCTGGATGTACTGGGTGAGGGCTGTCAGACCGCGTTGGAAGGCCTGCTGCGCCTTGCTCGAACGCGACGTCGCCGGGGTGGGAGACGGAGCCTCGGCGGGTGTCACGCCCAGCTTCGTCAGCCGTTGCTGCTGTTCTTCGGAGAGCTCCGTCCAGTTGTGGCGCTGCTGTTGGAGCCACCGCCCGATGTCGTCGCCGTCCATGAGTATGCCGGGTGCGATGTCGGGCAGACGGCCGTGGGGTTCGTCGGCCGCGAGGTCGGCGAGCACCCGGTAGTGGCGTTGCCAGTCGAGCGGCCAGGGGCAGTTCCAGTCCGGGTCGATCGCGGTCAGCTGCTGCGCGCGCTCCGCCGCCCGTTCCGGGTTCTTGCCGAGGCTGCCCTTGCGGCGGAGGTTGGCCATGTGTTGCCCGATGGGCACCATCGTCTCGCCCTCGCCCCACAGCGCGTCCTGGCGCGGGGCGAGGTGGCCGGTGGCGCGCCGGTAGGACCGGAGCGCGGCGAGCTTGGCCTCCCATGCCTCTTCACCGGGCTCCCAGACCATCCCGGCCTCCGGGGCGTCCAGCAGGGTCTTGCGCCGCTCCTCCAGCTCGCCGGCCCGCAGCGCCTTGCGCTGCTGGTGCACCCACCGCCCGAGGGGGAAGTCCTTGGTGACGCCTACTTCGGTCTCAATGTCGTAGGGGACGGTGTACAGGCCGGTGATCTCGTTTTCCGTCCTCCAGCGGATGAGGGCTTGGTAGCCCTCGAGCCACACGAGGGACTCCGGCCGGTACACCCGCGTACGGAGGAACGCCGCGATGGTCGCGGCGTCGCGCGGGCTGGAGAAGTGGAGCAGGGCGGACTCGGCCGCGCCGCCGTCGCCGTCCTCCCGGTCCTCACCCAGGCCGCTGGTCCCGATGATTCGCCCGTCCTCGTCGCGTCGGATGTGGACCGTGCGCTGTCCGCTGGTGTGGGCGCGGGAGGCGAGTTGGTCGACGAGGTGTTCGTCATGACTGCGCAGGCCTTGGAGGACGGCTACGAGGGGGCGGAACGAGGCGCTGGCGACCATGTCGGTCGGGTCTTCGCCGGGTTCGAGGAACACGGGCACGATGATCCGTGCGACCTTGGTGGTGCCGTCGCGGTTGGGCCTGAGTGCGCGGCCGATGTTCTGGACGATCTCGACCTGGGAGCCGCGGGTGTCGGCGAAGCAGACGGCTTCTACGCCCCGCTCGCCGGTGATGTCTACGCCTTCCCCGAGGACGCGGCAGCTGGCGAGGAACGCGCGGTGGACCCGGCGTCCGGTTGCGTCGATGCCGCCTGCGAACTGGCGCAGGGCCTCGCGCCGCTCGGTGACGAGGTGGTCGCCGCACAGCCATGCCGACCAGACTCGGTCCGGGGGTACGTGGCGGCCGGCCTCGAGTTCGTAGAAGGCCGCGTCGATCGTCGACTTCGGGAGCCGGTCCGCGGCGGCCAGGTCGTCGCTGGTGGTGTCGCCTGCGTACAGCTCGGCTGCCGTCTGCGGCATCTTCTCCGCGAACGCTGCGGCTTCCTGCACCTTCTGGTGGAAGGTCATGACCGTACGGAGGTTGTACGCGGCAGCGTGCTCCAGGAGGGCGGTCTGCAGGAGCGCCAGGCGTCGGCCCCGCTGCGCCTCCTCTGAATCCCCGGGGACGGGGGAGGGGTCGTGGATCTCTAGGACGTCGATCTCGAAACCGGCGAGGATTTCCCGCTCGATCGCTTCCGAAAGCCCGAGTTCGGCCAGCCACGGCCCGTAAGTCTCCGAGTCCGCGCCCATCGACGCGATCTCCAGTTCCTTGCCGCCCGCGCCCCTCTGCGGCTGGGGCGAGGCCAGGATGCGGGGAGTCGCGGTCAGGTAGAGACGGAAGTCCGCCGGAATCCGGGCGTTGTCGTGGATCGCCGCCCACGGACGACCGAGATCACCGGCGGTGCCGTGGGCTTCGTCCACGATGGCGAGGTCGAAGCCTGCCATCTGCTGCCCGTAGAGCCGCTTTCCGCCCGCCAGAGCAGCCTCCAGCGGCCCGCGGACCTTCCGCTGGCTCATCGGTGCGTCGATGGCCTCGCGGTCCACCAGGGAGGCATACGTGGCGAGCACGACCACCGGCCCGGACCCGGCCCATAGAGCGAGCTGGATCGGGTTGGTGGTGGTGCGCACCTCCAGCTCGTTGAGCACCGGGTCGTTCTCCAGCGAACACACCGCCACCATGGGCGCCCGGTGTCCTACGACACGCCACGCCTGGGCGGTCTGCACGAGCAGGTCCAGGGTCGGCACGGTGACGAGGATGCGGCCGCCCGGGAAGCACTCCAGTGCGCTCGCGGCGGCGGTGATCGTCTTGCCCGATCCGGTCGCGGACACGATCGTGCCTCGCGCCCCCTCCGGGGGCACGGATGATCTTGCAGGGAATCCGACCCATTTCCGGAAACTCGATTTCTGGTCCACCTGGTGTTCTCGGAGCTGGATCAAAAGAGTTCTCCCGGCTCGGGAAGGGCTTGTTCGACGGAAGCAATCCGGTATCCGCCGCGTTGGTAGAGGCCGCCGTCTCTTCCGTGGACTGCCCAGGCTCGCTCGGCCGCTTCGTCGGGTGATGCGGCCATCAGGTGGACGATGGGGGCGTGCATGTCCGGGCGGGAGCAGCCGGCGGTGGGCCGGGCGTCGATCCGGTGGACGCGATGCCGCCAGATCTCCGGAGCTGCGATCCCCGACCGCTCGACCTCATCCACGTCCACGACCAGCCGCTGCAAACGCTGCCCTTCATACCGGACAGCACGCGAGTCGCGGGAGGGCACGTACGCGGCCATCCGCTCCTGCTCCATGAGACAGGCGATCCGTTCCCACTGAAGGCGCCGCAGCTCCGCGATGAACAGTTCACTCACGTGATGCGGTTCTGCCGGGACCATCCGTGCGCGCCCGGCGCGTTCCTGAGCCAGGCGTACCTGCGCGGCCACCTGACGGTCATCGAGGCCAGCTGCTCTCGAGACCACACCGAGTCGGGCAAGCTCATGAGGAAGGTACTCGTAAATCAACACACACCGCTTCCCACCGGGTGTCCCTGCATTACGCCAATGCTACATGCTGCATCACATTAAGATGCAGCATGTGCGACTCCCGGGAAGACCTCTTCGGCAAGATGCCTTCCGCCCCGGTGGCCATGGCGCATCGGGGTACACGGACCCGCATGGCACCGAAGACCGAACGCATTACGTTCCTGCGGGCCGTACGGCAGCTGCACCGCGTCCGCTCCTTCTACGCTTTGGGCGTCCTGCTATGGGCGGCGTCCGCCGCCTGGAGCGGCTGGCAGGCACCGGGAAGCCGGCAGATGTGGACGTGCGTCCTGCTTCTCGCCGTCTTCACCGGCCTCCTCGTCACCGCCGGCCTGTCCCTGCGGCGCCTCGAAACCCCCGAGGCAGACCGGCCCGCGCATCACGCTGCATCACACAAGACGGCAAGCACCCGCCACGCCCACGCCTGAACGCCCGTCAGCCGCCCCTGTAAGCCCGGCACGCGCTAGCGGGCCCAGCGGTCTGGAGGCGCCGCTCAGGTCTGCTGGGGCAGTGGCCGGGCATACGGGCTTCACCCCCTGTGAGAGGAGCTCATTTCATGCTTGGCATAGTCGCGGCGGTGCTGTTCTTCGTGTCGTTTCTGATCAACGCGGCAGATCTCAGCACCAACGACACGTTTTCTTCGACGAACGTGATGCTGCTGGGATTGACCGCTCTGGCCCTGCACGTGGCCGGAATCGGCACCGGCTGGGCCCGCAGACGCTGACCCGCGATGCAGGCCTGATGACAGCTCGTCACCAGGCCTGCATCAGCACCCCGTCCCTCGTAGCCAGCCTGGCCCGCGGCAGCGGGCCCAACGATCCTGGAGGCGCAGCCGGAAGGATCGTCAGGCGGGGGAGCGCAGCGGACCCGCCGGTCAGGCTGGAGCGAAGCGGAAGCCTGATAGCGGGACGAAGTCCCGCCGGTCCGGGAGCGCAGCGGACGGACCGTCAACCGGGCTGCGCAGCAGCCCGGTTGCGCGGAGGGCGAAGCCCTCCGCCAGCGCTCACGCGGAGCCCTCCGCCAGCGCTCCCGCGAAGCGGGAGCGCAACACCCGCGCGCAGCGCGGGTGTTCGCTTGCATCGCGCGCAGCGCGATGGGACCCGCTCCGCGTGAGCGCTGGCGGTTCGCTTCGCTCACCGCACAGTTCGCTTGCTGCGCAAGCGAACTGACGCTCCCTTCGCTGCGCTCCGGGAGCGAGCCGGCCTGCGTTGCAGTCCGGTGCCGGGCTCCGCCCGGCTGGAGTCTTCCGCTCCGCTCCAGTCTCCACCGCGCTGCGCGCGGCAAACGGGCCTCCGGCCCGTGCGGCAGCAAAGAGTCCGCACGTGTCCGCCTGGAGGGAAGTGACTATCAGTCAGGAGTGGCTTCGGAGAAAGGGAGCCGAGGCACATCGGTCCCGGTACTGTGGAGGTCCGAGGCTGAGCACTCAGATCTGTGCTTCAAGATACATGCCAGATCGATTCTGGACCATGGCTTCCCTGCCGCTCTCCTCACTGCTTCCACCTGTCACTAACCACTGAAACTGCGCAGTGCCCAATGATCCTGTGCTGCTCGCAGTCAGTGGAAAGCCTGGGTTCCGGCACTAGGTCGCCAATGGGCCGTCAGCGCATCGCGTACGGATGGGGTTTGGGCCTTTAACCGGGAGGCTGGGGGCAGCCCTGCATGTCTTCGAGCAGGGTCCAGGGCAGGTGGTGAGCGTTGCTGAGTGACCGCACCGCTGGGAGCGATGCTGGGCGTACAGAGAGATGTATATAGAGGGGGCGGGCATCACCGCAGGTCAGGGGTCATGTGGTGTAACGCTGAGGGCTATTCGAGTGTCAAAACGGGACGCTCCTTTCCCCTGGAGGGGAAAGGAGCGGGAGTGAGAGGTGACGTCGGAGATCATGTGAGGTTCCCTCCGGGGGGAATCGCCCGTAACCGCCAGCACGCGTACATCGTTCCCCTGTAGGGGAAAGTCCTGGATGAGGAGCGGTATGGGCGGGGCCAAGCCAGCGGTGAACACCCGGACTGGGGAGTACGTCCAGCTTGAGCTCCTGCGCCCGGATGAGAAGCCGTACCTCTGGAGCGGTGGCGGGCGGCATGTCAACGTCAGCAAGTCGCTCGCTGCGGGCATCTGGGCGAAGGACAGTGGTTACACCAAGAACGACAAGCTCGTATACGGCTACTACCTGTTCAACTCACCCCCGAGGGATGAGCCGTTGCGGCAAAGCTTCCGGGAAATCGGTGCCCACCTGGAGCTGCGCCCGAACGCGGTGAGCAGGTCTGTCGGCAACCTCCACCGCGGAGGCTTCCTCCTGGAAGCCGAGAAGGTCGGCCGCGTCATCTTCTACAAACTCAATCCCCGCGCCGCCTATGACGGTTCCTCCGGACAACAGCGCAAAGCCACCGAGCCCGCCCGACACCCCGTAGTACCCTGCCCACCGCAGAAGACGAAGGAGGCGTCCTGATGACACCCGCCGCCGAACCTTTCGCCGCCCATTTCATGGACGCCGACGAACTCCACGACCTCCTGCTGCGCTCCCAATTGAAACAAGGCGCGGATCTGAAGGTCCTGATGTACTACGCCACCGCTGTCCCCGTCGGCGAACCCGTACGCACCACCGCCACCGACATCGGCAGACAACTCGGCCTCAGCACCACCAGCGCCTCACGCAGCATCGGCCGACTCACCCAGCAAGGCTGGCTCCAGCACGCCTACACCGCCGTCGGCGTCAAGTTCTACCGCCTCGGCCCCAACGCCAACCCCCAAGCAGCACACCCAGACCCCCCAGACAGCCTCGACAAGCCCCTCGCAGCCGTCCACCAACTCCACCCCCACGCCAAACCCTGAAAAAGCCTCAGCGGCGCACACAACAGACTTGCCCCCACATAGGCGCGGTGACAGCTCTCATGAACCGCTCGGCTCAGACCGGGCAACGGCCCACCGCCAGCAAGTGAGAACTGGCTGCCAGCAGTTCCGGGTAGGGCTCAGCCAGACGGGCCGCTGCGAGGGCCGATTCGAAGAGGCTGGATTCCCGGAAGGACTGACCGGTGTTGCGTTCGGCTGCCGCCAGCAGCGACCAGGCTGGTCCTTCGATGCCGAACACTTGCGCGTCGGTGAAGCCGGCCGCTGCCACTTCGCCGCGCAGTTGCTCGCCAGTGTGGAAGTAGGCAGCGGTGAAGGCCTTCTTCCCGTCGTGGATCTGGGTGGCCAGGATCGTGCCGATGCTCTTCCGCATCGGCTCGTCGTGCAGGTGCGCGAAGGCCGTGTGCTCGAACAGCGAGGCGTACCGGTTGATGCCGGCCGCTGCCAGGAGGCCGCCTGGTTTGAGGACACGGTAGGCCTCGGCGAGGGCTTGGTCCCGGTCGGTGCGCTCCCGGAGGTGATAGAGCGGGCCCAGGACGAGTACGACATCGTAGGAGGCATCTTGGGCAGTGAGTCGGCGGGCGTCGCCGAGTTCGACGCTGGCCCCTGAGGCCTTGGCCTGTTCGATGTGCCGGGGGACCGGGTCGACCAGGTGGACGTGGTAGCCGTCCTCGACGAGCCATCGGGTGCGTGTCGCGGGCCACCGTGGTCAAGGCCTACGACGTCTTGCGCACCGACGGCCTGGTGTGGCGTGCGCGTCTGTGACTTCTGTCGTCGCACCATGCCAAGGGCTGCGTGAAGGAACCCGGGTGGCTGCCTGGGCGTGGCACGTGCTGGTGAGGAGCGTCGACACCATGGAGCGTACGAACGAACCCGAAGCCGTGGCACTGCGGCCGGCCGAAGCCGAGCCCGGCGTGCTGGTGCACTCCAGTGGTGAGCGGAGACTGGCCGCCGAGCACTGGCTGCTCGCCGCCCACCCCGCACCCGAGCAGGCCCCCCTGGAATGGCAGGAACACAAAGTCGCCCTGCTACCGCTCGGCACGCTGTTCTCCGCCGTACGCATTCCCGGCACGCTGATCGCCGCGCTGGCCGGATCAGAGGAGCCCGAAGAAGTCGAGGCCTTCCTCTCGGACGCGGCACCTACCTCGGTGTACCCAGTCTGGTGGACTTCGATCCTCGCTCGTGCCCTTCGTACTGGGCCGTACCCATGCCCTCCCCTGCCTCCCTGTGCGCGCCGCTCAAAACCGCACGGCTCCTCACAGCAGCACAACACACACTCATCGACGAAGCGCAGTGACCCACGACCCGCACCAGAGCGCCATAGCCCCTGCCGGAATCAGTAGTGCAGCTCCAGCTGCTCGATGTCCGTGAACTCCACCAGCAGGCCTTGAGCGCGGCGGCCCGCGTCCCGGAAGTACATCTCCCCCAGACCCTCGGCCAGGACCGCCCGCAGCTGCGCCTCGGGGGCGCCGGCCTCCTGGGCCGCGAACAGGCGGGCCGCGTACTCCGGGGGGAGCAGCTGGTTGAGGTAGCGGGTGCGGGGGTCGTCCGTGGTGCCCACCGCGGCCGTGAAGCCGAAACGGGCCCGGGTGGAAAGGAAGACGCCGTCCGTGGTCGCCGCGCGCTGTCTCGCCCTGGCCCGTACTCGGGGCTGCCAGCGGTGGCGGACCTCGCGGTAGAGGCGGTCGGCGAGGGCTTGGCGGGGTTTTTTCAGCTGGCCCTTCACGTAACGCTCCACGGTCCGCTGGGAGATGCCCAGCAGATCGGCCACCGGCTTCGTGCCCTTCAACTGCCGCACCAGAAAACGCATCTGCGCCTGCGCCGACCTCGGCACCGGACGGGTGAAGTGCTCCGCGTCCGCCTCGTCCAAGCTGTCACCGATGTCCGCCATCCAGTCCCTCACTCCCGTTCTGCCCCTGATGGGGAAACAGGGCTGGTGGGGGTCGGGTCACGGGCGCAGTGCTGTACAGTAGATCTTGAGTTCGCCGCCCAAGAGCGGGCAGGGCTCAGTGCGTTGGTGGTCCAAGGAAAGACGTCCCGCTTCCTGCGGGGAAATGCAGGTGCAAGGCCTGCCCGGCGCTCCGAAGAGAAACCCCGTCCCTGGGCTCGTCAGGGACGGGGTTTCTGCTGTTTCAGAGGCTGCGGGCCGTGATGTCGCCGTGGGATGTGGTGGCGCGGATGTCGAGGTCGGGGGTGCCGTCGTTCTTGAGGGCGTTGCTGACGCGGCCGTAGGCGGTGCCGGCATCCAGGGTCGCTGAGACGCCGGGGGCGGTGGCGACCGTGATGTCGCCGGACTGGGTGCGGAGAGTGAGAGTGCCGCTCACCGCCTCGGTGATCCGGATGTCGCCCCTTGCGGTGCTGATCTCCGCGGGGCCGTCCAGGCGGCCGACCTCGATGTCGCCGTCGACCGCGGTGAGGCGGACGCTCGCGGCCTCGTCCAGCTTGATGTGGTGGTACGCGCCTTCGAAGGCGATGTCGCCGAGGCGGCCGACGGTGCGGAGTTCGGCGCTGGCCGCCTTGGCCTCGACCCGGGAGCCGGTGGGCAGCTTGACCGTCAGTTCGATGGATCCGGAGGGGCCGAGGTACTGGTTCTTCGCCGAAGTCTCGATCCGCAGGACTCCGTCGGCGTATTCGACCGTGGTCTGCTCCGCCGCCTTCACGTCCCGGCTCTTCGCGGGGTTCGCGGGCAGGACCTCGACCGCGGTGTCGGTCCGGTCCGCGGCGATGAACTGGACGCGTCCCGCGGGGATGTTCAGGACGGCGGAGATCGGGGCGGGGGTGTCGAACTTCTGCATCATGCTCTCCCTTGTGGATCCGTGTTTCTGATGATGGAAACGCTACGTTGCTTTCCATAGGGATGCAATTAGATGTTTACTTTGGAGTCTAATTTATGCAGGTCGGAGCCCTATAATCGTTGCAACGCCCTCTCGTTTAACGCAACGACACGGCGGTTGATCGTTGCAATGCGTTGCATGTGAACGCTATGGTGGAGGCGTTCAGGGACACCGAGCGGCCCCCGTGGGGCAGGAAGGGGGACGTGATGCCGGGAGGCAGGCTCACCCAGCAGGAGCGTCAGCAGATCGCGGTGGGGCTGGCCGATGGGCTGGCCTATGCCGAGATCGCGCGCCGGCTCGAGCGTCCGACCTCCACGGTCACGCGTGAGGTGATGCGGAACGGCGGCCCCACCGGCTACCGGGCCGACCTGGCCCACCGTGCCACCCAGCAGCGGACCCACCGGAGCAGGCAGGCCGCGTCCTCGGGGGCGCAGGCGCTCCCGCAGGCCCATGGACGCGACGCCGAGGCCGTGCGTGACTACCAGGAGGCGCTCACCACTGTCTTCATGACCTCGGGCCTGCCCAAGATGATGGCCCGGGTGCTGGGGTGCCTCTACACCACCGACACCGGCAGCCTCACCGCCTCCGAACTCGCCCAGCGCCTACAGGTGAGTCCGGCGTCCATCTCCAAGGCGATCACGTTCCTCGCGGGCCTGGACCTCGTCCGCCGGGAACGCGACGAGCGCCGCCGCGAGCGCTATGTCGTCGACGACGACCTCTGGTACCAGTCAATAATCCGCAGCGCCCGGTCCAACGACGAGTTCATCGAGACCGCACGGCAGGGCGTCGGCATCCTCGGCCGAGGCACCCCGGCCGCCAACCGCCTCGAAAACGCCGCCCGTTTCCTCGACTTCGTCAGCGAAGCGCTCATCCGCGCCGCGGAGCAGGGGCGCGAAGTCCTCTACACCAGAACAGGAACAGCCCCGGAGTAGTAACGTCCGCCGGATGGATCTTCGCGCTTCACTGTCCGTCCTGGGCAACCGCCCGTTCCGGAGCTTATTGCTGGCCCGGCTGATCTCGGCGAGTGGTTCGGCCATGGCTCCTGTTGCGCTGGCCTTCGCCGTGCTCGGGTTCGATGCCGAGCCGACCGCCCTGGCGATCGTGCTCGCGGGCAACACTCTGCCGCAGCTGGTGCTGTTGCTGGTGGGTGGGGTGGTTGCGGACCGGGTCTCCCGGCGGGGGGTGATCGTGATCGGTAATTTGGTGGCTGCGCTGTCGCAGGCCGGTGTTGCCGTGCTGGTGGCCACTGATGCGGCCACCACTGCTCGTGTGGCCCTGCTGGCCGGCGTCACAGGTGGCGCGAACGCGTTGATGTCCCCTGCGATGAACAGTCTGCTGCCGCAGTTGGTGCCGGCCGGGGAACTTCAGGAAGCGAATGTGCTGCTGCGGCTTCCCACCAACTTCATCAAGATCCTCGCTCCCGCGGCCGGCGGCGGGATCGTCGCCGTGGCAGGCTCTCAGTGGGTGCTGGGCTGGGATGCGGCGAGCTTCGCCGCCGCAGCCCTGCTGTGTGCGCGTCTGGCCGTGCCCCGGGCCGCCGGCTCCGGTCCTCGTACATCGGTGTTGCACGACTTCCGCACCGGGTGGCGGGAGTTCGCCCAGCGGCCGTGGTTGTGGTCCTACACGCTTTCCGGCACTGTCGTCGTCGCGCTGTGGCTCGGTGGGTACCAGCTACTGGGCCCCCTTGTCCTCGACAGCCATGGGCTGAACGCCGCTGCATGGGGCACCGTGCAGGGGAGTTTTTCGGCGGGGCTCCTTCTCGGTGGCCTCATAGCCCTGCGGTGGAAGCCGGACCGGCTGATGGTCGCTTGCGTGGCCACCGGGCTGCCGCTGGCACTGCCGCTGTTCATGCTCGCCGCCAGGCCGGGTCTTCCCGCCCTCGCGGTATCCGCGGCCCTGGCGGGGATCGGGCTGGATCTGTCGATCGTGTGCTGGACCACGGCGCTCCAGCAGCAGCTCGCACCCGAGGTCCTGGGCCGGGTCACCTCGTTCAGCTCCATCGGGGAGCTCATGGCCGTCCCGCTCGGCTATCTCGTCGTCGGCCTGGCCGCGACCTCGGCCGGGGCGGCTCCCGTTCTGCTCTGGAGCGGCGTTCTCGTCGTCGTGTCATCGGTTGTCCTGTTCGTCGTGCCTGACGTGTGGGCGATCCGCCGCCTGCCTGCCGAGCCCGTCCCCGAGCCCGCTCGGGCCCTGGGATAGCGACAGCCAGTGCTCCAGGGAGTCGGCTGACGGGAGTGCGGTGCCGGGGACGGTTTCCTCGGTGCCGTCCGCCGTGGTGAGGGCGAACTCCAGGTGGCTCATCACGGCGTGGATCGTGCGGAACATGTCCGTGTGGTCCGGGGCCGAGCCGCACAACAGGTCCAGTTCCTGCGTGGCCACTCCCGTACTGAGCCGCGCGGGAGCGTGCACCAGGGGCCGGTAGGAACTGACGCCCGGCTCCTTGCGTGCCGCGCCGACCCCCTCGATGCCGCGGACCGTCTGCGTGTACGGCGGCGCCAGACTGCTGAACTGGTAGTGCACGCCCGGCTGCACGGCGGGCAGCGGAGCGATGCCCGCGCCGGTGGAGGCGGCCGCCGCGACGGACATGAGGTCGACGCCCAGCAGGCGGCGGGCCAGTTCGTTGATGAAGCCGCCGACCCGGCCGTTCACCTCGATGATCCGAGGGCCTCGGGGAGTCAGTTTCACCTCCGTGTGGGTCAGGCCGCAGGTCACGCCGAGGGCGGCCAGGGCGGCGTCCACGAGGGCTTCCACCTCCGCGCGTTCCGCCGCCGGCAACGGCGCCGGCCAGAACTGGCCGGTCTCCCGGAACGGCGCCACCAGCGGGAACTTGCCCGACACCGCGAAGTGCCGCGGTTCCTTGTCCACGACGAGCGACTCGACGCTGACGTAGTCGCCGAACGGCCCCGACTCCCGGCCGACGAGGAGTTCCTCCAACTGGTAGGAGACGCCGGACCCGGCCTCCGGCAGCAACCGGGTGACCAGCGTCCGGCCGTGCTCCACCTCGTCGATGCGGTAGGTGTCCCGGCTGCCCTCCCCCACCGTGGGCTTCACCACGGCCGGCACACCGACCTCGGCCACCGCTGCGGCGTACTGGCCGGCGTGGGAGATCCTCCGGGACCGCGCGCTGCCGACCCCCGCGGCCAGCAGCGCCCGGCGCTGGGCGTCCTTGTCCGTCAGCCGCACGGCGGTGTCCACGCTGTGGAAGGGCAGGCCGAGTTCGGCGGCGAGTTCACTGCCCGGGCGCAGCATCCGTTCGCTGAAGGTGACCATGCCGTGCACCGGCCCCGTGGCCCGCAGGGCGGCGGCGGTGCGGGTGGGGCCCTCCCAGAGGGTGACCGGGCAGAACTCGGCGAGCACGGGAAGCATCTGCCGGGCGTGTGCCGAGTCGCCGATCACGAAGACGGGGTCGGCGGCCTCGCCCACGCCGTGCACGATCTCCATCGGGGCGGCGGAGCCCAGGTCGTACAGGACGGCCACACGCACGGCCGTTCACCTGCCTTCCGTGATCGGCGTGGCGAGGTCGAGGCCGTCGGCGTGCAGGGCCGGGCCGAGTATTTTGATGGCCTCCTCGTACACGGCCTCCACCTCCTGGCCGCGCAGTGACGAGAACTGGTGTGCCGTCTCGAAGGCGTGGTGCCGTACGAGTCGTTCCCGGTAGTCGGGCATCGGGTCGTCGCCGCCGAGCATCCGGACCCACTGCCGGGTACCGGGGTACGGGCTGTTGATGTTGAGGGACACGCAGCTGTCGGGGACCAGGCCGTCCTGGTGGAGGTCGGCGACCATCTGGAGCGTGTTGGTCCGGTCGGCGGGGGATTCGCCCAGTCCGAACTGGAGGGACGTGCCGATCCTGACGCCCGCGTCCCGGCACCAGCCGGCCACCTGCTGGAGGCGGGCGGCCCAGCTGGTTCCCGCCGAGGTCGTGCCCAGTTGCAGCACCTTGTGCACCTGCGCCGGTTCGGGCATCGCCGACTCGACACCGAAGTAGACGTAGGTGCAGCCGGAGTCGGCCATGCGGCGCAGCATCGGGCCGTCCAGGTCGTTGATGGTGGTCTGGCAGCCCCATTCCACCGGTTCGGCGAATGCCGTCTTGAGCCGGTCGAGGAACTCGTTGAGCCAGACGGGGTTCTGGGTGAAGGTGCTGTCGTCGAAGAAGAACGCCTCGTAGCCCTGTTCACGGCGCAGCAGCATCTCGTGCACGACGTGCTCGGACGTGCGCTGACGGAACTTGGACACCGCGTAGAGGAAGGCGTCGGCGGACTCGTGGCAGAAGGCGCAGGCGTACTTGCAGCCGAGGCAGGCCATGATCTGGGCCGTCAGCCGGTTGCCGAATATCTCGAAGCGGTTGGGGTGGGACAGGCCCCGCACGTCCATGAAGGGCAGTTCGTTGCCGTCGATGGAGGTGCCGCTGAGCGGCAGCCGCTCCACCCGGCCCGTCTCCTCGTCGTAGAACGCCACGCAGCCGCTGCCCGGCAGCCGGACGAAGGTGTCCCTGCGAGCCCGCAGCTCGTCCTTGACGTCGTCGACGGCGCCGTCCGGGGCCTCGGCGACCACGCGGAAGAACTCGACCAGGGCGTGCGGTGCGTCGCCCGCGAAGACGAAGTCGACGCAGGCGCGGTCGCGCGGGTCGGACAGGGTCTCCAGGTCCGCCAGGCGCGCGGCCGGTGTGGTCTCCAGCTCGAAGTCGGTGTACGCGGCGCGGCGCCTGAGCGGCATGGCGCGTACGCGGTCGCCCGCCGAGAGGTACGCGGCGGAGTTCACCCCGTCCTCGTGCTGGCCGCCGAACACCACCATGGCGGTGGGCAGTTCACGTTTGACCAGGCGTGCGATGCGCAGCGCGTAGTGGTGCCCCTCCGACAGGTTGCTCACGCCGACCACGACGGGCCGGTGGCGTGCGAGGTGTTCCGTGAGGTCCCGCTCGAAGGCGTCGTTGTACGTCGCCGGGTTGAGGACCGCTACGGTGCGGGGTACGCGCGGGCCTGGGAACTCGTCGATGCGTACCAGACGGTCCAGCAGGCAGGTGGCGTACAGCAGGGGTGTGGGCATACCGGGGAACGCTCCGGTCACGCCGTCCTCGATGTGCGGGGCGCTGACGAACAGGACGGGGAAGTACTTCAGGTCGGCGGCCGTCGGGGCCCCGTCGGCCGACTCGGCGCGCTGTCGTGCGGCCCGGTCCTCGAGTGCGGTCTCACGGGCCAGGGCCGTCTGGGACACCTGCTCCGGCAGTCCGCCGTCGCCGGGGTACAGACGCCAGCCCTGCTCGTACGTGTACAGCTCCCGCTTGATGCGCAGTGCCCGGTCCATGCGGAGCCGTTCGGCATGGACGGGAGTGCCTGGGTTCATGGATCGGCCTCTCCAAGGTGTTCGGGTACGTCAGGGACGCCGGAGGCTTGTGCGTACGAGGTCGGCCACCGTCCGGTCGGCGAGCAGGGCCGCTCCCGGGCCGGCGTGTCGGTGGCCGCGCGGGGGTGCCGGCAGTGCGGCCCTCGACGTGCCGGACAGCACGGTGAGACCCGGTTCGGCGGGTGCCGTCGCGGCACCGCGGGCGGCGGCGACGAGGTATTCCAGGTACGACGTGAAGCGGTGCTCCAGCTGCCGGCGGAAGGTTTCGGGGACGCCCAGGGCGGCGCAGGCCGTGGTGCAGGCGGTCCGGTATGCGGCGTCGAGGGATGCCGCGAGCGTGCCGAGGCCGCCGGTCCCCGCGTCGGCGTCGGCGTCCGGGGCCGAGGCCGGCGCGTACGCCTCGGCCTGTGCCTGTTGGTCCAGTTGGGGGGCGAGGGAGTCGATCGCGGTGGTGTAGGCCCGGCGCAGCTCGGACGCGTCCGGTACCTCGGGGTCGAGGGCGACGAGGACGGGCCGCGGGCCGTCGTCGGCCAGCCGGCCGGTCAGCGCGCTCGCGAGGCCCGCTCCGGCGCAGTGCCCGAGCACGGCGTGCACCTTCCGCGCGGCGGCCCCGAGTTCGTCCAGCCACGGGGTCAGGTAGGCCTCGGGGGTCTGGTCCCAGGCCGGGGAGGTGCGGGGTACGGCGCCCGGTCGGATCTCCAGGATCCGTAGGCCGTCCCGCGCGAGTTCGGGTGCCAGGTCGGTGAAGGACGCCTCGCCGCGGGCGGGCTCGAAGTCCACGGCCAGGACGAGGACGTCTCCGCCCTCGGTGAGCGGGCGCCAGATCCGCCGGTCGGGCTCAGACATGGGCCTCGGCCCAGAACGCGCCGTAGCTCTCCCGGGGGTGGACCAGGTCGCCGGAGAAGTAGGGGGGCTTGTCCATCGCCTGCCCGAGGCTGGTGACTCCGTCGAGGAACACCTCGTACACCTCGTCGGGCGAGCTGTGCGCGGTGCGGAACACCGGCGGAAGGTCCTCGTGGTAGCGGGCGTAGTCGTGGTGCAGGATCTCCATGCCGAACCGCTCGGGGAAGTCGTACATCGCGCTGCCCGGGTAGGGCACCAGGCCGAACAGGTAGGACGCCTGGAGCAGGTTCCGGTCGATGAGGGAGCAGACGAAGTCGATGCTGCGCCGCATGTCGTCCGGCGTCTGGTCGGGGAAGCCGTTGACGGTGAAGGCGCAGGCGGCCAGTCCCGCGTCGCGGACCCGGAGCAGGGTCTCCTCGACCTCCTTCAGTTTCATGTGGTGTTTGTGCTGGTCCAGGCTGGACTGCACGCCGGTCTCCAGACCGATCTCCACCCAGCGGCAGCCGCTCTCCTTCAGCGCCTTGAGCACGGTGTCGTCGAGCAGGCAGTTGAGCCTGGTCTGGCAGTCGTATCCGATGTCGCCCTCCTCGCTGAGCGCCGCGAGGAGTTCGAGGGTGTGGTCGCGGTGCAGCGTGAAGGTCTCGTCGCCGAAGTAGATGTTGTGGTGTGTGCCGTAGTGGTCGCGGTAGGCGCGGATCTCCGACAGGACGCGGTCGACCGCGAAGTAGGACGGCTTCTGGCCGATGGTCTGGATCGTGCAGAACGTGCACCGGTAGGGGCAGCCGAGGGCGTACACCTGCCGCAGGTAGCGGAGGTCGCCGCCGGTGGACCGGGGAAACAGGTCGATCTTGGGGAAGGGCAGCTCGTGCGGTGTCATGTCGGGGTAGGTCAGGCCGGTGCGCCGCACCGTGTCGCCCCGCCGGTACACCAGTTGTCCCACTCCGGCCGGGTCGCTTCCGCGGTCCAGGGCGCCGAGGAGGGCGGGCAGCGCGTATTCGCCCCGGCCTTCGACGACGTAGTCGACGCTGGGGTGCGCGGCGACGGTCTCGGCGAGCGGGGTGGCGACGACTCCGCCGAAGACGGTGCGGGCCCGCGGGTGGATCTCCTTCACGGTGTCGGCGATCTGGAGGGCGAAGTGCAGGTTCACGGTCATCGGCGAGAAGAGGTAGCAGTCCGCCGGGTGTGTGCGGACGGCCGACCGCACGACTTCCCGGTCGAGGACGCTGGTCTCGCCCACCGCGCCCGGCTCGGTGTAGAGGTCCATCACGGCCAGATCGGTGTGACCGGCGTCGACGAGCACGCCGGCGAGCCAGTTCATCCAGTGGGGCAGTTCCCACATGGGGCGTTTCATGTGCGGCAGGCCGGGGTGTGTGGCGTGGTACTGGATGTCGAAGTTCTGCCAGAACAGCTGTCGTTGTGGGACGGGGACGGTGGACATGGGTGTGTGGACGAAGGCAATGCGCACTGGGGTGTGCCTTTCTGGGCTGTCCGAGAACGGCGTGGGTGCCGCTCGCACGGGCGGGGGCACTAGGACCGGCGGGCCGCGCCTTCTTGCGCGGTGTGCCGGAGGTCTGGCTTGCGCGCGATGAGCAGGAACATCTGGCCGGCGGCGGACGCGTCCCGGGCGCGGGCCACCGCGTCCCATTCGGCGAGCGCCCGCAGCCAGGTGGGTACGTCGGTGTCCAGCCCGGCGCCGGCGGCGACCCAGTCCGGGAACATCGCGAAGGGCAGGGCGGTCACGTCCTCGAAGCCCTGCCGGCGGGCCAGGGCCACGAGGTCGTCCGGGGGCACCAGCAGGCCGCGGAGTTGATCGCGTTCGGCCGCCGAGTACATCTCCAGGAAGGTCAGGTGGGGGCAGCGCGGGTCCCATGCGCCGACGGCGGCGACGCCACCGGGCGCGAGGACCCGCCACGTCTGGGCGAAGAGGGCGGCGCGCAGACCGGGCGGCAGGTGGTCGACCGTGCCCATGGCGCAGGTCACCAGGTCGAACACGCCGTCACGGAACGGCAGCCGGGTGCCGTCCGCGCACACGAACCGCTTGGCCGCCTCGCGTGGCATCTCCCGCACGCCGGCGGTGCTCAGGTCGATACCCACGGACTCCACGCCGCAGGCCGCCAGGGCTTTCGGGTAGCGCAGGGTGCCGCTGCCGATGTCGAGGGAGCGGCGCACCGAGCCGATGTCGACGGCGGTGAAGATGCCGACCATCTCCAGCAGTTTCTTGGCGCTGTCCGCCGCGGAGGTGGCATCGAAGTTGTGGTACCAGGAGGCGTCGAAACTGACCGTGTGCTCGACGGAGGGCGGCAGCACCCCGTACCGGTTCAGCGCGTCCACGGTCGCGCCGGGTGCCCCGCCTCCCGGCGTCTCGGTTCCGTGCCGGGGCAGTGCGGCCAGGCGCTTCTGTACGTCGCCGAAGGCCGCGTCCCAGGACAGCAGCAGCTCGTACCCGAGCCGCGCCTCCTGCGAGCGTCCCGTTTCCGCCAGCCGGCGGGCGGACTCGTACATCACGTGCTTGGCGGGCTCGCCGGGATCCGCGACCGCGGATCTGCGGTAGGCGAGGTCCGCCGCGCGCCGGGCGCCGAGGGTGTGCAGGCAGTCGGCGGCGGCCTTCAGGGCGCGTGAGCGCAGGTGCTGGTCCACCGCGGCTCTCTGGTAGAGCGGCAGGGCCGTGTCCGGGGCGCCGCCTCGCTGTACCGCCTCGGCCAGGAGGAACACGGTGGCCGTGTCGAGGCGGGCCGCCGCGGGGTCGCGGGCCAGGGCGGCGAGCCCGCGGGCCAGGGCGGCCTCGTCCACCTTGCCCGCGCGGTGCAGCGCCACCAGGCGGTCGGCGCGGAACCGGAGGCCGGGTTCGTCGTACGGCGGTATCGCGGGGCGGTCCCCCGGGTCGCTCTTCAGCCATGTCTCCTCGGCGTCGCGCAGCGCGGCCGCCACGTCGGCGGTCAGGGCGAACCGCAGTCCGTAGACGTCTCCCTCCTCGGTGGCGGCGGCGAGGAGAGGGCCGCCGGGCTGGGGCACGAGGTGGGTCACCGGGGATCGCAGGTCCACGGACTCGATGACGGTGCCGTCGAAGAGCAGGGCCACCCGGCAGCCGTCGTGGACCGCTTCGGCGGGCGGCCGGGGCGGGGGCCCGGCGGGCGGGGCCGTGGGGTGGCCGCGGACGGGGCAGCCGTCGGCGTCGAGGAGCATCTCCGTGCCGTCGGCAAGGGCCGCGCGCAGCAGGTGTCCTCCGGCCGGAAGGTGGCCGGTGTCCGGGGGCGTGCAGGAGCGCAGTTCGCGTACGGCGGCGGGGAGGCGGCGGGACCAGGCGATGATCAACGCTGTGCCTCTCCCGGCTCCTGGACGCGCCCGGCGCCCCGGGTGTCCCCGGCCAGCCAGGCCGCGAGTGCCGCCGGGCTCGGGTGCTCGTACAGCGTGTCCAGGTCGATGACCCTGCCCTCGGCCGGGTCCGCGTGCGCTGTGAGCCGGGCCAGGAGCAGGGTCGCGGACAGCGAGGTCCCGCCGATGTCGAAGAAGCTGTCGTCGGGTCCGACGTCGGTGGCCCCCGCGATCTCGCCCCACAGCCGGGCGAACGGTGCCCACCGCTCGGCGGCGGCGTCCGGTTCCGTACCGCCTCCGCTGCCCGTCACCGCCCGCCGGGACAGGCCGAGACGGTCCACCTTGCCGCTGGGGGTCAGCGGGAAGCGGTCGAGCACCACGACGGCGGACGGCACCATGTGCGCGGGCAGCACGCCCGCCAGGCGCGTCTTGATGTCCCCGGGTGTGGTGTCGGCCAGCGCGTACGCGACGAGGCGGCGGCCCGCGCCCTGCTGCTCGTGGACGACCACCACGCCGTCCCTGAGCCCGTCCAGGGCCTTCAACGCGCCCTCCACCTCGCCGAGTTCGACGCGGTAGCCGCTGATCTTCACCTGGTGGTCGGTACGGCCCAGCCAGCGCACCGTCCCGTCGTCCTCCAGGCAACCCAGGTCGCCCGACCGGTAGGTGCGGGAACCCGGCGCACCGGCGGCGTCGGGCACGAACTTCTCGGCGGTGAGCCGGGGACGGTGCAGATAGCCCCGGGCCAGGACCGTGCCGCCGATGCAGATCTCCCCGGTCGCGCCCGGCGGCACCGGTCTGCCCCACGGGTCCCTGATGTCGATCAGGGCGCCGTCGATCGGTGTGCCCACGACCGGTGTGTCCGGCCACTTGTCCGGGTCACGGCCCAGGCGGAGCGAGGTGACGATGTGTGTCTCGGACGGCCCGTACTGGTTGAACAGCGTGGTGTCCGGCAGTTCCCGGAAGAAGGCGCGCAGCGCCGGGGTCACCACCAGCTGCTCGCCCGCCGTGATCACCTCGCGCAGCCGGGACGGGCGCGCGCCGCCGCGTACGGCCTCCTGGGCGAGTGCCTGAAGGGCGACGAACGGCATGAAGACCCGCTCGATTCGCTCCCGTTCGACGAGGGCCAGCAGCGCGCGAGGGTCCCTGCGGAGTTTCTCCTCGACCATGACGAGGCAGCCGCCCGACGCCCAGGTGCTGAACATCTCCTGGAACGAGGCGTCGAAGCTGGCCGCCGAGAACTGGAGGGTGCGTGCCCCCGCCGAGCAGGCGGAGTCCTGGCACTGCCATGAGATCAGGCCGGACATGGGCGCGTGCGGCATCCCGACGCCCTTGGGGAGCCCGGTGGATCCGGACGTGTACATCACGTACACCAGGTCGTCGGGCCGGGGCTCGGGCAGCGGAGCCGGGCCGGCCGGCGCGGAGGCGGAGGCCCCGGAGCCTGACGCCCCGGCCTCCACGACCCTTGTGCCGGGCGGCAGTTCGATGCCGTCGAGGCGGCCCGGCTGGGCCACCACCAGGTCGGCCCCGCTGTCCTCGATCATGAACGACAGCCGTCCGGGGGGATACGCGACGTCGAGGGGCAGGTAGGCGGCACCGGTGCGGAGAATGGCCAGGACCGTCAGGGGCAGGTCGGCGGAACGGTCCACGCACATCCCGACGATCCGGCCGGGACCCGCACCGTGGGCGGCGAGACGGTGGGCCATCGCCGTGGAGTCCCGGGCGAGTTGCCGGTACGAGATCTCCCGCCCGCGGTCGGCGACCGCGGGGAGGCCGGGAGTGCGGTCGGCCTGCCGGTCGAACAGGGCGATCACCGAGGGTGCGGGACACGGTGGCGGCTGCGGCCCGCCCGGACTGGTCGGCTCAACGCTGTCCATCGGTGTCCTCTCCTTCGTGCGGTGCCGTGGTGCCGTGCCGTGCCTCGTCGATCGCCGCGGCGAGCGCGGTCACCCACGGCCGGCGCAGCAGGGTGAAGTGGTCTCCCGGCAGGGTGCGGATCTCGGCCGCGGGCAGCAGGGCGCGCCAGCGCTCCGCGCTGCGGGCGCGCAGTTCGGCCGGCTGCTCCGCCGCGAAGAGGACCAGGGCCGGCCCGTCGTAGGGGGACGGGACGTGGTGTACCGCTGCCCGGGCGTGCCGGTGGAAGGCCCGCGTCCAGCGCTCCAGTCCGGTACGGGCGCCTGCCGGGAGGGGGGCCTGGGGGCCGCCGCCCGTCAGGTCCCACAGCTCTTCGGGGGTGAGCGCGTCCTCGTCCGGGGCGCCGCCCCACGGGTAGCTGTCGATCAGGACGAGCCGCTCGACGCGGTCCCCGTCGGCGGCGATCCGCCGTGCCGTCTCGAGTGCGACGAGGCCGCCCATCGACCAGCCGGCCAGCAGGTGGGGGCCGTGCGGGCGCACCCGCCGCAGGGCGCGGACGGCGCGGGCGGCGCCGTCCTCGACGCTCCACTCGCCGGTGCCCGCCTCGGTGTCCTCCAGCCCGTACACCGTCCCGCCCGGCCGCAGCGTCTGCGCCAGGGCGTGGAAGCCCGCGACCTCGCCGCCCGCCGGGTGGACGCAGATCAGCGGTGTCCGGCTGTCACCGGCCCGCAGTGTGACCAGGGCCGGGTCGGGCGAGTGGCCGGACGCGCGGTCCTCGCCTCTGAGCAGCAGGGACAGCCGTGCCACGCTGTCGGGGGCCCGGCCGGTGCCGGTCTCCTCGAACAGGTCGGACAGGGCGACCGGAGTGCCGTCGGCCAGGTCGTTGAGGCGCGCGACGAGTTGCACGGCGAGCATGGAATGGCCGCCGAGGTCGAAGAAGCCGGCCTCCGGGTCGTGCACGCGGGTGCCGAGCAGTTCCTCGAAGTGGCGCGCGACCTCGGCCTCGTGCTCGTCCATGGGGCGTACGGGTGCTTCGTCGCCGGAGGGTAGGGGCAGGCGGGCCAGGGCCGCCGTGTCCACCTTGCCGTTGACCGTCAGCGGCAGCCGTCCGGTCCAGACGAGGGTGTCCGGGATCATGTGGCGCGGCAGTGTCCGGGCGAGGAACTCCTGTATCTCGTGCGGTGCGGGGAGCGCGCGCTCGGCGCTCGGCCGGGCCTCGGCGTAGGCCACCAGGCGGGTCCGCTCCTCCTCCCCGGTGCCTTCGGGCGCGTGCTCGTGCCGCACCCGCACCGCGCAGTCGGCGACGGCGGGGTGGCCGGCGAGGGCGGCCCTGATCTCCTCCAGTTCCACCCGGTGCCCGCGGATCTTGACCTGTCCGTCGGTGCGTCCGAGGAAGAGCAGGGTGCCGTCCGGCCGGCGGCACGCCCGGTCGCCGGTGCGGTAGAGGCGTTCGCCGGGCGCTGCCGGGGTGGGGTGGGGCACGAAGGAGGCCGCGGTGGCCCGGGGGTCGTCGAGGTAGCCGCGGGCCAGGCCCGGACCGCCGACGCACAGCTCGCCGACGACCCCGGCGGGCACCTCGCGCCAGGCGTCGTCCAGGACGTGCAGTGTCACGCCGTGCGGCGGCCGTCCGATCGGCACGGGTCCGGTGACCGGTTCCCGCCCGTCGCCCTCGGTGCCGGCCTCGGTCCCGCCCTCGCCGCCGACCTCGAAGACGGCGCAGCCCACGGTCGCCTCGGTCGGACCGTACTCGTTGAAGACGCGCACGTGCGGGGCGTGTGCGCGCCACGGGGCGAGCAGTTCGTAGCGCAGTTCCTCGCCGCCGACCACCAGGGCGCGGGCGGCCTGGGCCAACCGCTCGGGCGGTACGAGCTGGTTGAGCAGCCGCAGGTGCGACGGGGTGAGCTTCAGCAGCGTCAGGTCCTCACCCGCGGCCAGTTGCCCGGCGAGTACGTCGATCCGGCGGGAGCTCTCCTCGATGCGGACCTGGCCGCCGACGGCGAGGGGCACCAGCAGGCTGGTGACGGTGAGGTCGAACCCGAGCGAGGTGTGGACGCGGCTGCCCCGGCCGCCGTGCGCGTAGGCGCCGGCCGCCCACCGCACGTAGGCGACGACGGACCGGTGTGTCACGACCACGCCCTTGGGCACGCCGGTCGAGCCGGAGGTGAACAGGATGTAGGCCGCGCGGTCCGCGAGGCGGGGGTCGCCGGCGTCGCTCGGCGGGTCTTCCGGCGGGTCCGCGTCCGCCGTCAGGTCCCGCACGCGGATCACGTTGTCGCCGAGCCCGTCGGGCGCGGTCGCGTCCGGGTCCGTCAGCAGCAGCCGTGCCCCCGCCCGTTCGACGAGGGAGCGGAGCCGGTCCGGCGGGAGCGCGGGATCGAGCGGCACATAGGTGCCGCCCGCCTTGAGGACGGCGAGCAGCGCCACGACCAGGCGTTCGCTGTGGACGCCGAGCAGCGCGACCCGGGTCTCGGTGGTCACTCCGGCCCGGCGCAGGCCCGCGGCCCAGGAGTCGGCCGCCGCCTCGAGTTCCCGGTACGTCAGGGTGGTGCCCGCGGAGCGGACGGCGATGGCGTCCGGGGTGCGGGCGGCCTGCCGCTCGACCAGGGCGTGCACGCTCGGGGCGGGTTCGACCGCCGTTCCGGCGGTGGGCAGCGGCGCGGCGGGCGCCGGGGGCGGGCCGAGACGGAGCCGGCCGAGCGCGGCGCCGGGGGTGGCGAGCGCCGACGCCACCAACTCGGTGAACCGGTCGAGCAGTTCCGTCGCGTGGCCGGCGGGCAGCCGCTCCGGGTTGTGGTGCAGTACGGCGCTCAGCCCGGCGGCGGACCAGGCGCAGCTGAGTTTGAGTCCCGCCGCGTCCGCGTCGACGTCCAGCATGTCCGTGTGCACGAGCGCGTCGCCCACGTGCTCCGGTTCGGGCAGCCGCACGCATTCGAAGGCCGTCTCCCCCGGGCCGGGGCAGCCGTCGGGGGCGTCGGCGGTCAAGTGGTCGGTCTCGTCCAGGAGTTCCTGCCGGGCGTCGCGGACGCGGACGAGGGCGTGCGTGAAGGGCAGGTCGCCGGAGAGTTCCGGTGCGGCGGTGGCCCACTTGGCGTACGGCCCGATCCCGCCGTCGAGTTCGTCGCCCCGCCCGGCCAGGAGCACCGAGACCGCCGGGCCGTCCTGCCCGCAGGATCTGAGCAGCAGGGTGTGCCAGCAGGTCAGGAGGACCGCGTCGACGTCGCTGTCCGTGCGGGCGGCCAGGTCCCGCAGCGCGGTCACGGTGCCGGCGCCCATGTGCCGCCGGACGGTGCCGCGGGGCGCCGGGCGGGCGTCCGCGGGCTCGGTCGCGAGGCGGGGGCGGCTCAGCTGCCCGCGCCGGGTCTGGTCGGCCGCGGCCGAGAGCTGTTCGGGGGTTCCGCCGAGGGAGTGCTGCCACTCGGTGAACTCGCAGTACTGCAAAGGGTCGTCGGGACCGGCTTCGCCCCGCAGGATTGCGAGGAGTTCGGCGCGCAGTACGAGCAGGGAGGCCGCGTCCGCGAAGAGCGCGGGGACGGTGAGGGTGAGCCGGTGCGTGCCGGGGCCGTCGGGCCGCCGGGCGACGCCGACCAGCGCCGTCTCCGCCGGGCTCGCCGTCTCCGCCGGGCTCGCCGTCTCCGCCGGGCTCGCCGTGTCGGCCGGCGGCTCTTCGGTGAGGCGGACGTGTCCGTCCGGCGTCGGGTCGACGACCTGGACCGGCACCGCCCCGCCGGCCATGGTCCGCAGGCGGGTCCGCAGGATCTCGTGGCATCCCACGACCCGGGTGACGGCCTGTTCCAGCGCGTCCTGGGACAGTTCGCCGCGCACGGTGAGGACGAGTCGCGCGAGGGGCGTCCGGCCGGTGCGCAGCGCCCTGATACGACGCTGCTGCTGGGAGAGCCGGTAGCCCTCGACGGAGTCCGCGGACGCCGTCGGCGCCTGCGCGTGGGTGTGTGTGGTCACCGGTACTCCACCGTCCCGCCCATCGCGACCAGCAGCCTGCGCTCGCCCCGGTAGGGGTTGCGGGCGTGGGCGGCGAGGATGTTGTCGACCATCAGCACGTCTCCGCGCTGCCAGCGGAAACTGGTCTCGCAGTCCTGGTAGACCCGCAGGATCTCGTCCATGTGCTCGGCGGGGATCTCCGTGCCGTCGCCGTAGGTGCACTCGCGGGGCAGGCGGTCGCCCACGACGGTGCGCAGCGACTCGCGGGTGGCGCGGTCGAGGCAGGACAGGTGCCAGTGCTGGGCCTGGTTGGTCCAGCACCGGGCGCCGGTCACGGGGTGCCGGATCGCGGCGGGGCGCACGCATTCGGTGCGGAGCACGCCGTCGCGCCAGGACCAGGAGAACCCGTTTGCGCGGCAGCGCTCCTCCACCTCCAGGCGGTCGGAGGTGCCGAAGACGTCCTGCCAGGCGACGCCCAGTTCGGGCAGGTAGGTACGGACGTAGCGGACGCCCTTCTCCAGGAAGGGCCCGCGGACGTCCTCCGGCAGCCGTTCGAACACCCGGCGGCTGTCGGCGACGGGCGTCTCCCCGCCCCGCTCGGCGGGCAGCGCGCAGCAGAAGAAGATCCTTCCGGGGCCCGTGGCGTTGAAGGTGTTCTCGTTGTGCCAGAGCAGCTTCTCGTGGGGGGCGAAGAAGACCGGTGTGTAGACCCCGGTGCCCAGGGCGGCACGCGGGTGTTCGCCGTTGTCGGCGATCAGGTCGTCGACGAACACCGTGGCGAACCGCTCGAAGGGAGCGGGTTCGGCCACCTCGAAGTCCCGGAAGAGGACGGCGCCGTGGGCCAGCAGGTCGGTCTCGACGTCGGCGCGCCGCTCCCGCGCCCAGGCCGTCAGGTCCACGTCGGGGTGCAGCCGGGTGTAGGTCGCGATGCCGTCGCGGCCCTCGTCCGGTGCGTCGCGCCGGACCAGTTCGGCGGCTCGCAGGGTGGCGGGCCGCGTTCTGCGGCGCAGGCCCGCCCGGTGGCCGGCGGCGCCTGGTGTGTCCGGTGTCGGCGGGGCGGTGTTCGTGGGTGTGGGGTCGGGCGTCCGTTCTTCCATGGCAGTCATGGCGGTCTCCGGGGCGGCGGTGGCGTCGAGGGGGACGGCGGCGTCGTCGTGTGCCGCCATGGCCTGGACGAGGTCGGTGAACCGGGCGCACAGCTCCGTCATCGAACGCCGGTCGAAGAGGTCGGTGTCGTACTCCCACACGCCCTTGACGACGTCCCCGTCCTCCTCCAGCAGGACCGTCAGATCGAAGCGGACGGTCTGGAGGCTCATCGGGAACGGGGTGAGGGAGAGGCCGGGCAGGTGTTCCTCGCCCCTGGGCGTGTTGTCGAGCACGAGCTTGGTCCGGAACAGGGGGCTCTGCTCGCGTGAGCGCCGCGGGTTGAGGGCTCGTACGACCCGTTCGAAGGGCAGGTCCTGGTGGGCGTACGCGTCCAGCGTCAGGGCGCGGACCTGGTCGATCAGCTCCCGCCAGGTCGGCGCGCCGGTGAGGTCGCAGCGCAGGACGAGCTGGTTGACGAAGAAGCCGATCAGGCCCTCGGCGGCGAGGTCCGAGCGGCCCGCGACGTCGGTGCCGACCACCACGTGCCGTTCCCCGGACCGCTGGGCGAGTGCGACGAACAGGGGTGCGAGGACCAGCATGAAGGTGGTCGCCCCGGTGTCCGCGCCCAGGGTGCGCAGCGCCCGCACGGTGTCGGCGGGCAGTTCGAAGGGCAGCCGCTCGCCGCGGAACGTGGGCCGGGCGGGGCGCTGCCGGTCCAGTGGCAGGCCGCGCAGGGCGGGCACCCCGTCGAGCCGCTCGCGCCAGTAGCGCTCGCTGTCGTCGAACTTGCCGTCGGCCAGCCGGCGTTGCTGATCGGCGGCGAACGCCGTGTACGGGCGCTCCAGGGGCGGCAGTTCGGCGGGGCGGCCTTCGCGCCGTGCCCGGTAGTGCGCGGTGACCTCCTCGATGATCACCTTGGTGGACCAGGCGTCGTAGGCGATGTGATGGAGGGTCAGCAGCAGTACGTGGCGGTCCGGCGCCGCCCGAAGCACGGCCATGCGGATCTGGGGGTCCCGGCCGAGGTCGAACGGCTCGGTGTAGGCGGCGCGGGCGTGGCGTTGTGCCTCCGCCATCCAGGGGTCGGCGTCCTCGGAGGCGGTGGTGTGGTCGAGGTCGATCACTTCGCACGGCACGGGGGCCGGTTCGAGGACGATCTGGCGCAGTCCGCCGTCGACCATGCGGAACACGGTTCTGAGCACCGCGTGCCGTCGCACCATGTCGTCCACGGCGCCGCGCAGGGCCGCCAGGTCGAGGTCTCCGTCGAGGCGGACGTACATCGGCACGTTGTAGTGGTGGGCGGAGGGATCGAGTTGCTGCACGAACCACAGCCGCTCCTGTGCCGGGGAGGCGAGCGGCGGCCCGTCGGCGGCGGCGTCCGCCGGTTCGGCGGCGTCCGCGTCCGGCGCCGCGACGGCAGTCAGGGATGCGACGACCGAGGCGAGATCGTGCAGCGTGCGGTGCTCGAACGGGGTCCGTACCGGCAGGTCCACGCCGAACTCCGAGCGCAGCCGGTACACCAGCTGGAAGGTCAGCAGCGAGTGCCCGCCGAGGGCGAAGAAGTCGTCGTCGGGGCCGATGTCGGTGACGGCCAGGAGTTCCCGCCAGACGGCGGCGACGGACTCCTCGACCGGGGACAGCGCCCGGCGGGAGGCTCCGGCCCCACCCTCCGCGGGCCCGGCGGTCCCGGCCAGCGCGGCCCGGTAGCCGGCCAGCGCGCGCCGGTCGGCCTTGCCGTTGGCCGTCAGCGGGATCTCGGGGACGGGCACCAGGGAGGCGGGCACCATCGCGGGCGGCAGCAGGGCGGTCAGGCTCTCGCGGATCTCGGGCAGCAGGTCCGCCGCGGTCCGTCGCCACAGCGGGTCGTTTCCGTGGCGCCGGGCGGCGGACGGGGCGCCCGGGTCCGGTGTTCCGGCGGGCGCGGTCCGTAAGCCGGGGGCGGTCAGCCGCGCGTCGTAGGAGCCGTCGGCCGCGCCGC
This sequence comes from Streptomyces sp. NPDC046915, assembly GCF_040644935.1. Taxonomy (NCBI): domain Bacteria; kingdom Bacillati; phylum Actinomycetota; class Actinomycetes; order Kitasatosporales; family Streptomycetaceae; genus Streptomyces; species Streptomyces sp. NPDC046915. Next base: position 40,494 of record NZ_JBEYXB010000022.1, on the reverse strand, counting down.
GCCGCCAGTCCAGGCGTACCCGGTAGCCCGCTTCCTCGCCGAGCCGGACCACGTCCTCGGGCAGTACGACGGGGGGCGGCTGCTCCAGGTCCGCCAGGGCGTCGCCGACGGCGCTCGCGGGGTGGGCCCGCTCCAGCGCGGTCCGCCGTGCGGCGATCGGGGCCACGCGGCCGTGCGGGACGGACGTCAGCCACAGTGCCGGCGGGCGCTCCTCGGCCAGCAGGCGCCGCAGCCACTCGGCCGACGGCTCCCCCGCCGGCCACTCGACGAGGCGCGGCCGCGGGCCGCCGTCCCCTTCCCGCTCCGGGGCGGGTACGCCGGCCGGTGCCACGGTGAGGACCACGTCGAAGCGGAACCGGGTCAGTTCGTTGTCCGCCGGGCCGAACCGCGGCGTCACCTCGACACCGGTGAGCCGGGGGTGGGCGGCCGCGAGGTCGGTGAAGAACTCGGGTGCCAGGCAGAGTTCCTCCTCCAGCAGCGTCCGCCGCCGCACTGCCGCGAGCACGTCCGAGACGCGGGTCCCCGAGGCGGCCGAGGCCAGCTCCACGGAGGTGTGGAACAGCTCCAGGAGCGGCAGGCTGCGCACGTCTCCGACGAAGACGCTGCCGCCGTCCGGCATCGCGTCGACCGCCGACCGCAGGACCCGCTCCGTGTAGGAGACGCTGGGGAAGTACTGCACGACCGAGTTCAGGACGACGGTGTCCACGGCGTCGCCGTCCCGCACGGCGGTGTGGGCCGGGGCGTGCCGCAGTTCGACGGACGTGTCGAGGGACGTGTCGCCGGGCATGTCGTCCAGGCGGTCGCGTACGTAGGCCAGCGCGGCCGGTGAGATGTCGGTGCCGGTGTAGGAGCGGCAGCCCGGCGCGACGCCGCGCAGGATCATGCCGGTGCCGCAGCCGATCTCCAGCACGCGCCGGGGTCGCAGGGCCCGTATCCGGTCGACGGTCTCCTCCCGCCAGGAGGCCATGTCCGGCGCCGGGATGGGCGCGCCGGTGATGCTGTCGGTCCAGCCGGCCAGTTCCGCCTGCTCGGCCGGGAGTTCCCGCAGCGGCGCGTACAGGTCCTGGTAGACGCCGTCCCATTGGGCGAGCCGGTCGTCCTCGCGCCGTCGGGTGTCCTCGTCCCTGGCCGGCTGCGTCACCCGCAGATAGCCGACGAGTTCCGGCTCGCCGGCGTCGGTCTTCTCGGTGGTCACCTCGGCGGCCACCACCTCGGGCCGGTCGAGGAGGGCCGCCCGGACCTCGCCGGGCTCCACCCGGTGGCCGCGGATCTTGACCTGGTCGTCGAGGCGCCCCAGGTACTCCAGGTTCCCGTCAAGGAGCCTGCGCACCCGGTCGCCCGTGCGGTACATCCGGGTGCCCGGCCCGGGTGCGAAGGGGTCGGGCAGGAACCGGGAGGCCGTCAGTCCGGGCCGGTGCCGGTATCCGTGCGCGAGGCCCGCCCCGCCGATGTACAGCTCGCCGTGCACGCCGTCGGGGACCGGTCGCAGGTGTGCGTCCAGGACATAGGCCCGGGTGCGGGCGACCGGTTGGCCGATCGGTACGGCGTCGGCGGGCCCGGCGCCCGCCGACTCGTACGCCACGCAGGCCACGCAGGCCTCGGTGGGGCCGTACTCGTTGACGATCCGTATCTCGCCGGCCGCCGCGCGCAGCGCCGTGAGGTCGTCCTCGTACAGTGCCTCTCCCCCGACGACGAGCACGTCGACGCGGGAGGCGAGCCGTCCGGCGAGGCCCGCCCGGACCAGCAGCCGCAGATGGGACGGGGTGAGCTTGAGGAACGGCGCGCCCTCGGTGGTCTCCACCCATCGCACCAGCGACTCGCCGGGGGTGTCGGACTCCTGGAGGAGGTCGAGCCGGCCGCCGGCGGTCAGCGGGCCGAGGAGGCCGGTGACGCTCAGGTCGTAGGCCGCCGAGGTGTGCACGGGTACGCCGCGCGGGTCGGCGAGGTCGACGACCGAGCCGATCCACCGCAGGTAGTCGACGACTCCGCCGTGGGGGACCGTCACGCCCTTGGGGCGGCCGGTGGAACCCGAGGTGTAGATCACGTACACGGTGTCGTCCGGGCCGGCGGGCACATGGGGCCGGGTGTCGGGCGCGGCCGCGAGGTCCGTCTCCAGGAGCCCGAGGTCGATGACGTCCGCGCCGGGTGCCGCACCGCGGGTGACGACCGCCGACGCCGCGCTGTCGGCGAGGACGAGGGAGGTGCGCGCGGCGGGGGCCGACGGGTCGAGGGGGAGGTAGGCGGCCCCGCACTTGAGCACGGCGAGGAGGGCGACCGGCAGGTCGGGGCCGCGGGGCAGCAGGACGCCGACGAGGTCGCCGCGGCCGACGCCGGTGGCCAGGAGCAGGTGGGCGAGCCGGTTGGCCGCGCGGTCCAGCTCGGCGTACGACAGGTCGGTGCCCTGCCAGGTGAGCGCGGGCGCGTCCGGGGTGCGGTCGGCCTGCCGCTCGACGAGTACGTGTAGCGGTTCACGCACCGGTGCCGGCCGGTCCGCGGCGGCGTCGGCCTGCCGTGGCCCGCTGTGTGCCGGGCCGGTCAGCAGCGGCAGTTCGGCGATCGTGCGGTGCGGGTCGTGGACGGCGGCGTCCAGCAGCGTCTGGAGGCACTCCACGAACCGCTCGACCGTCCGGGTGTCGAAGAGGTCGGCGGCGAACTCGACGTACCCGTGGAAGCGGCCGTCCTCCTCCCACATGTTCAGGTCGAGGTCGAAGCGGGTCGCCCCGGTCTCGAAGGGCACCGCCGTCACCGTCAGACCGGCCGCCCGGGTGACGATCTCCGGCGTGTTGTGCAGCGTGAAGTTGACCTGGTACAGCGGGTTGCGCGACAGGTCCCGTTCCGGGAAGAGACGTTGGACGATGACGTCGAGCGGCATGTCCTGGCAGTCGTAGCCGGCGTTGCAGATGTCGCCGGTCTCCCGCAGCAGGTCGGCGAAGCCGGCCTCGGGCCGCAGCGGGATCCGGAACAGCACCGTGTTGGCGAAGAACCCGATCAGGCCGTGGGTCTGTTCGTCGCGCCGGTTGACGATGGGGGCGCCGACCACGATGTCGTCCTGGCCGCTGTACCGGCCGAGCAGCAGGGCGAAGCCCGCGAGGAGCGTCATGTACGGCGTGCGGCCCTGCTCGGTGCTCAGTCGCATCAGGCCGTCGGTGAGCCGCTGGGAGAACGCGAACCGGACGGTGCCGCCCCGGTGGCTCTGCACGGCGGGCCGCGGCCGGTCGGTCGGGAGCGTGAGCTGCTCCGGCGTGCCGACCAGTCGCCTCTTCCAGTAGTCGAGCTGCCGCCGCGCCTCGGCCGACTCCAGCCAGTCCCGCTGCCAGCGGCTGAAGGCCCCGAAGTCCAGCGGGAGCGGCGGGAGTTCGTCCGTCCGCCCGGAGAGCCGGTGCTCGTACAGTTCGCCCAGTTCCCTGCTGAAGATGCTCAACGACCAGCCGTCGACGGCCACATGGTGGAAGGTGATCAGCAGGACGTGCTCGTCCTCGGCCACCCGCAGCAGGCGGGCACGCATGGGCACGCCGTGTTCGAGGGCGAAGGGCGCCGTGCGCTCCTCCTCCATCACCCGCCGGTACGCCGTCTCCCGCGCGCCCGCGTCCTGGTCCGTGAGATCCACCAGGGGCAGGGCGACGGGGACGGACGCGTTGACCCGCTGCACGGGTACCCCTTCGACCAGCGGGAAGCTGGTCCGCAGGATCGGATGCCGCCGCACCACTTCGCGCAGCGCGTCGGTGAGCGCCGCCCGGTCCAGTCGGCCCGTGAGGCGGCAGACCAGGGGCGTGTGGTAATGCGAGCCGTCGGCGGACAGGCGCTGTAGGAAGAGGATCCTGCGCTGTGTGAAGGAGGTGGGCGCGTCGGTGTCCGCGGGCTCCACATAGGCGGCGAGCGGCGGCTGGACGCCCGCGTCGAGCAGCCGGGAGCGCAGTCGCGCACGGTCCTCCGCGGGCAGCCGCGTGATGCGGTCGGCCAGTTCGGATGTCATGGCTTGACCTTCCCGTCCCCCGTCTCGCGTTCCGCTTCGAGGTCGGCGAGCACGTCCGCCAGCAGTGCGGCGTCCTCGTCGGCCGTGGTGCGCAGCGCGCCGATCTGCGCGGCGAGGTGCGCCGGTGTGGGGTCCTGGAGGAACCGCTCCAGGGAGACCTGCACGCCGCAGCTCGCGTCGACCTTGCTGAGCAGCACCATGACCTGGAGCGAACTGCCTCCCTCGGCGAAGAAGTTGCGGTCCGGTGCCGCGCTGGTGCCGGGGAGGACCTCGTGCCAGATCTCCAGCGCCTGTTTGAGGAGGTCCGTGTCCGCGGGTTCGGCCGCGGGCAGTGGTGTGCTCGCGCGGGTGTCCGGCTCCGTGACCGTCGTACGCTCCGGGTGGCCCGCCCAGGCCTGCACGGGGAACGTGCCGAGCGGCCGGGCCGGTTCGGCGAGCAGCCGGTCGGTGAGGTCGAGCCACTGGTCGACCGTGCGCGCGACGGTGTGGGCGTCGTGGAGTTCGCCGCGGTATTCCACGGTCACGGAGAGCGGGCCGCCCTCGTCGACGACCGACACGAGCAGGTCGAGGGCGGAGGGCCGGCTCGGGGCGGGCAGCAGGCGGATGTCGAGCCCGGGGACCTCGATGGGTTCCTGCGGCGGGATCATCTGGAACAGGACGGGGAAGAGGGGATGCCGGTCGGTGTCCCGCTCCTCGTTCACCAGGGCCACCACCCGGTCGAAGGGCACGTCCTGGTGCTGGTAGGCGTCCGCCCACGCGGTGGCCGTGGTCCGCGCGAGACGGGTGAGGCCCGCCGTTTCGTCGACGCGGGTCCGGACGGCGACCATGTTGGCGAACAGGCCGACCATGGCCTGGGTCTGGGGCTGGGTCCGGCCGGCCACGGTGCTGCCGACCACCAGGTCCGCCGTGCCGAGGGTCCGCGAGAGCGCCGCGCAGAAGGTGGTCAGCAGGGCGGTGAACAGGTCGCCGCCCGCGGCCCGTCCGGCCGCGCGCAGCGCGTCGGCGGTCGTCCCGTCGATCTCCCGGCGCAGGTCGTCGACCCGGACGGGCTCGTGCCGCGGCCGGGGGCGGTCGGTCGGCAGGTCCAGGGGGCGCATGCCCCGCAGCCGGTCGCGCCAGAAGTCCAGGTGGGGCTCCAGTGCGCCGCTGTCGGCGAGCTGCGACTGCCACGCCGCATAGTCTGCGTACTGGAGTTCGAGCGCAGGAGGGGTCCAGGGACACCCGGAGCGGCGGGCGTGCAGCGCCTGGCCCATCTCACGGACGAGCAGGTTCAAGGACCATGCGTCCACCACGATGTGATGCACCGTCAGGTGCAGGACGCGTGAGGTCTCACCGGTGCGGGCCAGCGTCACGCGGGCCAGCGGGCCCCGGGCCGGCTCGAAGGGGGTGTCCGCCGCCGCCCGGAGCACCTTTTCGAGGGCCTCGTCGCTCGCCTCGTCGCGCAGGTCCACGACCCGTACGCGGGCGCCGTGCGGCGAGATGACCTGGTGCAGGCGCCCCTCGTACATGCGGAAGCCGGATCTCAGCACCTCGTGCCGGGCCAGGACCGCCTCGACCGCGGCGACGAGGTCGGCGTCGTCGAGGTCCCCCTCGATCGCCACCCCGCCGGAGAGGTTCAGTGCCGCCCGGTCCGCGGACGACTCGTGCACGAACCACAGCCGCTGTTGCGCGTACGAGGCCGCGACGACGACATCGGGCTCCTTCTGCTCAGCCAAGGGGACTCCTGTGCGAGGGTTCGGCCATGGCGACGGCCACCTGGCGTGGCCCGGTGAAGGGTTCGCGGCCGTGGGCGGCCAGCATGTTGTCGACCACCAGCAGATCGTCGGCCTGGTAGTCGAACCTGGTGAGGGCGGCGCGGTAGCAGCTCCGCAGGTGGTCGAGGACGTCTTCGCCGATCGGCCCGCCGTCCCCGAAGTAGGTGTTGCTGGGCAGTTCCTCCTCGCCGACCATCTCCAGCAGCCCCTGGCGCACGACCGCCGGGAGCGTGCTCACGTGGAAGACGGTGATGTGGTTGAACCAGACCCGCTCCCCCGACCGGGGGTGCCGGTGCACGGCGTCCCGTACGGCCACGGTGCGCAGCACGTCCTTGCCCCGCCATTCGGTGCGCAGGCCGCGGGCCGCGCAGTAGGCGTCGACCTCGGCGCGGTCGGCGGTGTCGAAGACGTACTGCCAGGGCAGGCCCAGCTCCTCCCGGTAGGTCCGGGTGACGGTCCACCGGCGCCGGGTGAACTCCTCGACGACCTCGGGATCGACGGCCCGCAGGACCTCACGGGTGTCCGCGAGCGGGGTGGCTCCCTGCGTGGCGGCGGGCCGCACGCAGTGGAAGAACAGCGTCATGGGCCAACTCGCCTGGTAGGAGTTCTCGTTGTGCAGGAAGATCTCCTCGGTGGGCGGGTAGTCGGTGGAGGTGTAGATCCGGCCCTGGATGGCGCGGCGTGGCGAGGAGCGCTCCGTGTACGACAGCGGGGGGCCCGACAGCGTGGTCACGGCCGCCTCGTGCCCCTGCGTCCCGCCCATGTCGAATCCGCGCAGCAGTACGGCGCCGTGCGTGTGCAGGCGTTCGCGGATCTCCGCCCGGCGCCGGGTCAGGGTCTCGACGAGACCGGTCCCGGTGTGGTTCACGGTGTACGGCAGGTCCACGCTCACTCCTCGCATCGCCAGCGCCGCAGCCCGCCGTCACGCCACATCCGGTGGCAGACGGCGCGCTGCACCTTGCCGCTCGTGGTCCGGGGCAGCCCGCCGGGGAGCAGCAGCTCCACCCGCGTGACCGCGACCTGGTGCTCGGCGAACACCTTCGCCTGCACCGCGGCGGTCACCTCGGCCCGCAGCCCGGCCGGGTCCCCGGCCGGGGACAGCGCGGCCAGCGCCTCGCGCCGCAGCTCGGCCACGACGACCACGGCCGGTCCGGTGCCTTCCGGTCCGGCCCGTTCTGGTCCGGCGCCTTCCGTTTCGGCCAGGAAGGCGGCCGTCCCGCCGACGGCGACGGCGGGGTGGCTCGCCGTGACCGTCTGCTCGATGTCCTCGGCGTGGTGGTTGCGGCCGTTGACGACCATGACGCTGTCCCGCCGGCCGATGACGAACAGCTGCCCCTCGTGGACGAATCCCAGGTCTCCGGTGCGCAGGAACGTCTCTCCCGACGTGTCGCCGGCCAGGGTCGCCCGGAACTTGTCCCCGCTCGCCTCGTCCTGCCGCCAGTAGCCGCCGGAGACGCCCGCGCCGCGGATCCAGATCTCACCGATGCCGTCCGCGGGACACTCACCGCCGGTGGACGGATCGACGACGACGAGGCGGGTGCTCCCGGGCCAGCGGCCGCAGCCCACGTAGACACGCGCGTCGGCCGGGTCGGGGTCGGTCACCACGCGCTTGTCCTCATCGGCCGCCCGCGCGGAGACCGTGAGGGTCAGCGGGTCCCAGGGCGCGCGGAAGCCGCTGACGTACACCGTCGACTCGGCGAGCCCGTAGGAGGGGCTCAGGGCGGCGGGTGCCAGGCCGCAGGGCTCGAAGGCGGCGAGGAAGCGGGCGAGCGTGCCGGGCCGGACGGGTTCCGCGCCGTTGAGGGCCACCCGCCAGTGCGTGAGGTCCAGTTCGGCCTTCTCCGCGTCGGTGACGCGGTCGACGCACCGGTCGTACCCGAAGTTCGGGGCGGACGCGCTGTATCCGCGGTACCGGGTGATGGCCCGCAGCCACGCGGCCGGCTTGCGCAGGAAGGCGGTCGGGGACATCTGGACGGAGCTGCCGCCGGCCGAGAGGGGGGCCAGGATCTGCGCGAGCCCCATGTCGTGGAAGTGCGGCAGCCAGCTCACGGTGACGAAGTGGGCCGGGTCGGCGAGTTCGCCGACGCCCTGCGCCGCGAGGATGTCGGTCAGGTTGCCGATGAAGTTGCGGTGGGTGAGCCGCACACCACGCGGCACGGACGTCGAGCCCGAGGTGTACTGCAACAGCGCGACGTCGTCCGGGGACGGGCGGTACCCCTGCCACCGGCCGACCGGTGCGCCGAGCCGCTGCGAGGTGTCCAGCACGGGCACGTTCCCGCCGAAGTGCCCGGCAAGGTCGTACTCCTCGGATCCCGCTGTGAGCACCAGCTCGGGCGCGCAGTCCTCGATCACGGACGCGGTCCTGGCCGACGCCCGTCCGCCGGAGGCCGGGCCGGTGGGGAGCGGGACGGTGGGGAGCGGGACGGGCACCGCGACGAGGCCGGCGTACAGACAGCCGAAGAGTGCCGACGCGAAGTGCCTCGAGTCGGGGTAGGCCAGCAGCGCCCGCTCCCCCGGTGCGGCGATCCCGCCGAGCCGGACCGCCAGGTCGCACGCTTCCTCGTGCAGCTGCCCGTAGGAGAGCCTGGCCACCTCCGTGCCGTCGGGCCCGAGATGGACCAGCGCGGTGTGGTCCGGGCGGGTGCGGGCGTGCCGGGTCAGCAGCTCGACCAGGTCCTGCGCGGGCAGGGGCACGGCGGTGGGGTGTATGTCCTCGGCGTGTATGTCCGTGGCGTGTGGTGTGACGCTCATGTCAGGACTCGTTCGCCAGGGCCTGCCGCAGGCTCAGCGGGCGCAGATCGGTCCAGACCCGCTCGATGTGGTCGAGGCAGACGTCCCTGCTGCCCCGCACGCCCACCTCGGTCCAGCCGTCCGGGACGTCACGGCCGGACGGCCAGATGGAGTACTGCTCCTCGTGGTTGACCACTACGCGGTACGTCTCGGGCTCGCTGCTGAGCATGGCGAGGCTCCTCCTGCTGGTGTCTAGGGTGGTCCGGTTCGCCGGTGGCGCTGTCGTGGGCGCGGCCTTGGGACTTGGCGGTACTCGCGGCTCAGTCAGGAAGCCGGACCGCGCGCCGTTCGATCCGCTGGATGGACGGCAGCGGCCGGTGGGCGGCGGGATCCGTCCCGGCGGCGGCCGCCGTGTCGATCTCGGCGGCGAGCTGCGCCACGGTGGGGTTGTCGTAGAACTGCTTCACGGTGATCTCGGCGCCCCAGATGGCCCTGATCTCGCCGATCACCCGCATCGTGAGCAGGGAGTCGCCTCCCGCGTCGAAGAAGTCGGCGCTCACTCCCACATCGTCGAGTTGCAGCGCCTCGGCCCAGATCGCGCGCAGGCGGCGCTGGGTGTCCGTGGACCGTCCCTCCTCCGGCCGGGGGCCCGGGGCGCCGTGCACCGGCCGCGCCACGGCCCGGCCGGCCGCGGGGGTGAGCGCGGCACGGTCGACCTTGCCGTTGCTGGTGGTGGGCAGCTGTGCGACCACGACGATGTGGTCGGGCAGCATGTAGTGCGGCAGGGCGGAGCGCAGTCCCTCGTACCAGCCGGTGGTGTCGGCCGCGTCCGGGCCGCCCGTGGGGACGGCATAGGCGTCGATCTTCCGCTGCCCCGCCGCGCCGGAGACGACGGCCACCGCGTCGGCCACCCCCGCGAGGGACCGCAACGCCGCCTCGATCTCGCCGAGTTCGATGCGGTAGCCGCGCACCTTCACCTGGTCGTCCGCCCGGCCGACGTACTCGAGCTGCGGACCCGACGGAGTGGCGCGTTCGCGGACCAGGTCCCCGGTGCGGTAGATCCGCCGGCCCGGCTCCCCGGCGAAGGGGTGCGGCAGGAAGGCGGCGGCCGTCTTGGCGGGGTCGCCCAGGTAGCCGCGGCTGAGCGCGGTTCCGCCGAGGTGGAGGACACCGGTCTCGCCGGGCGGTACCGGTCTCAGGTCCTCGTCCAGGACCCAGGCCTCGACTCCGGGCAGCGGGCGGCCGATCAGGGCGTTGCCGTGCCGTTCGTCGCCGTCCGCGTACACCGCCACGGTGGCGTCGATCGTGCACTCCGTCACGCCGTAGCAGTTGACGGCTTCGCCGTGGGGGCCGAGAAGGCCTCGTACGGACCTCATCTCCTCGGTGTGCACGAGGTCGGAGCCGACGATGAGCAGGTCCAGCCCGCGCAGCGGCGTCTCGGCGTGCTCGCGGGCGTGGGCGGCCAGGCGGCGCAGTACCGGCGGTACGAAGTCGGCGATCCGCACCCGGTGTTCTTCGATCAGGGCGAGCAGGCGCTCCGGGTCCAGCATCACCTCGCGGGGGCAGACGACGAGTGTCCCGCCCGAGCCCAGCGCCCGGATGGTCTCGCCGAGGAAGCCGTCGAAGCTGAAGTTCGCCATCTGGAGCTGGGCCAGGCCCGGTGCGATGCCGAAGGTCTCCTGCCAGGCGCGGTAGGTGCTCGCGAGGCCGCCGTGGGTGCCCATGACGCCCTTCGGGCGGCCCGTGGAGCCCGAGGTGTAGATGACGTACGCGAGCGAGGCGGCATGCGGCGGCGTGGGGTGCGGGGCGGTCTCGGTGTCCGGAGCCTGCTGCGCGTCCGCCATCGCCTCTTCGGGCGTCAGGACGGGCAGGGCGGTGCCGGCGAAGCGTGCCCGCAGGGAGGCGCTGGTGACGAGGACGGCGGGCGCGGCGTCGTCGAGGATCTGGCGGTGCCTCGTCGGGGGGTCGTCCGCGTTCAGCGGGACGTAGGCGCCGTTCGCCTTCCACACGGCGAGGACGGTCGCCACGAGGTCGATGGAGCGGTCGAGGCAGACGGCCACCCGGGACTCGGCGTCGACGCCGGCCGCGCGCAGTCCCCGCGCGAGCCGTTCCGCCCGCTCGTCGAGCTCGCGGTAGGCGATGCGGTCGGCGCCGCAGATCACGGCCGTCTGCTCCGGGCGTTCCCGTGCGTGCCGGGCGAAGGATTCCGGCAGCAGGCGGTCGCGCCCGGGGCGAACGGGGCGGTCGGGCGCCTCGGTGAGCCGTGCCAGGAGGTCGCGGAATCGGTTAGCCAGGCCGTTCACGGTGTCCTCGTCGAGGGTTTCCGCGCAGTACGCGAACGTGCACCGCAGCGCGTCGCCGTCCGGGCGCAGGGAGACGTCGAGGTCGGCGTACACGCTCGTACGGGGGGCGGGAACGCCGCGCACGTCGAGCCCGGCGAAGTCCGCGGCCCGGCGTTCGGGCACCAGGTTGAAGAGCGGCAGTTCGGTGCCGTGGCCCTTTCCGGTGCTGTCTTCGAGGGCCCGCAGCAGGTCCGAGAGGGGATAGCGAGCGTGCTCGTACGCATCGAGCAGCGACCGGGAGACGGTGTCCAGGAGGTCGCGGAAGCTGTCGCCGGCGCGCAGCACCGTGGTGACCGGGACGACGCTCACGCAGTTGCCGACGGTGCGCGACCCGTCCTCGGCGGACAGCAGCCGGACGGGCACGGCGACGGTGACCTCCTCCTGCCCGGTGATGTCGTGGAGGAGGGCCGCGTAGGCGCTGAAGTACAGGGTGAAGGGGGTGCGGCCCCGGTCCCGTCCCCAGGCGGCGACCCGGTCGGCCAGGGCGGGCTCCAGGGCGAGGACGACCTCGGCTCCGGTGCGCCGGCCGCCGCGCGGTACGGGGCGGTCCAGGGGCAGCTCGGGAGCGGGGATGCCGGCGGGGTAGCGGCGCAGCCAGTAGGCCTCGTCGGCCTGCCGCCGCGCGCCGGCCCGGTAGGCGCTCTGGGTGCGGACGAACTGCCGGTAGGGGGCGGGCTCGGGCAGCGGGCTGGCGTCCGTACCGGAGCAGGCCGCGTTGTACAGCGCGGCGATCTCATCGAGGAGGATCTGGAACGAACCGCCGTCCGCGACGAGGTCGTGTCCCGTCAGGGAGAGCAGGTGCCGGTCGTCGTCGACCCGGGCGAGGGCGATCCGGTACAGGGGTCCCTGGGCCAGGTCGAAGACGTGCCGCGACCCGGCACGCACGAACGCCTCGATCAGTTCGGCCCGGTGCTCGGCGGGTTCCTCGCCGAAGTCGGCACGCAGGATCGCGGCCCGGCTTCGGCGGACGCTCTGGTGGGTGCCGTCCGGGGCGAAGACGCTGTGCAGGCTTTCGTGCCGGTCCACGACGGACCGCAGGGCATCGGCCAGTTCGGGGACCCGGAGTGCGCCGCGGAGGTCGAGGACGACGGTCTCGTTGAAGGAGCGGGAGACGTCGTCGCCGAGCTGGCTGAGGAACCAGGTCTGCCGCTGGCCCTCCGTCAGCGGATACCGGTCGCCGTCGGGCGCGGGGGTGTCCGCCTCCGGCCGGGGGGCGTCCGCCGTGCCCCGCCGCTCTTCCACCGCGGCCACGGCCCGGGCCAGCGAACGCGGGGTCCCCTCCCCCGCCAGCGCCTCCCGCAGGGAGAGGGTGAGGCCGAAGCCGGTCTCGATGCGGTGCAGCAGGTCGAACATGGCGAGGGAGTCGAGTCCGAGGGCCACCAGCGTGGTGTCCGGGTCCAGGGGGCCGGACGTGTCGAGCAGTGCCTCGAGCTCGGCGGTCAGCGTGGCGAGGATGTCGTCGGTGCGCCGTCGTGTCCTGTCGGCTGGAGTGCTCATGTCTCCCTTACGTTCCTTCGGTCTGGGGTGTGGGCACCAGGGGGCGCCCGGCGCCCGCGCGGCCCACGGCGGTGAAGATTCCGGAGAGCGCGATCACCGCGCAGGCGATACCGGCGACCAGACAGACCGAGGCGACCGAGTACGCGTTGACGGACGCGGTCAGTACGGCGGCCCCGAGCGGGCCGACGGCCTGGTGGATGGTCCAGAACGCCGAAGTCACGCGTCCGAGCAGGGCGTCGGGGGTGAGTTCCTGGCGCAGCGACATCGAGCAGATGCCGGCGAGGCCGGTGAAGAAGAGGAAGCCGACGGCGAGTGCGGCCACCCCATAGACATTCTTCGTGAATCCGATGGCCGCGATGGTCAGCCCGCACAGCGTGAACGCGCCGATCCAGGTGACGCCGAAGCCGAGTGTCCTACGCACGATGTCGACGAGTCCGCCGGCGAGCATGGACCCGATCGCGGCGACGGCCAGCATGTAGCCGACGGCGCTGTCTCCTTCTCTCAGATCGTGCTTCAGATAGAAGATGAAGATATCGGTGAGGCCCAGCGTGATGAACGTCTGAAGTGAGAGCAGTACGGTCAGGGCGCGCAGCAGCGGGTTCCGCCAAAGGAACCGCACGCCCGCGGTGAATTCCGTCTTGGATACCGTGCCGGTGGATGCCGGGGCCTGTTCACCCGTCGGCGGCCGGAATCTGATGAGGGTCAGGCCCAGAGCCGAGACGCCGAAGGTGGCCGCGTCGATCGCCACGGCGGTAATCGGTCCGAGGACCGCGGAGAGAACGCCGGCACTCGACATGCCGACGATCGTCATCACGGCGAATGTCGCTTCGAGACGGCCGTTCGCGGCTGTTATCTGTTCCTTGTCCACCAGGTTCGGCACGGCGGTGACGTACGTGATCTGGAACCCCATGCCGAAGACGGCGCCGAGCGGAACCACGAGGTAGAGCAGCCACACCTGCGGGGAGATCAGCCACAGCAGGGGGACGAGGGCGTAGAGCAAGGCTCTCGCCGTGTCGCAGACGATCATCAGTTTCCGCCGGTCGACCCGGTCGACGATGACGCCGGCGAAAACTCCGGTCACGATGGAACCCACGGAGGTAAGGCCCGTGAGCAGGCCCATCTGCACTACCGAGCCGGTGTCGTGCAGGACTAGCAGAGGAAGCGCGACAAGCGAAAAGGAATCACCGCCTACAGAGATTCCTTGGCTGATCCAGAAGAATAAGAACGGTCGATTTTTGCGCAATGCGCCAGCGATGACCTCTCACCACCCCAGCCGCTTCTCCGTACCCGCCGGATCAGGCGGATAGTAAGCCTCTTTTACGCCTTTCCGCTAAACACGGTTGCCCACTCTTACATGGAGATCCAGTCCTGTCAAACACTTTCCGCGCCCTCGCCATCCGCGGGGCGATCTCATATTCCGGAGTCGATTTCAAGTAAAAGATGAACCAAATCGCTTATTGGCCATCTCATTTGGAGTGCGCATGCGGACCGAATCGATGACGCAGCGGAACCAGTCCAGCTCACCGCGGGATCCTGGCTCGTCGAGGATCGAGCGGTGGAGTTTCGCCCACACTTCGGCCTTCGACCACTCCATGAAGCGCCGGTGGGCCGTCGCTCCCGACGGCCCGAACGAGGCGGACGGCAATTGCTGCCACGTACAGCCCGACGTGGCCACGAACACGATGGCGGCCAGGACTTCCCGGTCACCGTGCCTGCGCCGGCCTCCTCCTTGGGGACGGGTCGGCGCCTCCGGCACCACCCGCTGGAACAATTCCCACAGCTCATCCGGCACCAGCCGCTCGACAATCCCCACGTCGGCAGGCTATATCAAGCGGCCAAATGATATGGCCTGTAAGGATCTTCCGGGGAATGGAAGCACATGGCTATGCTCACGCCCTTGCAGGGAATGGGGCGTTCACCATGATCGATACCGCAGAAAACGAGATACCGGATTCCGCTTTCTAGAAACTGCTCGACGACGAATAATCTCCGCTGTGCGTGTTCACGGTGCCGTAGTGGCTATGGCCGTGGTGCGTCCCTGGGAGCGGTCCGTCTTCGCTCCGGGGTTCTTCGGCTGGATGGTGCGGGGGTCGACGGCCTCCCCGGGGGCCCCGACGGCGTAGGGGCCGTTGGGCTGGCTGTCCCGGTCGTGCGGGAGGAGGAAGAACACGCGCCGGCGGTACAGGCCGCTGTCCGGGTCGGGTTCGGCCTGGTCGTCGAGGACGGCATAGCCGATCATGCGGCCGTCGCGGGCGTAGCGCGGCTTGTTGTTGCGACGTGGGGTCTTGTCGATGGCCTGGCGGACGTAGTGGAGTTTGCCTGGGTCCTCCAGCCACACCACGTCCTGCTCGTGGGTGATCTCGCTTGCGTCCAACAGCGAGCTCATGGCTGCAGCCCCTCCTTCATCGGCCGGCCCCCGGAACGGGGGGCGGCCTGGCGTGCGTATGTGGTGCGGTGCTCGGTGCGCCGGGTGGCGCTGGAGCGGGGCGGGGCCGCCGGAAGCGGGGCCGGGGCTCCATGGTAGTTCGGTCGGCGGCGTCGGCGTAGGGCCGCAGGTGCGATGGAGGGGGCGTGGTGGGTCATTCGCCGGCCTCCAGGGCGATCCCGGGGTAGTACTTGCGGCCGTTGGATTTGATCATGTCGGAGGGCGAGCTGAGGCCGACCTCCTGTCTGACGCGGGTGGCGAAGGTGCGCGGGGTGGCGGGGCGGATGCCCTCGCCGGAGGTGCACCAGGAGCTGTATTCCGTGTAGAGCAGGCCCTGCTCGACGCGTAGTTCGCTCTCGCCGTCGGTGTCGCGGGTGCAGCATTCGGCGAGGAAGCGGCCGATGTGGTCCTCGGTGTTGGCGTAGGCGCTGGTGGCGATGCGGACCCGGTCCGGGCCCTCCAGGGGGTCGCGGGTGGTGAGGTAGCGGCGGGCGCCTTCGACGAGCCACTGGAGGATGCCGGGGCCTTCGTCGCGGACGAGTTCGAAGGCGAGGTTGTCGATACGGCGCTCGGCGGCGACGGTGCGGGTGAACGGCACCAGGCGGATGCGGCGCCAGAAGGCGAAGCCGCCGGTGGAGACCTCGGGGCGGTGGTTGCCCAGCAGCCACAGGTGGTGGGTGGGGCTGAAGGAGAAGTAGTCCTGCCGCATCCGGCGGGCCTTGATCTTGTCGCCGCCGGTGAGGAGCCGGACCCGTGCTTCGTCGAACTTGTCGTTGGGCTTCAGTTCGCTGCACACCACCAGGCGGCGGCCGTGCAGTTCGGTCAGTTCCGTGGAGTGCTCGGCGTAGGCGCCCCGGTCCATGAGGAAGCCGGGCGGGGCGGCGTCCGCGTAGTCCCCCAGAACCTGGATCATGGTGTCGAGCAGGACGCTCTTGCCGTTCTTGCCCTCGCCGTGCAGGAACGGCAGGACCTGGGCGCCGACGTCGCCGGTGATGGAGTAGCCGAGCAGCAGGTGCAGGAAGTCGACCATCTCCCGGCCCTCGGCGTCGTCGCCGAAGGTGTCGGCCAGGAAGCGGTCCCAGCGCGGGGTGTCCATGGTCTGTGGGGCGACGCTGGTGGCCCGGGAGTGCAGGTCGCGTGCGGGGTCGGGTTTGCGCAGCTGTCCGGTGAAGAGGTCGACGACGCCGGCCGGGGTGCACAGGGCGTAGGGGTCGCCGTCGAGGATGTCGGGGTCGACGGACAGGTCCGGGGAGGCCTTGGCCTGGGTGAGCAGGGCCTGCATGCCGGTGGTCGAGAGGGTCCGTCGCTTGTGCTGGGCCAGATCGCGGTCGGAGAAGATGCCGTGCGAGTCGGTGGTGGGCATGTCCTCGGCCATCTCGCCGGCGGCCCACAGGGCTGCTTTCTCGCCGCCGGTGCGCTTCCAGCGGTAGCCGCCCCACACGAACCAGCCGAGGCCCTCCGCGTGGCGGAACTGGTCGCGGTAGAGCTGGATGAACAACCGGGCGTTCCCGCGGTCGGACAGGGACGGCGGCAGCAGCCCGGGCGAGGGCGGAAAGGCGGCTGGGGCCGACGTGGCCTGTGCCGGGAGCAGCTTAGAGGTCTGTGCGGCCGCCTCGAGGTCGAGCATCTGCTGAGCGGCGGCCTGTGCATCGAAACGCGGCGTGTCGGCGCTCATGGTCGTCCTTCGAGGTGGAACGGGTGGGCGGCCCCTGCGGCGAGGCCGTGGTCGATGATTTTTTCGTTCCGGGCAGGCTGGGCCGGGCGG
Organism: Streptomyces sp. NPDC046915; assembly: GCF_040644935.1. Taxonomy (NCBI): domain Bacteria; kingdom Bacillati; phylum Actinomycetota; class Actinomycetes; order Kitasatosporales; family Streptomycetaceae; genus Streptomyces; species Streptomyces sp. NPDC046915. Next base: position 24,008 of record NZ_JBEYXB010000022.1, on the reverse strand, counting down.
GCTTCGTCGGCCGTCCGAAGCAGTTCGTCACGGGCGGCGGCCTCGTCGAGGTGACCGGCCGCGGCGAGACCTCCGGCGGTGTAGGCGGCCCGGTTCAGCTTCTCGGTGAACGCGGTGCCCTCCGGGGCGGCCGCACACGCGGCGACCTGCTCGAGCAGCGGGGCGAGAACGCGATGGGCGGCCGCGCGCCGTGCACCGCGTCCGCGGGGGCGGGGTATCGAGGCCGGGGGTCGGACGGGCGGAGGCGCGATGACGTGCCCCGTGCGGACGAGTTCGTCCTCCAGCCATCCGGGGAGCGGAGCGGGCAGCCGGGTGGAGCCCTCGGCCTGGTAAGTGCCGCCGCTGGTGCGGGTGCCGGGGGCGATGATGTAGCCGCCATCGGCCCGTACGTCGACCTGCCAGGCGAGGGCCGTCTTCGGGCTGGAGCCGGTCGAGCAGCGGAACCGCCGCTCGGGGCCGGTGGTGCGGTACCAGACGTGCAGGCCGCCCGAGGGGGTGCGGACCCGCAACGTGGCGTCGTCCAGGGAGGGATCGGGCTGCCGGCGGTAGGCCGCGAGCAGCGCCAGCGTGTCGAAGCCCGACGCCAGACCGTGGAGGTCCACTGCCTCGGGGATGGGGATCCCCGGCAGGAGCCGCCCCCGGTCGGGGACCGGCGCCCGGTGCGCGTCGACGTCGATGACGATCAGACGGGCCGGGCCGCAGGCGACGCCCACGCCCGCCGACGGCTGCTCGCCCCACCAGGAGTCGATGGACTCCACGTCGGTGGTCGCGGCATGGAAACCGTGGCACGGCCTGCCCTGCGGCAGGCACGGGCATGTGCTCGGATGGTGGTTCCGGTCCCTGCACCGTGAGCAGTTCGCGGCGGGCGTCTTGCGGCCCGGGGCCAGCGGGTGGACCGGCCAGCCCTGCGCGGCGCACCAGCGGGCTACGACATGCGGCGGCACCGGCCTGTCCCCAGCGACAGGCATGCGGGTCTCACCATGGCGCGGCACGCGGATCGTCCTCGTCAGCTCTCGGTCTTCGTTTCGGTCCCTATGGAAAAGCGCCGGTCCGCAGCGTGGATGACACCACTTCAGGGACCGAAGGGACTGTACTTCGGGAAGAGAGTGTAGGTCGTGGTGAGGCAGGAGTCCGGTAGCCGGCAGGCGCGCCGCTGTATCCGTCGCTCAGTCCCTTGGGTCCCTGTCCACGCCCACGCCCGAAATGGGGGATTGATCCAGCCCCGGCGGGAGGGAGGGACTAAAGCTCTCCCACTGGAGGGGCTGACGACTGCCTTTGGTCCCTTGGGAAAAACCGCAGGTCAGCGGGCTAATCCTAGTCCACTGAGGGACTGAAGGGACTCAAATCTCTAATTATGAGCTGAGGTTGAATCTGTGTCATACGCGCCCGCGCGTACGAAACGACAGGCGTAGCCACGTGATAATTAGGAGTTTGAGTCCCTTCGGTCCCTGCTGGAGCTGTCGCAGCGCTCTGACCTGCTAAAACACGGAGGGACTGAAGCGCAGGGACCCAAAGCGCGAACAGTCCCTGCGGGCACGGTCCCTACTTGACGGCCCCTCCCCCGGCTGGGACCCTCCTGCAGAACGGGAAGAACAAGGCAAGAATCCACCGGGAGCTGTCCTGAGGATTACGATCGAGGGCGCCTCCGCTGAATTCGAACGCGGACTGCTCGCTCTGCTCGCCGAGCATCGTCACGAGCTGACCGTCACCGCCGGAACCGAATGGACCGTCGACCGGGCCGAGCACTACCTGCGTTCGCTGACCGCCGGCGCCCGTACCTTCGCCCGCCTCGTGGTGCAGGCCGACGGCTCGAAGGACGCCGACGAACTACGCGAACACTTCAACGGCGAACTGCGCGGCCCCACCATCGCCCTGTCGCGTGCGGTGCCGCGCGGTGTGCGGGACGGCTGGTGGCCGGAGGGCACGCCGGCACCCATCACACCGCTCTACGACCCCGCCAACCCGTCCTGGCAGCGCGCCGTCCGCTATGAGATGGCCGCCGAGCGCGTTCCCGCCTTCCGGGAGGCCTTCGCCCGTCTGGATGCGTGACGCGGGCCAGACGGGCGGCTCTTCCGGCTCGGTCAGTCCCACTGCTCGTCCGCGAGCGAACTGACCGGCTGGGGCTTGCCGATGACGGCCAGGGCGATGAAGAAGTTGATCTGGCCGATGGCGATGGTGAGGGTGGCCAGTGCCTTCTGGTCGTAGTGCTTGGCCACTTCGGCGTAGAGCTCGTCCGTGACGCGTTCCCGGCCGTGGGGAGCGGGCTGGAGGGTGGCTTCCACCAGGGCGAGGGCGGCGCGCTCGGCTTCGGTGAAGTAGGGGGCGTCCTGCCAGGAGGACACGGCGGTGATGCGTTCCTCGGACTCCCCCGCCTTGCGCAGGAAGCCGGTGTTCAGAACCGTCAGGTAGGTGTTGTGAACGATCTGCCCGGCCCTCAGGTGGACCAGGCTCATCGTGGTCCGCGGCACCGAACGGTTGCCCGTCGCCCGGAAGAGAGCGGCACTGATGTCGCTCAGCTCGGGCACGAACTCCCCCGGGTTCGGCATACGGGAGATCGAGGTGTTCGTCATGACTGCACTCCTTCACATCGGCCTGATCGGCGTCTTCACCCCACTGACGGACCGTGCGGCGCAGATGTGACAGCAGGAGGCAGACGATTTTCTGCGAGGCACGCAGCAAGGCCCCGGCGGATTGCCGGGGCCTAGTGCAGTGGAGGCTCGGGAGCGGTGATCGAGCTATTACGCCGTAATAGCGTCGGGGTCAGCTCTGGGGCTCCTGGTCGACGGGCACGCGTTGTGCCTGGTGCTCGTTCAGGATGCGCAGCATCTTGTCGAACTCCGTGTCCGTCATCTTCCGGATGAGATGCAGGGCCAGGAAGGCCCCGTCGTCGTACGGGAGCTTGGGCGGGGCGCCCGAGTCGGTGCGAGGTTCGGGGACCGTGGTGGCCGGTTGCTCCGCCTCTGCTTGCTGTACCTCTGCTTGCTCCGCCTCTGGTTGCGCTGTGGCTGGTTCCTCCGCGATCGGGTCCGCGGAAGGCGCTTCCTCTATTACGTCGTAATGGGCGGGGGGCTCGGTTGCGGGCTCGGGTTCGTTTTCGGGCGTGGCCGCCGGGCGCCTGCCCGGCTTCTGGACGGGCTTCTCGGCTTCCTTGCGGGCGCGTTCGGCCTTGAGTTCCTCCAGTGCGGGCTCCTGCTGCTCGGCAGGCTTGTTGCCGACCGCGCGCAGGAGGTCGATGGGGTCCTGGCCGATGCGGATCTGGAGTTCCGGGGTGAGGTTGAGAAGGGCGAGGCGTTGGGAGACCCAGCCCTGGGAGCGGTGAAGGCGTTTGGCGAGGGCCGTCTGGCTGCCGTGGATCGCGAGGAGACGGTTGAGCGCCTTGGCCTCGTCCAGCTCGTCGAGGTCCTGCCGGTGGATGTTGGCGACCAGGGCGGATTCGAGGAGTTCCTCGGAGGTGCTGCCCTGGTCGTCGCTGACCATGACCTTGACGGTGGCGAGGCCTGCCTCGCGGGCGGCGGCCAGGCGGCTGCTGCCGTCGATGACGACGTAGTGGGTGTCCGGCTCGAGACCGGACTCGTGGTCGGGGTTGGCCTTGATGTAGGTGTCGCGGTTCATGACCGTGATCGCCTGCTTCTGGCCGTGGGTGCCGAGGCTGCCCGCGAGGTCGGTCAGGTCGCCGAGGGTGGAGCGGGGGTTGTCGGGGTTGAGGCTGACGCGGTGGGTGGGGAGTTCGGTGGGCGGGGCGACGCCGTCCGTGGGAACTCCGGTGGCCGCCGCGACCGCGGCACGGCGGGCGCTGACCGGGCGGGCGGAGCTGCCGAAGCGGCCCGCGCCCAGCTGGTCGGCCTTCTTGGTCATGAGATCTCCCGGGCCAGGGCACGCATGCTGACCGCCTGCTGGGACTTGGGGGCGTAGGACAGCAGGGGCTGCTTCACACGGACGGCTTCCTTCTGCTCCTTCAGATCGCCGATGAGGCCGACGACCCGTGGGTCCTTTATGTCGACCCAGCCCTGGAGGGAGGAGGTGGCGATGTAGCCGCGGCGGCCGTCGTAGAGGTTGACGACGATGCCCAGGTAGTCGATCTCGAGGGAGAGGTCCCCGCGGAGGTCCTCGATCTGGGTGGTGAGGAGCTCGTAGGCGTCGGCGGAGCTGTCCTCGGCCTGGACGACGATGAGGGCACCGGACTGACCGGGCTTCTCGTTGTCCCGGCGGCGGCCGTAGTAGGCGGCGGCGTCCATGCTCAGGCCGAGGCTGGGCGGGCAGTCGACGAGAATTACGTCGTAATAGGGCTCCAGGGGGGCCAGGGCCCGCTCCAGGGCGGCTTCCCGGGCCCGCACGGCGGAGAGCCGTACGTCGAGGAGGAAGGCGTCGTTGCAGCCGGGCAGCAGGTGCAGCCGGCCGCCGAAGTTGTCCTCGTCGATGGAGACGACGAGGTCGCGCAGCTCGCCCTTGGGATCGCCCGCCATGTGGTTGGTGAGGCTGTCGCCGTTCATCGGCAGGGGGGCGGCGCCGAGTTGGTTGGTGAGGTGGCTCTGGGGGTCGAAGTCGACCAGGAGGACCCGCATGCCGAGGCCGGGGAGGCTCTCGATGTCGAGGGGGTCGCTGTCCTGGCCGCTGGTGTCGGTGGCTTCGACGGCGCGGAGGGCGGCGACGAGCTGCTTGGCGACACGGACCGGGTAGAGCTTGTTGGGGTCCTCGGCCATCGCCTCGCCGGTTCCGGCGGTGATGGCGGTCTTGCCGACGCCGCCCTTCTGGTTGCAGACGATGATGCGCCGGGTGACGGCGGGTCGTACGACGTCGGGGGCGGGGTTGGTGTCGAGCCAGAGCTTGACGGACTGGGCGAGGCCCTGGATGAGGGAGACCCCGCGGTCGGCCGCGGTCTGCTTGAAGGCGTCCCACTGGCCCTGGGGGAGGAAGGTGGAGAAGGAGTCGGCGCCGGAGGTGTCGATGGTTTCCAGGGCGGAGGCGAGGTCGCACCAGGCGGCGATGCCCTGCTCGACGGCGCTCTGGATCTCGAGGCCGTGCTGAGCGGCCCTCACTTTGAGGTCCTGCCGGAGCCATCCCGGCAGCTTGGACACGACCTTCTCGCGGTCGCTGGAGGTGGCTGGAGAACTCATGGGGGCTACCTTACTAACGTCCATGATCGAAAGCTGCCATTGACACGTTAGTAAGGGAAAGTTGGCTGGGGAGGGTGGGCTATTACGGCGTAATAGCCCGTCAGCGGAGGGGGAGTGGCCACCCCTGGCTATTACGCCGTAATAGCCAGGGGTGGGAGAGAGGGGCGAGGAGCGTCAGGCGATGGCCCAGGGGCTGGGGTCCTGCGGGCGGGGGGAGGCGGGGTGGGCGGCGGAGACGATGTCCCACAGCTGACCGGCGGTCAGGGTGCGCACGGGAATGACGACCTGGCCGGTGAGGCTGATGCCGAAGGCCGACTCCAGCTCGCTGACGATGCCGATGAGGGCCAGCGAGTCCAGTTCGTAGATCTCCAGGGGCTCGTCGGCCACGGGAGTCCCGTCCTTGCCCAGGCCGGGCAGACACCGCTGGAGGATGGTCTCGAACGTCGGGTTCCACGGTGCTGAGGCCATCGGCGGGATTCCTTCCGGCTACCGGAGTGACGCGGTTCCGCGAGCAGCCTGACGGACGGCGCTTGAGCCGCGCTATTACGCCGTAATGGGTCGCGTGCCACGGCGCGGGGGACCGTGAGCTATTACGCCGTAATAGCTCACGGCCTTCCGACGTCATGGGTGGCGCCCGTGGTGACGGCCTGGAGCTTGTCCGGGTTGGCCACGTTGTGGATGGCGGTGATGCGGCCGTCGGGGTCGAAGTCGAAGGTGACGGTGGCGATGACCCGGTCGGGGCCGGTGAACAGCAGCCCCGGGCCGCCGTTGATCTCGGCGAGCTCGGTCTTCATCTCCGTGGGGGCCACGCCCTGGTAGGTGACGGTGCCGATGGCGGCGAACCAGGAAGCCACCGTCCGGGCGCCGACGACCGGGCGCAGGGCCTGACGGACCTTGCCGCCGCCGTCGGTCCACAGGGTGACATCGGGGGAGAGCAGTTCCATCAGGGTGTTGATGTCTCCCCCGGTGGCCGCGGCGAGGAAGCGTTCGGTGGCCTCGCGGCGATGGGCGTGGCCGGCGGTGAAGCGGGGGCGCCGGGCCCGTACGTGTGCGCGGGCGCGGTGGGCGGCCTGGCGGACCGCTGCTTCCGAACGCTCGACCGCCTCGGCGATCTCGGCGTGGCTGAAGCCGAAGACCTCCTTCAGGACGAAGACCGCGCGTTCGAGGGGGCTGAGGGTTTCCAGGACGACCAGCATCGCCATGGACACCGACTCGGTCGCCGTGACGGTCTCGGCGACGTCGGTCGTGTCGGTGGTGGGTCCGGCGGCGGTGAGGATGGGCTCCGGGAGCCAGGGGCCGACATAGGTCTCGCGCTTGTGCCGGGTGGAGCGCAGGCGTTCCAGGGCCAGGTTCGTGGCGATCCGGGTCAGGTAGGCCTTGGGGTCGGCCACTTGGGAGCGGTCGGCGGCCGACCATTTGATCCAGGCGTCCTGGACGGTGTCCTCGGCGTCGGCGGCGGTGCCGAGGAGGCGGTAGGCCACCGAGAAGAGGAGCCTGCGGTGCTGCTGGAAGACCTGCTGGCCGGGGTCTGCCGGCGAGTGGGTCACCGGGTCCCCCGGAGGCGGGTGAAGCGGCCGCCGCGCGGCCAGAACGCGCCCGAGGCGGGCATCTTCTTCATACGGCCGTAGGTCGGCCAGGGGGAGGCGGTCACCGTCTCCTTATAGCGGGCCGCCGTGCGGCCGGTCAGGTGAATTCGCCGCGGGCTGTCGTCGGGGCGGGTGAACTGCACGACCGCGTCGTCCCGGCCCAGGCTCACCGGCGTGTGGTAGTAGCCGAAGCGGAACGGCTTGGGCTGCTTGCCCTTGAGGGTGCGCAGGACCGACAGCGCGGCGTGCACGCCCGTGGGCATGCCGCCCTGGCAGGTGCCGTGCATGACGCCGTAACCCTGGCGGATCGCCGCGGCGTCGCCCACGGCGTACACCTGCGGGTGCGACACCGAGCGCAGGGCGGTGTCGGTGACGATGCGGCCGTGTTCGTCGACGGTCAGCCCGGCGGCGGCCGCGAGCGGGGAGACCCGGGTGCCGCTGGTCCACAGCACCGCGTCGGCGTGCACGCTCTGGCCGTCGGCCAGTTCGACCGCCTCGGGCAGGACCTTCACGATCTCCACGCCGGTGAGGACCCGCACGCCCAGACGCCCGAGGGCGGAGTGCAGATAGGCCCTGGCCCTCGGGGCCATGGACGCCCCGGGCTCCCGCCGGCCCAGCAGGACGACGTCCAGCCGCGGGAAACGCTCGGCGATCTCGGCGGCCGACTCGACGCCGGTCAGGCCGCTGCCCGCGACCACCACCGTGCCGCTGCCGAGCCGTTGCAGCCGGTCGGCCAGCAACTCGGCCTCCTGGGCGCTGTCCAGGGTGTAGGCGTGGTCCTCCGCGCCCGGTACCGCCGAGGTGCCGGCGACGCCTCCCAGGCCGTACACCAGCGTGTCGTAGGGCAGTTCCCGGTCGTCGTCGATCCGTACGGTCCTCGCGTCCGCGTCCACCGCCGTCACCCAGCCGCGGACGAACCGCGCGCCCGTACCCGCGAGCAGCTCCGGGATGCTCAGTCCGGCCGGCTGCTGCCCCGTCGCGGTCATGTGCAGCCGCATGCGTTCGGTGAACCGCTCCCGGGCGTTGACCACGGTCACCTGGACGTCCTCGGACCGCCTGACCCGGGCCGCGAGCTGGACGGCCGCGGACAGGCCCGCGTAACCCGCTCCCAGGATCAGGACGCGGTGGGGGGTGGCCGGGCCGGCTCCGTGCGGTGCGCTCATCGTCGCGCTCATCGTCTCCGCCTTCCTCAAGTCGCTGTCGACGACCACCAGATGGGAGCTGCCCGGCCGTCCGTGACATGGGTCCGGTGTGACCCGCGTCACTGGATGGGCGGCGACGGAAGCTACTGAAGCGACCGAAGCGACCGTGCGGCGGAGTCGACGGCGCCCGGCGGAGGGCGGGCGGGGGTGCGGGGTTCAGCTTCGCTTCAGGGTCGCTTGAGTCGCTGCGTCGCGATGTCAGGAGCCCGGATGCCCGGCAGCGACTCGAGGAGAGCGACCGAAGGGAGGCGGGGGCGATCTCAGTCGCTGGCGAAAGTGCCTGGTCAGAGGGGAGTTGGGCGGGGAACAGCGACTGAAGCGACTGAAGGTCCGGGTATATGGAGACATTGGCGTGCGTGCGTGTGCGCGTGTGCGCGTCATATATAGGAACCTTGAGTCGCTTCAGTCGCTGTCTGGGCAGGTACGTACCCTGTGACCTGCGGGTTCGTTGAACCACTGGGGCAGCGACCCAAAGAGCTTGGGTCGCTGGGGCGTTCGGCGCTCGGTCGCTGGAGCGCCGATGGCCGGTACAGGGGTGTTTTTTGTTTTCCCGTGTGTCCCCTTCTGTCTTTGTGGTTCGCTAATCTGTCTCAATCGTTGAGTCGCTTCGGTCGCTGGTGGGGGATGTGGATGGCTCCTGAGCTGCGGGTTTCACGCAGCGACTCAAGGCAGCCGTCCCCGGCCCCGCAGGACGCGGGCCGGTCCCTGGCGACCGCCCGGTGGTGCGCGGGCCGGGGCTGGCCTGTGCACCCGCTGGCGCCGGGGCGCAAGACCCCCGCGGGCAACTGCGAGGCCTGCCGGGCTCCCGGGCACACCCACCGGGGCTGCGGCTGCCCGGCCGCCGGTCGCTGGTGCCACGGGTTCCACGCGGCCACCCTCGACTACGCCCGGATCGAGCAGTGGTGGGGGGCCAACCCCCGCTTCGGCGTCGGGATCGCCTGCGGTCCCGCCGGGCTGGTGGTCGTGGACATCGACGCGCACGCCCAGTCGCTGCCCGACCGGGACCGGCTGCTGCCCGGGATCGAGATCTCCGCGGACATCGACCTCACCGGGCTCGCCAACGGCTTCCACACCCTCGGTGTGCTGGCCGCCCTGCGCGGCGAGCACAGCCCGGCGGAGGACACCGGCACCCTGCGCGTACGCACCCCTTCGGGAGGCCTGCACGTCTGGTACCGGGCGCACGGCGGGCAGCGCTGGCAGTGCTCCGCGGGATCGGGCGGCGGGCGCTCACTGGCCTGGCAGGTCGACGTACGGGCGCACGGCGGGTACATCGTCGCCCCCGGGACCGTGACCGAGGCGGGGGTGTACGAGCCGGTCGGGCCGGTACGTGAACCGGTGCCGTTACCCGGCTGGCTGGCGCGCGAACTGGAGCGCACCGGCCATCTGCCGCCCGCACACGTGCCGGTGCCGCGTCCGGTGCCCCCAAGGGCCCGGCAGGCCGTGCGTGCCGCCGGGGGAGGGCAGGCCGCCGCGGGCCGGGCCCTGGCCGCCGTACTGGCCGAGGTGGCCGCCTGTGCCGCCGTACCCGAGGGGGCGGGGTTCTCCGAGAAGCTCAACCGGGCCGCGTACACCGCCGGAGGCCTGGTCGCCGCCGGGCACCTGGCCGAGGAGGAGGCCGAGCAGGTGCTGACCGAGGCCGCGGAGCACGCCCGGCCGGGACAGGAACGGCGCTACCGCGCCATCATCCGAGGTGGTCTGAGCGCGGGCCGGCTGCGCCCGCTGTCCCCGGGAGGCCGTGGGTGACCGCCGACGACAAGGCCCTCTTCGAGGCCCGGGACGAGGGCACGCTCTTCGACGCGCAGGCGGTCGCCGCGCAGATCCTCGCCCGGCGCGGCCCGCAGATGCCCCGGCAGGCGAGCGAGAGCCGGCTGGAGGCGGGCGCACGGGACGGGGAGGCCACTCCCGACGGACTGCTGCCCGACACGCTCAGCGACCGCGGCAACGCCAAGCTGTTCGTCAAGCTCTACTCCAACGACTACCGGCACGTCCCCGGCCTCGGCTGGTACCGCTGGGACAGCACCCGCTGGCAGATCGACGAGGACGACACCGTGATGTGGGCCGCCGGTGACCTGGCGGAGTCCCTGGCGAGCAACGACCCGCGCGGGGTGCACACTTCGGTCGCACTCCAGCAGCACCGGCGGCGCGCGCTGAGCACCAGCGGCATGAACGCGATGCTCGCGCAGGCCAGGTCCGCGCCCGGGATGGTGCTCAACGCCGCCCGGCTGGACGCCGATCCGTACGCGCTGTGCACCCCGGCCGGGGTCGTCGACCTGCGCACGGGGCTGATCCGTACGCCCGACCCGGACAAGGACTTCCACTCCCGCTCCACCACGGCCGCCCCGCAGGCGATGCCCACCCCGCGCTGGGACCGGTTCCTCACCGACACCTTCGGCGGGGGGCCGGAGGGCGCGCAGATGATCGACTTCCTGCACCTGCTGCTGGGCTACTCCATCACCGGGGACGTCGGCGGGCAGGTGATGCCGTTCCTGTTCGGCTCCGGCAAGAACGGCAAGTCGGTGCTGCTGGACGTGCTGATGAAGCTGGTCGGGGACTACGCGGACGCGGCGCCGCCCGGCTTCCTGATGGCCCGGCCCTACGAGGGGCACCCCACCGACCTGGCCGAGCTGCACGGGCGGCGGGTCATCGTGTGCAGCGAGGTCAAGCCCGGGGACCGGTTCGACGAGGCGCGGGTGAAGCTGCTGACCGGCGGCGACCGGATCAAGGCGCGGCGGATGCGGCAGGACTTCTTCAGCTTCCAGCCGACGCACAAGCTGTGGCTGCTGGGCAACCACCGGCCCGAAGTGGGCACCGGCGGCTTCGCGTTCTGGCGCCGGATGCGGCTGATCCCGTTCGAGCGGGTGGTCTCCGACGACCGGAAGATCGACAACCTCGCGGACATCCTGGTCACCGAGGAGGGCCCCGGCATCCTCAACTGGCTGATCCTGGGCGCCCGTCGCTACCTGGGCGGCGAGAAGAACCTCACCGGCCCGGAGCGGGTGCGGATCGCCACGACGGCGTACGCGGAGACCGAGGACCACACCGGGCGGTTCCTGGCCGAGTCCTGCCGGCTCGGGGCCGATCTGAGGGCGGAACAGGCACAGCTCTACGCGGTCTACAAGACGTGGTGTCAGAATGAGGGCGCCCCGGCCGTCTCGTCCCGGGCCTTCGCGGCACGGGTCCGAGAAGTGGTGGGACTTGCGTCGCCCAAGGAGATGATCCTTTCCAACCAGCGCAAGTACTACCCGGGCATCGGACTGGTCGCCGACGAGGAGACAGCATGAGCGCCCTCATAGAAGAGGACGAGATCATCCACGAGGTCGACTTCGTCTGGCTCGAGGACATCGGCGAACTGGACTACGTGCGCCAGAGCCTGGACCGGCTGCCCACCCGGCGGGGCAGGCCCGCCTACCACCGCAACGGCCGGATGGTCGGTTACGCCCTGCTCGGTCCGGGAGCCAAGCCGTCGCGGTCCTCGGGCACGTTCCGCCGCCGGGTGTTCTGGCTGCTGCCGCACGACCGGGACACCGTTCCCGACGGGCTGTACGCCACCGGGGCCCCCGCCGAGGCGGTGGATCCGCGCACGCTGGCGCCGGGCAGCAAGGGACGCAAGACCGAGCGGTCGGAGGGCGGGCCGCCCTCGTCGACGACGCGGGGCCGGGGCGTGTCGCTGCCGTTGTGACGGGTGCCGCCCACGCGGCCGTCGTCGCCGGCCGCGGGTCGTCGGCCATGGGCCGGAGAACGATCCTCGTGCGGACGTGCGGACCGGTCGGCACAGCGGGAGAGGGCCTGCCGGGCGGCATGGTCTGCCGGACAGGCCCTGGGAGGCTCGCTCTGTTCGCGCTGCAACTGTTTCACCAATCGGCGTACAGCCACCTTCTGGTTTCCACGTTGGTGCTGTACTCCGGTAGTCGGGCCGCGTGTGCGATCGCGCGGCCCAGGACATCCATCGACGCCGGCCAGGGGGAGGCCCGCTCATGGGACGGGGGTCAGACGACCGGTCCGGTGATGGTCGTGGTGAAGACCGGGGTGCCGTCCTGGTGGCCGGTCACCTCGACGGTCATCATGCCGCCGCTCTCCGGGGAGACGTGCGTGACGTCGATCCAGCAGGGCCGGTCGAGCTCGGCGTAGCGGTAGAACGTGGTGGAGGCGCTGGTGGGGGTCAGGCCCCGGGGCGCGATGAGCGCGGAGGCGGCCTGGCGGGCGCCTTCGAGGAGCACCATGCCGGGCACGTGGTCGGCATGGTGCTCGAAGAGGATCGGGTGGTTGAGGTCCGGCGTCAGCAGCCAGCGGCCGGGCTGGTCGGTGGGGGAGAGGACGACGTCGGTCGCGAATCTGCGGCCCACGCTGGCCGGGGGCACCCGGTGCGTGCCTGGCGCGGGGGCGTCCGTCGGCTGCGCGTCCGGCCGGTTGGCCCGGAGCCGGCTGTAGACGGACGGTGTGATCAGGGAGAAGCGGATTCCGCCGTGGGCGACGAGGGTTCCGTCCCGGTGTATGGAGAGCTCCACCCGCAACTGGCTGACCGTGCCCCGGCGCCGGGTGATGTCCGAGCACCTGACCTCGACGTCGAAGTCCGTGGGGGCCGAGGAGATGCGCAGCTGCTCCAGGTCCGTGGTGTAGCTGAGGTCCCACATCACGAAGTGGTGGTCGAGGGGGATGCCGAGTTCCGCGTGCGAGACGAACATGGTCGCCTGACGAAACGTCTCTGCAGCCTGAAGCGGATCATGGCTCCGGCCGTCGGCGCTGTTGAAGAGCGAATGGACCCGCGGCCACTGACCGGTGAGGGAGAAACGGAGGTCGTCGCGCGCGGTGCAGCCGGAGAGGAACACCTCGGCCAGGCTCGCGCGATGGACGTACTCCTTGGGGACCGTCGTGGTCAGCCGTGGCAGTGCGGGCAGTCCGACTTCGCTCTGAGTGGACACACTCATTGGGAACCCCCGTCTTGAAGCTTCGTTCGACGACGCCTATAAGATACGGACCTACCGGTTTTCTTGGATTGCCCAAAAGGTAAAGAATTTGGCAAGCCGCTGCTCGATCAGTGAACTATTGATTCCGTTTAGGGCGGTTTATCCATGTATCTTTGCGCGGAACTAAAGCTTCCTGCTAGGGGAAGTAGTGCGCGAAACAGGACAAGTTCGGTGTCCGGATCTACCCAACCTCAAAATATGAAACCTGCATGACGGTTTTGTTTGAGCGCGTCAGCCTGCCTTTGACAGGGAGACAAAAGTGACGAACCCCCCGTTGAGCACCCTCCGTCTCGCCGCCGTCAACATCGACGGCGTCCTTCTCAACGACACCTTCAGTCCCGTGATCCACCGCTTCGTGGGCCGGCACCAAGTGGCCTACACCCAGGAGCTGGAACGGGAGGTCCTCTCCCAGCCGCGCCTCGTCGCCGCCCGGGTGCTCGCGCGGGCGATCGGCTCCACCGCCACCCCGCAGGAGATCCTCGACGCCTTCTTCGAGGAGCGTGAGCGGTATGTACGGACGCACCCGGAGGGGCCGCTCGACGGGGCGGAGGACCTCCTGCGGCGGCTGGGCGCCCTCGGCCTCGACGTCGTCTGCTACGGAGGCCTGGACGCGCGGCACTTCGAACGCCACCTCGGTCCCTGGGCGTCCCTCTTCACCGAGCCGCGCTACATCTGCACCAACGACTTCCGGCCCGGCATCCGAGAGATCGTCCGGGACCGCTTCGGGCTCTCCTTCCGCCAGGCCGTCTTCATCGACGACGCCGCACGGTTCGCCGAGCGGGCCAAGGAGCTCGACGTGCCGTTCATCGGTCACCCGAGCGACTTCGAGCACGGATTCCAGCGGCAGTTGATGCGCGCGGCCGGCGTCCGGCACGTCGTGGACTCGCTGCACGCCATCGACGAGCGGCTGCTGCGGACCCTCGACCGGGAGGCCGCCGAGGGCACGGTGTGGCACGGCACCCACGCACCCGCCGCGCCGGCCGGGGTCGGCGGCATGGCCGGAGAGGGGTCGTGAACCGGGACGGCACCGCCTCGCTGACCGGGAAGGTCGTGCTCATCACCGGCGCCAGCAGCGGCATCGGAGCGGCCGCGGGCCGTGTCTTCGCCGGCCAGGGCGCGACCGTCGTGCTCAGCGCCCGCCGTGAGGACCGGTTACGGGAACTGGTCGCCGACCTGCGCGAGCAGGGCGTGGAGGCCGGGTACCACGCCATGGACGTGCGCTGCGGGGAAGAGGTACGGCGCGCGGTCGAGAGCGTCGTCGAGCGGTACGGGCGGCTCGACGCGGCCTTCAACAACGCCGGTGTCGCGCGCCACCGGACGCCCCTGCACCTCATCGAGGACGCGGCGTACGAACTCGTGATGGAGACGAACGTACGCGGGGTCTGGAACTGCATGCGGCACGAGATCGCGGCGATGCTGACGGCCGGGGGCGGCGCGATCGTCAACACCAGCAGCGTGGGCGGACTGGTCGCCTCCTCGGCGGCCGCTCCCTACATAGCCTCCAAGCACGCGGTGATCGGACTGACGAAGGCCGCCGCGGTGGAGTACGCCTCCGACGGCATACGCGTCAACTGCATCGCGCCGGGGCTGACGCGCTCCGAGATGGTCGACGAGTGGTTCGCCCTCTCTCCCGGAGCGGAGGAGAAGGCGCACCGTTCCGCCCCCCAGCGGCGGGCCGCCGCTCCCGAGGAGGTGGCCGAGACGGCCGCCTGGCTGTGCAGTGACCGGGCGAGCTTCGTCACGGGCGCCACGCTCCCCGTGGACGGGGGCCGGACCGCGTGGTGAGGGGGAGTACCGTGCGCTCCGCCTGACCCGCGGAGCGCACGGCGCGTTCGACATGTCGAACGGCAGACCGACTGTCGTATACCGAGGCTCCAGAGTCATCCCAGGTTCCCCGGGTATTCAGTCTGAAATGGGGTAAGGTACGTCACGTTCGGTTTTGTTTTTGACTGAGGAGGGTCCCCATGGCGCGGCAAGAGCGTGCGCTACGGACCCGTCGCGCTGTTATCGAGGCCGCGGCCTCGGTCTTCGCCGAGCGGGGCTACGCCGCGGCCACCATCGCCGAGATCCTCGAGCGGGCCGGGGTGACGAAGGGCGCGCTCTACTTCCACTTCGACTCCAAGCAGGCCCTGGCGCGCGGGGTGATCGACTCTCAGATCACGGCCGACTTCTGGTCGCCGCGGGAGCTGAAGCTCCAGGAGTTCGTGGACCTGGGCATGACGCTGGCCTACCGGATCCCCAGGGAGGTCCTCCTCCAGGCGGGTATCCGTCTCTCGGCTGACCTGCAAGGACGCCAGCTGTTCGGGAGCGCGTGGCCGGCGTGGGTGAAGGTGCTGACCGAGCAGCTCGCCGAGGCCAAGGAGCGGGGCGAGGCGCTGCCGCACCTGGTGCCGGAGGAGACGGCGGAGTTCTTCCTCGGGGCGTGGAACGGCATCCAGGCGGTCTCCGAGGCGAACGCCCAGTGGACGGACCTGAATTACCGTATCTCCGTGCTGTACAAGCACATACTCCCCGCCATCGCCACACCCGCCTCGCTGATCAGGCTGGACATCGCGCCCGACCGGGGCATGCGGGTCATAGAGGGAATGCTGGAGCGCACCGACGAGGACGTGCTCGCCTCGTCGAAGGCCTGACCTTTAACAAACCTCGCAGCTGGTTTGTGACGCGTCCGCGTCATCGTCGAACCGCTGTGCGGAATCCTCTTCCGGGGCAGTGACGGGTGATCCCGGTGATCCCTCGGCCCTGTAATCACATCTCAAAAAGACCGAACATGCCTTTTCTGTTGTGCAAAATGGGATGATAGTGGATCATAGTAAGCGGTTGACTGAGATAGGCGAATCGAGTTGACCAGCGAAGCTGACGATGAGTGACACCAAAGCCGCACAAGGGCCGCACTATCTCGACTCTAGTAAACCTACCAATCATGCGGTTTGCTAGGGTGCAGAAAACGGAACGCTGCAGGACCCGGGCGAAGCGGATCGGTTAATTCCGCGTGCTGCTCGGGGCAGGAGGAGGACCTGATGGTCAAACAGGTGCGCGCGGCCCGTACGCGTCAGGCTCTCATCGTGGCAGCGGCCGAGACCTTCGCGGACGAGGGGTACGCCCTGGCGACCCTGCCCGCCATCAGTAAACGGGCCGGCGTGAGCGCCGGGGCCCTGCACTTCCATTTCGCCAGCAAGGACGACCTGGCGAGGGAGGTGGAAAGTGTGGCGGCGGACTCGGTGGAGAAGCTCGCCGAGCGCTGTCGGTTCACGGCCGACACCTCGTTGCAGTCGCTCGTCCACGCGACCTCCGGTCTGCTGCTGGCCGTCGCCCGCGATCCGGTGGTCAGGGCCGGGTTCAAGCTGAGCGGCGATCCGTCCCGCAAGAACGGCGCCGAGATGCTCCAGTGGTGGCAGCGGCAGGTGCACGACTTCGTGGTCGAGGCGCGGGACGCGGGAGAACTCGCCGAGGACGTCTCGGTGGAGGCCGCGACGACGGTGGTCGTGGCCGCGACGCTCGGCCTCCAGGCGCTCGGCTCGGCCGACCGCACCTATCTCTCGGCCGAGCGGATGTCGCAGTTCTGGGCCTTCCTCCTGCCGCGGCTGGCGGCGTCGCCGGACTCCGTGGCGGCGGGTGTGGTGCCGGAGGCGTGCACCGAAGGCCGTATCGAGTAAAACAGCATGCATGGTATGGTCAACGGTTGCCCAAATGCGTGAGCGCCGGATCGCCCGCCACCTCCATCTGTCCGAATTTTGAGGCTCCTTGTCACGGTTTCACCTGGCTTGATTGAACGGCCCTCGGGTTTGAGTCGCGGACAAGTGGGGTGTCCGGTTTGGTATTGACATACCGCGCGTGCTGTTTTTTACTCGAAGTGCTAGGGAATGGCTGTAGAACGGCACCAGAGGACGGGGGACACGGCGTGGACATCGACGTACTCGGCACACTCGCCGTACGCGAGAAGGGCGTGTCGATCACACCGACCGCCCCCAAGCCGCGACAGGTGCTCGCACTGCTGGCCCTGCACGCGGACCAGGTCGTGCCGGTGGGCATGCTGACCGAGGAACTGTGGGGGGCCGAGCCGCCGCGCAGCGCGCGGCCCACGCTCCAGACCTACATCCTCCAGCTGCGAGAGCTGATCACCGTGGCGCTGGAGGACGGCGCCGGCGACGCCGCGGACGGGACCGGCGACCGGCGGTCGGCCAAGGACGTGCTGCTGACCGTGCCCGGCGGCTATCTGCTGAAGAGCGCTCAGGGCACCAGCGACGTACGGGAGTTCGAGCGGCTCGCCGGCACGGGATACCGGGCCATGGACGCCGAGGACTACCCCCAGGCCGCCCGCCTGCTGCGCGAGGCCCTCACCCTGTGGACCGGTCCGGCCCTCGCCGACGTGCACACCGGCACCCACCTCCAGACGCAGGTCAAGCGGCTGGAGGAGAGCCGGCTGTGCGCGCTGGACCAGCGCATCGAGGCCGACCTCAGACTCGGCCGGCACCGCGAGCTGCTGGCCGAACTGACCGTACTGGTCAGCCGCTACCCCACCCACGAGAGCCTGTGCGGCCAGTACATGCTGGCCCTCTACCGCTCCGGGCGCCGCGGCGAGGCCCTCGACGCCTACCAGCGGCTGCGCGCCACCCTGGTGCGCACGCTCGGCCTGGAGCCGTCGTCCGCGCTGGGCAAACTCCAGCGCTCCATCCTGATGTCCGGACCCGAGACCGCGCCCGCCGTGCGTCTCGCGCAGACGGCCCCGGTCACGCCGGTGGGCTGACCGGCCTGACCGCGGGTGGGCCGACCGACCGGACGCACCGGCCGGTCGGCCCGTCGAACGTTCCCTCTACCAGCGATCGAGCACCGCTTTAGGCCGGCGGTGGAGCGTTGATCACACCTGGAGGAGGGGGGATCTCGCATGTCGTCGCAGCGGATGCACTCCACCCGGCACACGGTGTCCGTGGCCGCTCCCGCCGGAGTGGTCTACGGCCTGCTCGCCGACTCCCCCCGCTGGCCGGTCTTCCTGCCCTCCCACGTCCACGTCGAGCGGACGCGGTTCGACGGCCACGAGGAACACCTGCGGGTGTGGGACGTACACGCCGACCACGTGCGCTCCTCCGTCGCGCGGCGGGTGCTGCGGCCGCAGCTGCGCTCCATCGACTTCGAGCAGGAGGACACCTTCCTGCCCGGTGCCCCCACGTCCGGTACCTGGACCGTCGAGGCCGAGGGCGAGGAACGGTCCCTGGTGACCCTGCGGCACGACCGGCCCTCCGGCCCCGGTGAGTCGCCCGACGCGCTGGAGGCGGACGTGCGCGCCCAGCTCGCCGTGCTGCGGGAGACGGCCGAGCACTGGGAGAAACTGGACGAGCTGCTGCTGTCGTTCGAGGACAGCGTGCACGTCGAGGGGCCGCTGGAACTCGTCTACGACTTCCTCTACCGCATCGAGGACTGGGTCGAGCTGATCCCGCACGTCGAGTGGGCCGGGGTGACCGAGGACCAGCCCGGCGTACAGGTCGCCGCGCTGGACACCTGCGCCACGGAGACGGGGGAGACGGTCACCACCGAGAGCGTACGGCTGTGCTTCCCGCACGCCGGACGGATCGTCTACAAGGAGACCGTGACGCCCGAACTGATCGCGGCGCACATCGGGGAGTGGTACCTGGACCCGGACGAGTCCGGGGTGCGGGTGGTCTCCGCCCATCACGTCATGCTGCGCGAGGAGGCCGTGGCGGCCGTCCTGGGCGAAGGCGCCCTTCTCGTGGACGCCCGCCGGTATGTGCGCGAGTGGCTGGGCCGGGCCAGCACCGAGGCGCTGGCGCTGGCCAAGTGGCATGCCGAGAGCGCCGTACGCCGGTTGCGATGAGCGCGGCGGGGAGTGCGGCGACGGTGGTCGGCACGGCGGGGACCGCAACGACGAGGAGGTCGGCGATGGCTCTCACGCAGGCGTATGCCGAGGTGCAGGCGCCGGTCGGGGTTGCGCTGCGGGCGCTGCGGCTGGAGGCGCTGCTGGGCGATCCCCGCGATCCCGCCAACCCTTATGGGCGGCCCGCGTTGTGGGCTTCGGCGGGGGCGTGGCCCGAGCCGCCCGAGGCCCTTGCGGGGGCCCTGGCCGGGGTGGTGTCGGAACTGGGCTCGCGGGAGCCGGGGCCGGACCAGGTGGCTCGTGCGCTGCGGCCCGTCTTTCGCCGGGACCTGGCTCTCGGTCATGTGTGGGGCGTTCGGCCCCTGTCGGGCGGTTCTGAGCTGGAGCCGGTGGGTGCTCTGCTGGGGCCGGCGGCGTTGATCGCGGCGGCCGGTGACGTGTTGCGTGGGGTTGCGCGGATCGTGGACGGGCTCGGCCGGCATGAGCCGGGGGTCGGGCAGTGGCGGCCCGTGCTTGCTTCGGCGTTCGGGGATCTGCTGGCTTGTGAGAGTTTGACGACAGTGGGGCTACGGGGAGCCCGTGCGGGTGCGTTGGGGGGCACCCGGCCTTCGGCCGGGTCCGGGGTTCCCACCCGTACCACCCGTGCGGATTCGTCGTCGGGTGCGGGTGGCCCTCGTGGGGGTGTCGTGCCGTCGGCGGGTGCGGGTAGTTCTTGTGGGGAGGGCGGGGCGTCTGCGGGTGCTCGTTCGTGGGTGGGGGGTGGGGTTTGGGGTTTGGCTGGTGTTGTGGGGTATGTCGTGCCGTTGCTGGTCGGTGAGGTGCTGGACGATCTCGAGCTGGTGCTGAACGAGTGCGGGTTCGGGGCGGACAGTCCTGAGCGGCGTACGTTGGCGAAGCTGGGCGGGGACCGGGCTGTGGCGGGGGTCGACTGGGCGGCGGCGGCCTCCTGGCAGGAGCTGATCGTGCGCGGGCTGGCCGAGCTGACCGACCCGGCGTGGCACGGCGTCGATGCCGGGGACGGTGACTGCCACGGCGTCCTCGCGGCCACGCTCGCCGGCGCGACCGCCCGCCTGGACCGCGACGGGGACCAGGCCACCGCCGCGCTCGCCCGCGTCGCCCGGCGGCTGGTGACCGAGCAGCGGGCGCTGCGGGTCGCCTGCGGCCCCGACGCCTCGCACGACCCGGCCGACCCGGCGGCACGGGCGCTGGCCGACCGGCACGCCCTGCTGCTGCTGGCCGCGGCCGTACTCGGGACGCGGGAGGCGGCCGAGAACACGTGGGTACGGTTCCTCGGCGGCCCGCACTGGGCGCTGCTCGCGCTGAGCCGTATCACCGAGCGGCTCGGCGCCCCGCTGCCCGGCCGCACACCCGATCCGCACCCCGCCGTCTGGGCCGAGCTCGCCGAGCGGAGCGGGCACGGCGTCGACTGCGACCTGTACGCCAGCAAGCTGCTGTGGTGACCGGGACCAGCGGGCACCTCCCGCCGCCCTGCCACGTCGCCGGACCCGAGGGGCCCTGGGACGAGGTGCAGGAGCGGATCGAGGAGACGGGCCGCGCAGTGGTGCACACCACCTGGGGCCAGTGGCTGACCTCCGCCCTGCTCGACCCCGGGCTGCGCGCGCTGCTCGGCCGTGACTGGCCGCGCTACCGGCAGCATCCCGCCCCGGCCGGACGGCTGAGCTTCGCCGTCTCGCGGGTGGTCGTCAAGCACACGGTCGCCGCGGCCCTCCAGGTTCCCCCGTCCGCGCTCGACCTCGCCTATCTGCCGGGCGGGCGGCCCGTACTGCGCGGGCTGGGCACGGAGCTGCACATGAGTCTCACCCACACCGACGAGCTGATCGTGGTCGGCGTGAGCCGCGTGGGCCCGATCGGGGTGGACGCCGAACCCGCCGCGCGCCGGGTCTCCTTCGAGCTGCTGCGCGACCACGCGTGCACCCCGGAGGAGGCCGAGCTGCTCGCCGGTCTGCCCGACGGCGAGCGCACCGACCGGTTCCTGCGGCTGTGGACGCTGAAGGAGGCGTACACCAAGGCGCTCGGGCAGGGCATGCGACGGCGGTTCGCCGCGTTCGGTTTCCGCTGGGACGAGTCGGGGGCCGCCGTGCTGGCCGACGACGCCGACCGCGAGTGGTCCTTCGCCACCCATCTCGTCCAGGAGCGCTTCCTGGTGAGTGAGGCGCACCGCCGGAGCGCGCGGGCGGAGGCGGATGCGCCCGGTGTGCCCGTCGCACCACCCGCGGAGCCCGGTCCGGTGCCGAGTCCGGCGCCGGAGGCTGTGCCCGGTCCGGTGCCGGATCCGTTGCCCGACGCACGCGTCATAGGTTTTCCGGGGCCGCGGGGCCCCGGTGGACGATGAGGCGGGGCAGCCGGACGCGGGCAGCCGTGCGGATCCGGGCGATGTGTGAGAGAGCCGTGTCGGAAACCGTGGTGCGGGAACGGGCCGTACCGGAACCCGCGATGCGAGGACGAGCCGTGCAGAAACGATTCGAGAAGGAGGGCAGGGGGCCGGTCCGCCCTGCCGAGGCAGCGGGACGCGGCACCCGGGGGAGCGGATGAGCAGCCATCACTCGCACGCCGGCGCCGTACTCGCCGTGGTCCATGAGCCGTCCGGTACGCAGTCGTGGGCGCCGCTCGCCTTCGAGCTGTGCGGGCTCGGCGCCGCCGAGGCCGAGTCGGTCGCCGCCCGGATCGCCGAGCGCCATCGCGCGTACCACGTCGAGCTGGACGCCGAACGCCCCGGCCGGCCCCTGTTGCGCCTCACCCCCGTCGACCCGGCGCGGGACGACGCCCCGCTCACCCCCGAGCTGGTGGCCGACCTGCTGGCCTCGCCCACGGGGGGCACCGTCCCGGTGACCGGGCACCAGCGTGAACTGCTGCTCGCGTCGGTGACCGGGCAGGGCGGGCCCGGCCGCCATGTGGAGCAGCTGTTCTGGGACTGGTCGGGGCCGCTGGACCTGACCCGGTTCATCACCGCCTGGCAGTCCGTCGCCGAACGGGAAGCCGTGCTGCGGGCGTGCTTCGACTGGGCGGGCGCCGCGCGGCTGGTGCTGCACGAGCGGTCCGTGGTGGAGGTCGTACGCCATGTGCACACCGCGGTCGGCTGGAGCGAACTGCTCCGGCAGGACCGGGCGCGCGGCTTCGAGCTGTACCGGCCCGGACTGATGCGGGTGTCCCTGCTCGACGGGCCGCCGGACACCACGGGGACGGGACGGTCGCCCACCCGGGTGCTGGTGACCTACCACCGGGCCCTGCTCGACGAGCGCGGCGCCCGGCTCCTCGTCCGCGAGTTCTACCGGTCGTACCTCTCCAGCGGGGTGCTGCCCGGCGGGGACCGGCGGCCCGATATCCGCGACCATGCCGAGTGGCTCGCCGAGCAGGACCCGCACGCCGCCCGGGAGTTCTGGACGGCCACCGCGCCACCCCCGGACGCCGCCGTCAGCCCGGGCCGTCCCGGCGGGCCGCCCCGGCACACCGTCGGGGCCGGCCGGATCCAGCGCCGGCTCCGGCCGCCCCAGACCTCCCGGCTGCGTTCCTGGGCGGTGAGCCGGGGAGCGGGGGAGAGCAGCGCCCTGCACGTGGTGTGGTCCCTGCTGCTGTACCGGGCGGCGGGCGCCGACGGGCCGCTGCCGGTCGCCTTCGGCGTGCACCTCTCCGGCCGCGACATGTCGCTGCGGGCCGCGGCCGGCATCCCCGGGCTGCTGGGCAACCCGCTGCCGATGACGGTCACCGTCGATCCCTCGGCGCCCCTGGTGGACCTGCTGCTCCAGGTGCGCGACGCCGCGCTCGACCTGACCCCCTACGCCTGGGTGTCCGGCGACCGGATCAGGGAGTGGACCGGACGGCGCGACGACACCGACCTCACCGAGACCACCGTCCGCTTCGACAGCCACCCCGAGCTGCCGGACAACCTGCGGGCCGAACTCAAGGCGCAGGGCATCCGGGTGGGCGTCCCGCAGAGCGCGAGCGGTGACACGAGTCTGCCGGTCACCCTCGTCGCCCACTACGACACCGAGGGCGGCCTGGTGCTGACCGCCCTGTACGACCGGGCCCGGTTCGCGGACACCGACGCCTCGGGGACGCTGTCGCAGTGCATGCAGCTGTTGCGCAGCCTGCCCGACCAGAACGAACGGACCACCGTCGCCGACGTGCTGGGGCTGCTGCGGGCCGTCGAGGTCCCCCGGATGACGCGGCGCGGTCCGGGCTTCGGCCAGCTGGCGCTGGCCGTGCTGCGCGCCGGGGAGCCTCAGGCGGACGTCGTCTGCCTGGTCGCGGTCCCCGGGGTCACGCCCGGCGCCTACGAGTTGCTGGCCCGCGAGCACGAGGGGCCCGAGCGGATCGTGTCGCTCAGCATGGCGGGACCGACCGGCCCGTCGCCCGCCACTCTCTTCGAACTGCTGGATCCCGGGCGGCGGTTGGTGGTCTGCGGCAGCGGACCCGCCGGCCCGACGGCCTACGAGATCGCCCGTATGGCGGCGGAGCGTACGGGTGAGGTTCCGGCGGTGGTGATGACCGGGGTCGGGGGTGTGTCGGAAAGCGCCCGCGCGCTGTCGGAGGCGCTGCGGGCGGTGCGGGCGCGTAGCGCGTGAGGGCGAGGCCCGCCGGGTGGCGGCTGCTGTAGTCGGCCGTGGCCCGGCGGGATGGTGGTTGCTGTGGGCGGCTGTGGCCCGGCCGGGGTGCCCGCGTGCCTGTGAGGGTCGCTGGGGCGTCCGTGTGTCGTAGGAGGGGCTGTGGGCGGTGCGCGCGCGGTGCGTGAGAGTGCGGGCCCGCCTGTTGGCGCCCTGGCAGGCCCTCGGTCGACCGCGCTTCGAGCGGGCCGAGAGTTGCTCTTGAGCCGCATGCCGGACGGTGGCGAAAACGCTGGAGGAGGCGGCATGGGGGACACGGACCGCGAGGAGCCGGCCCTGCGCGTCGAGCGGGGGCGGGCGAGCGACGAGGAACTGGCCGCGCTCACCGTCGTACTGCTCGCGCTGAGTGGTCGGGCGGCGGACGAGGACCAGGACAGGCGGCCGGTCAACGGTTCCCGGTGGTGGCGACGGCCGGAGAACTACCGGGGATCGCGCAGCTGGCAGTGACGGGATGCTCCGCCCCTCAGAAAGGGATCTGACGAACATGTCGACGACGATTGCCTCTGCCTCGGCTCCGGCCGAGGCCGCTCCGGCCGACATCCGCGGCCGTGTCGCGGAGTTGCACGCGACCCGTGCACGCGCGCTCGCGGGCCCGAGCGAGAAGGCGACTCAGGCGCAGCACGCCAAGGGCAAGCTGACGGCCCGGGAGCGCATCGAGCTGCTGCTGGACCCGGGTTCTTTCCAGGAGGT
>NZ_JBEYXB010000021.1:0-166877 GCF_040644935.1 Streptomyces sp. NPDC046915 | reverse complement strand
GTACTTGGGCTTGTGCCCGGTGCGGCGAGTGGGGGCACCTCCCACGCCCTTGAGGCAGTGGGGGAGCGTGCCGGGCGTCGCGACGGGGCGAACGTTGCCTGTCGCGGCACTAGCACCGCGCACGGCCGAGGGCACCCACCGCGTGCGGGTGCCCTCGTTCGTCGGCTCAGGGCCGGTTCACATCCTGACGCCCGCCATCGCCCGGCACATCTCCGCGCAGCGGCGACACGCCTCCGCGCAGCGCATCATCTGCTGGTCGTCCGGCATGGACATACACGCCTCGGCGCACATGTCGCAGGCCTTGGCGCACATGGCGCACATCTCCGGGGACATGGGCGAACGCCGCATCATCATGTCGGCGCACATGCGGGTCATCTCCGAGCAGTCCATGAGCGCGCGCATGATCTGCATCTGGGCCTGGCCGCCCATGTGCATGCAGGAGCTCATGGTCTGCTCGCACATGGTGTGCGCCGTCATGCAGGCGTCGACGCAGTCCTGCATCTCCTTGCTCATCGCTCCCATGGCGGGCTGGGTTCCGGGTGCGGTCATGGCTCCTCCTCGGAGGCAGGGGTGCCCAGGGAGTGGGCTCCGTGTGCTTCCGTCCTACGCCCGACCCGCGGGTACTGCCATTCCTGCTACGGCTTTCTGCCGACGCCGCCGAAGTGGGTGACCGCGACGGGCTCCGGGCCCTCCTCGGGGCGCCAGCGGGAGCAGGAGACGATGCCCGGTTCGAGGACCTCCACCCGGTCGAAGAGGCGGACCAGGTCGGCGCGGCCGCGCAGGGTCATGGAGGCCGAGCCCTGGCTGTTCCAGTACTCCACCGCCTGGGTCATCGCCTCGCCGTCCACCTCGGTGGTGGGGTGGGAGATCACCAGGTGGCTGCCGGAGGGTACGGCGTCCAGGAGCCGGTGGACGATGGAGACCGCCTCGTCCGTGTCCATGACGAAGTTCAGGATGCCCAGCATGGTGATCGCGACCGGCCGGTCGAAGTCCAGCGTCCGGGCCGCCCCCCGCAGGATCTTCTCCGGGTCGTGCACGTCCGCCTCGATGTAGTCGGTGGCCCCCTCGGGCGTGCTGGTCAGCAGCGCGTGGGCGTGGGTCAGGACGAGGGGGTCGTTGTCGACGTACACGATCCGGGCCGCCGGGTCGACCCGCTGGGCGACCTCGTGGGTGTTGTCGGCGGTCGGCAGGCCCGTGCCGATGTCCAGGAACTGCCGTATCCCCGCCTGACCGGCCAGGTGCCGCACCGCCCGCGCGAGGAAGGCCCGGTCGGCCACGGCCGAACGGGGCAGGGCCGGCACGAAGCCGAGGATCTGCTCCCCGACCTCCTCGTCCACCGGGTAGTGGTCCTTGCCGCCCAGCCAGTAGTTCCAGATGCGGGCCGAGTGGGACACGTCGGTCCGCAGCCGGGTCATGCGCGCGACGCCTTCGTCACCGGCGGCTTGGATTTCGGGCATGCCGGATATTTCTGACATGACAGCTTGGTCTCCTTCGGGCGATCACCGACACGATGCGCACCAAAATAGACAGAAGGCGCCCCTCGGGACGCCTTCTTTCGAAACCTCACACTCGGCAACTACGCGACCACTAGGGCAGGTTGCGGGCCATCACGATCCGCTGGACCTGGTTCGTGCCCTCGTATATCTGCGTGATCTTCGCGTCGCGCATCATCCGCTCCACCGGGTAGTCACGGGTGTAGCCGTAACCGCCCAGCAGCTGGACCGCGTCCGTGGTGACCTCCATCGCGACGTCGGAGGCGAAGCACTTCGCCGCCGCGCCCTGGAAGGTGAGGTCGCTGTCGCCGCGCTCGGAGGCGGCCGCGGCCTGGTAGGTGAGGGCGCGGGCGGCGGCGATCTTCATGGCCATGTCGGCGAGCATGAACTGGATGCCCTGGAACTCGGCGATCGGCTTGCCGAACTGCTTGCGCTCCTGGACGTAGCCCTTGGCGTAGTCGAGGGCACCCTGGGCGACACCGAGGGCCTGGGCGGCGATGGTGATGCGGGTGTGGTCCAGGGTCTTCATGGCGGTCGCGAAGCCCGTGCCCTCCTCGCCGATCATGCGGTCGGCGGGGATGCGGACGTTGTCGAAGTAGACCTCGCGGGTCGGGGAGCCCTTGATGCCGAGCTTCTTCTCCGGCGCGCCGAAGGAGACGCCCTCGTCGGACTTCTCCACGACGAAGGCCGAGATGCCCTTCGAGCGCTGCGAGGGGTCGGTCACGGCCATCACCGTGTAGTACTCCGACACACCCGCGTTGGTGATCCAGCGCTTCACGCCGTTGAGGATCCAGTGGTCGCCGTCGCGGACCGCCTTGGTCTTCATGCCGGCCGCGTCGGAGCCGGCCTCCGGCTCGGAGAGGCAGTACGAGAACATCCCGTCGCCCTTGGCCAGGGGCGAGAGGTACTTCTTCTTCAGGTCCTCGGAGCCGGAGAGGATCACGGGCAGGGAGCCCAGCTTGTTCACGGCAGGGATCAGGGAGGAGGACACGCAGGCCCGCGCCACCTCCTCGATCACGATCACCGTGGCGAGCGCGTCGGCGCCCGAGCCGCCGTACTCCTCGGGGACGTGCACGGCGTGCAGGTCACTGGCCACGAGGGCGTCGAGCGCCTCCTGCGGGAAGCGGGCGTCCTCGTCCACCGCCGCGGCGTACGGCGCGATCTTCGCCTCGACCAGCGAGCGGACGGCGTCACGGAGCATGTCGTGCTCCTCGGACGGGCGGTACAGGTCGAAGTCAGCCGATCCGGCCAAGGTCTCTCACGCTCCAACGCTAATTACCGTTAAGTAACACAAAGTTTAGGGGTCCACCAGCGGCCCGCATACGTGAGCTTGGCGACAGCGGGAAGTTGCCCACTCAAGCGCCCGCCGAAGCCCCGTGGCAAGCCTTGGCTATGCTCGGGCCCGCACCTGACGCGTACCCCCTGGAGCACCCATGAGCCTCAAGATCACCGTGATCGGCACCGGCTATCTCGGCGCCACGCACGCCGCGGCCATGGCTGAGCTCGGTTTCGAGGTGCTGGGCCTGGACGTCGTACCGGAGAAGATCGCCAAGCTGGAGCGCGGCGAGACCCCGATGTACGAGCCGGGGCTCGAGGAGTTGCTGAGGAAGCATGTCGCGGGAATCGAGGGTTCCTCGGGCCGGCTGCGGTTCACCCAGGACTGGGCGGAGGTCGGCGCGTTCGGCGACGTCCACTTCCTGTGCGTGAACACCCCGCAGCGGCACGGGGAGTACGCGGCCGACATGTCGTACGTGAACGCGGCCCTCGCCTCCCTCGCCCCGCACCTGACCGGTCCCGCGCTCGTCGTCGGCAAGTCCACCGTGCCCGTCGGCTCCGCCGACCGCCTCGCCGCCTACCTGGCCGAACACGCGCCGGCCGGCGCGGACGCCGAGCTGGCCTGGAACCCGGAGTTCCTGAGGGAGGGCTTCGCCGTCGAGGACACGCTGCACCCCGACCGGATCGTCGTCGGTGTGCGCAGCGAGCGGGCGGAGAAGCTGCTGCGCGAGGTGTACTCCACCCCGGTCGCCGAGGGCACGCCGTTCGTGGTCACCGACTTCCCGACGGCGGAGCTGGTGAAGACCGCCGCGAACTCCTTCCTGGCGACCAAGATCTCCTTCATCAACGCCATGGCGGAGGTGTGCGAGGCCGCGGGCGGTGACGTCACCAGGCTGGCGGAGGCCATCGGGTACGACGACCGGATCGGGAAGAAGTTCCTGCGCGCCGGCATCGGCTTCGGCGGGGGCTGCCTCCCGAAGGACATCCGGGCCTTCATGGCGCGCGCCGGTGAGCTGGGCGTCGACCAGGCGCTGACCTTCCTGCGCGAGATCGACTCCATCAACATGCGCCGTCGCGGCCAGATGGTCGAGCTGACCCGGGAGATCCTCGGCGGGGGCTCCTTCCTGGGCCGGCGGGTCGCGGTGCTCGGCGCCACCTTCAAGCCCGACTCGGACGACGTCCGGGACTCCCCCGCGCTGAACGTGGCGGGCCAGATCCATCTCCAGGGCGGCCAGGTCACCGTGTACGACCCGAAGGGCATGGAGAACGCCCGCCGGGTCTTCCCGACGCTCGGCTACGCCGACTCCGCGCTGGAGGCGGTCCGGGGTGCCGATGTCGTCCTGCACCTCACCGAGTGGCGGGAGTTCCGGGAGCTGGACCCGGCCGCGCTGGGCGAGGTCACCACGGGCCGGGTGATCCTCGACGGCCGCAACACCCTCGACCCGCAGCTGTGGCGGCGGGCCGGCTGGACCTACCGCGCGATGGGACGTCCGACCGCCTGAACGAAGACGGACGCGGACAGGTGACGCCGGTTCGGCCGAGGCTCAGTCGGCCGAACCGGCGTCTTCACGCATTCTGCACCACCGGGCCGCCGTGCGGCCTCGGAACCACCTGTGGGTCACCGGGATTTACGCCTCCTTGGCCCGGTGACGGCGCATCTTCGCGCCCGCCCCGCACAGCCGCATCGAGCACCAGCGGCCCCGTCCGGCCGGGCTGCCGTAGTACGCCCAGTGGCAGGTGCCTGCCTCGCAGGCCTTGAGCCGGGTCCAGGCGCCGGCCACCAGCGCCTCGGCGACGGCGGCCGCGACACGGGAGAGGAGCGGGGCCGCGTCGGCGCCCGACCCGATGTATGCCGAGGAGGAAGTCATGGCTCTCGCCGAGCCGGGAACCGCCGTCCTGGACTGCCCCGCCCCCCGTGCGCTCGCCGGTTTCTACGCGGAGGTACTCGGCGGCACCGTCGAGGACCTGGACGCGGCGGAGGGAGGCGTCCTGGCGCTCGGTGCCCGGCCGCTGGACACGGACGACCGCTCGCGCACCTTCCGGGTTTACGCGGACCCGGCCGGGCACCCGTTCTGCCTCTGCGCCCGCTGACACAGGGAGGGCTCATGCCTGGCGTCGCACGTTTCCGTTCCGTCGTGATCGACTGTCCCGACCCCCAGGCGCTCGCCGCCTTCTACTCGCAGCTCGTGGGCGGCACCGTGCACACCGACGAGGGAGACGACGAGGCCGACTGGCTCGTCCTGGACGTCCCGGGCGGGCCCCGGCTCGCCTTCCAGCGGGCGGACGACTACACGCCGCCGGAGTGGCCGCGGGGCGACCGGAACGCGCAGCAGTTCCACATCGACCTCGACGCCGGTTCCACATGGGAGGAGATCGACGCGGCCCACGAGAAGGTGCTGGCGCTGGGCGCGCGTCCACTGGACCTGGAGGACCGCGAGAAGAAGGACTTCCAGGTGTACGCCGACCCGGCCGGGCACCCGTTCTGCCTGTGCCGGATCGAGCACGCCTGAGGGGCCCCCTAGCCGTCGAGCTCCTCGATGGTCGCGTTGGACGGTTCCCGGGTCTCCTGGAGGTGGCGGGCCACGTCTTCCGCGGCGCCCAGTACCCGTACCGCGTTCTTCCAGGTCAGCTTGGCCAGGTCGGACGTCGACCAGCCGCGGTCCAGGAGCTCGGCGATGAGGTTCGGGTAGCCGGAGACGTCGTTCAGGCCGTCCGGGGTGAAGGCGGTGCCGTCGTAGTCGCCGCCGATGCCGAGGTGGTCGATGCCGGCGACCTCGCGCATGTGGTCGAGGTGGTCGGCCACCGTGGCCGCCGTGGCGATCGGACGCGGGGTGCGCTCCTCGAAGGCGCGGTGCACCTTCATCGCCTCGGCGGTGGTGTCGAGGTGGTGGAAGCCGTGGGCGCGCATGTTGTCGTCGGCCGCGGCCGTCCAGTCCACGGCCGCCTGGAGCACGAACTTGGGCACGAACGTCGCCATCGCCAGACCGCCGTTCGCGGGCAGCCGCTCGAGGACGTCGTCCGGGATGTTGCGCGGGTGCTCGCACACGGCCCGCGAGGAGGAGTGCGAGAAGATCACCGGCGCGGACGAGGTGTCCAGCGCGTCGCGCATCGTCGTCGGCGCCACGTGGGAGAGGTCGACCAGCATGCCGAGCCGGTTCATCTCCCGCACGACCTCGCGGCCGAAGGCCGACAGGCCGCCGACGTTCGGCTCGTCCGTCGCGGAGTCGGCCCACGCCACGTTGTGGTTGTGGGTGAGGGTCATGTACCGGACGCCGAGCGCGTACAGACCGCGCAGGGTGCCGAGGGAGTCACCGATCGAGTGGCCGCCCTCCGCACCCATGAGGGAGGCGATACGGCCGTCCCGGCGCGCCGTCTCCATGTCGGCGGCGGTCAGCGCGGGGGCCAGGTCGGCCGGGTAGCGGGCCAGCAGCTGCCGTACGCAGTCGATCTGTTCCAGCGTCGCCGGGACCGGGTCGGGCAGGTCGGAGCGGACGAACACCGACCAGTACTGCGCGCCGACGCCGCCCTCGCGCAGCCGCGGGATGTCGGTGTGCAGATGGGCGTTCTGGTGCCGGCCGATGTCACGGGCGCCGAGGTCGTAGCGGACCTGCTCGCGCAGCGCCCAGGGCAGGTCGTTGTGCCCGTCGACGACCGGGAACTCCCTCAGCAGCTCCCGGGCCGCCGCCACGGACACAGAACTCACCGCGGTCACTTCCCGAAACCGAAGCCGTCGGCGGCGCCCTCGACCTTCGAGCGCAGGCGCTTGCCCTTCTCGGTGGCCTGGTCGTTCAGGTCCTGCTGGAAGTCGCGCATCCGCGCCAGCAGTTCCTCGTCGTGCGAGGCGAGGATGCGGGCGGCGAGCAGACCGGCGTTGCGGGCCCCGGCGACGGAGACGGTGGCGACCGGGACACCGGCCGGCATCTGCACGATGGACAGCAGGGAGTCCATGCCGTCGAGGTACTTCAGCGGCACGGGCACGCCGATGACCGGCAGCGGGGTGACCGAGGCCAGCATGCCGGGCAGGTGGGCGGCGCCGCCCGCGCCCGCGATGATCACCTTCAGCCCGCGGTCGGCGGCCTGCTCGCCGTACGTGATCATCTCGCGGGGCATGCGGTGCGCCGAGACGACGTCGACCTCGTACGCGATCTCGAACTCGTCCAGGGCCTTGGCGGCGGCCTCCATGACGGGCCAGTCGGAGTCCGACCCCATGACGATGCCAACAACAGGGCTCATTCGGTGATCGTGCCTCTCAGGTAACCGGCAGCGTGACGTGCGCGCGCCAGGACGTCGTCCAGATCGTCGCCGTAGGTGTTGACGTGGCCCACCTTGCGGCCGGGCTTCACGTCCTTGCCGTACATGTGGATCTTCAGCTTGGGGTCGCGGGCCATGCAGTGCAGGTACGCGGAGTACATGTCCGGGTAGTCCCCGCCGAGGACGTTGACCATCACGGTCCACTTCGCGCGCGGGCGCGGGTCGCCGAGGGGGAGGTCCAGTACGGCCCGTACGTGGTTGGCGAACTGGCTGGTGATCGCGCCGTCCTGGGTCCAGTGGCCCGAGTTGTGCGGGCGCATCGCCAGCTCGTTGACGAGGATGCGGCCGTCACGGGTCTGGAACAGCTCGACGGCGAGGTGACCGACGACGCCGAGCTCCTTGGCGATGGTCAGGGCCATCCGCTCGGCGTCCAGCGCGAGGTCCTCGTCGAGGTCGGGGGCGGGCGCGATCACGGTGTCGCAGACCCCGTTCACCTGCCGCGACTCCACCACCGGGTAGGCCACGGCCTGGCCGTGCGGGGAGCGTACGACGTTGGCGGCCAGCTCGCGGACGTAGTCGACCTTCTCCTCGGCGAGGACCGGGACGCCGGCGCGGAAGGGCTCGGCGGCCTCCTCGGCGGATTCGACCACCCACACGCCCTTGCCGTCGTAGCCGCCGCGGACGGTCTTGAGGACCACCGGGAAGCCGTCGCCCTCGGCGGCGAAGGCGACCACGTCGTGCGGGTCGGTCACGATGCGGTGCCGTGGGCACGGGACACCGATCTCGGTGAGCTTCGCGCGCATCACGCCCTTGTCCTGGGCGTGCACGAGCGCGTCGGGACCCGGGCGCACGGGGATGCCGTCCGCTTCGAGGGCCCTGAGGTGCTCGGTGGGTACGTGTTCGTGATCGAAGGTGATCACGTCGCAGCCCCGTGCGAAGGCGCGCAGCGTCGCCAGGTCGCGATAGTCGCCGACGACGACATCGTTCACGACCTGTGCCGCGGAATCCTGAGGG
This sequence comes from Streptomyces sp. NPDC046915, assembly GCF_040644935.1. Lineage (NCBI taxonomy): Bacteria > Bacillati > Actinomycetota > Actinomycetes > Kitasatosporales > Streptomycetaceae > Streptomyces > Streptomyces sp. NPDC046915. Next base: position 158,844 of record NZ_JBEYXB010000021.1, on the reverse strand, counting down.
GTGTCACTGAGGAGCTTGAACCTGATGCCCAACGGGATGCCCGCTTCGTGTGTCATACGCGCGAGCTGGCCCCCGCCGACCATGCCGACTACCGGGAACGTCACGCCCCTAGGGTATCGGCCGCGCCGGGGCGGCCGGATTCTGCCTCTCTTACCCGGTACTTTCCGGGTTCTTTCCGACCTCGGAGCCCGTCCGCAGGAAACCTCGCGGGGGGCCGGATAGCATGGCGGGGTTGGTCCAAACCTACGGACAGGAGCCTGCACGACCATGGAACGTGGTTCCTCGGGGCTGCACCGGCTCGTACGCGAGGTCGCCAAATTCGGCGCCGTCGGCGGCGTCGGCATCCTTGTCAATCTCGGCGTGTTCAACCTGGTACGGCACCTCACCGGCCTCCAGGTCGTCCGGGCGAGCGTCATCGCCACGGTCGTGGCGATCGCCTTCAACTACGTCGGCTTCCGCTACTTCGCCTACCGCGACCGCGACAAGAGCGGCCGGACCAGGGAACTGACCCTGTTCCTGCTGTTCAGCGCGGTGGGTCTGGTGATCGAGAACGGCGTTCTGTACCTGGCCACGTACGGCTTCGGCTGGGACAGCCCGCTCCAGAGCAATGTCTTCAAGTTCGTCGGCATCGGGGTCGCGACCCTCTTCCGCTTCTGGTCCTACCGCAGCTGGGTCTTCAAGGCCCTCCCGGCCCGCGAGGCCGTGGCCGGCGCGGAATCGATCGTCGTCGCGGAATCGAAGAAGCCCCGCCCCACCCAGCGGGTCCCGTAGCTCTTCGCTTCCCCTGGCAGACTGTCGGGCTGCCCTCCACCGACGGCTGGGTCTCCAGCAGCTCCAGACGGCCACAGCTCCACGGCCCCGCCGGGGTCCAGGGGAGCAGCCCCTGGCGGGGTCGAAGGGGCGCAGCCCCTGGAGGACGGGAAGGGTAGGGGCGGCGCGGGCGAAAGCCCCAGGGCGGCCGACCGTTCGCCTCCGCCAGGTCGCGGGGCGCGGCCGGGCCGATTCCCGTCGAGTTCCGTCCTGACCGTGCGGATTCCATAAGCCACGGACCCGGATCCGGGCCCGGGGCCCAGCCCCGCCCTACCGGACCGTCGGGCTGTCCTCCGCCGGCTTCCGGGACGGCGGGGTCCGGGACAGGAACAGGCCGAAGACCGGGGGCTGGGCCTGGAGCAGCTCCAGGCGACCGCCGTCGGCCTCCGCGAGGTCGCGGGCCACGGCGAGGCCGATTCCGGTCGAGTTCCGTCCGCTGATCGTGCGCTCGAAGATGCGGGCGCCCAGGTCGGCCGGGACGCCGGGGCCCTCGTCGGTGACCTCCACGACGGCCTGGTTGCCGGTGACGCGGGTGCGCAGGGCGACCGTGCCGCCGCCGTGCATCAGGGAGTTCTCGATCAGCGCCGCCAGCATCTGGGCCACCGCCCCCGGGGTACCGACCGCCTGGAGGTGCCGCTTGCCCGAGCTGACGATCGCCCGGCCCACGCTGCGGTAGGCGGGGCGCCACTCGGCGAGCTGCTGCTGGATGACCTCGTCGAGGTCGAACGTGACGGCGGAGCCGGTGCGCGGGTCCCGGGAGTTCGTCAGCAGCCGCTGCACCACGTCCGTGAGGCGTTCCACCTGCGTCAGCGCGACGTTCGCCTCTTCCTTCACCTGGTCCGGGTCGTCGGTGAGGGTGATCTCCTCCAGCCGCATCGACAGCGCGGTCAGCGGCGTCCGCAGCTGGTGGGAGGCGTCGGCGGCGAGCCGGCGTTCGGCGGTGAGCATCCGGGCGATGCGCTCGGCGGAGGAGTCCAGCACATCGGCGACCCGGTCCAGCTCGGGAACCCCGTACCGCTTGTGCCGGGGGCGCGGGTCGCCGGAGCCGAGGCGTTCGGCGGTCTCCGCCAGGTCGGTCAGCGGGGACGCGAGCCGATTGGCCTGGCGCACGGCGAGCAGCACGGCGGCGACCACCGCGAGCAGCGCCACCAGCCCGATGATCAGCAGCGTGCGGCCGACCTCCCGGGTCACCGTCGAGCGGGGCTCCTGGACGGTGACCGTCTCCCCCTCCTCGCCGTTCTCGGTCGAGTGGATCACGTCGCCCTGCGGCCTGGTACCGACCTCGATCGGCGGGTGGCCGGGCATCCGGATGACCGCGTACTGGTCCTTGGTGACCTGCTTGCGCAGGAGCTCGGCGGTGACGTCCTGCGCGCCGAGGATCCGGCTGTCCACGATGCTGGCCAGCCGGACCGCCTCCGAGTCCACGCGTTCCTGGGCGCTGTTACTGATCGTCCGGGTCTCGACGATGACGAGCGACACACCGAAGACGGCGATCACGACCAGGACGACGGCAAGGGTGGACTGAATGAGACGACGACGCACAGGGCCCTCCGGGCGGTGGCTCTAGAACAGCCCCGCTCAGCTTTTCTCGAACCGGAAGCCGACCCCCCGCACCGTGGCGATGTACCGGGGATTCGCGGCGTCGTCGCCGAGTTTCTTCCGCAGCCACGAGATGTGCATGTCCAGCGTCTTGGTCGACGACCACCACGTCGTGTCCCACACCTCGCGCATCAGCTGGTCCCGGGTGACGACCCGGCCCGCGTCCCGCACGAGCACCCGCAGCAGGTCGAACTCCTTCGCGGTGAGCTGGAGCTCCTCGTCGCCCATCCACGCCCGGTGCGACTCGACGTCGATGCGCACCCCGTGCGTCGCGGGCGGCTGCTGCGGTTCGGCGGCGCCGCGCCGGAGCAGGGCCCGGACCCGGGCGAGCAGTTCGGCGAGCCGGAAGGGCTTGGTGACGTAGTCGTCGGCGCCCGCGTCCAGGCCGACGACGGTGTCCACCTCGTCGGCACGCGCGGTCAGGATGAGGACCGGCACGGTGTGCCCCTCGGCACGCAGCCGGCGGGCGACCTCCAGGCCGTCCATGCCGGGCAGGCCCAGGTCGAGCACGAGCAGGTCGATGCCGCCCTGCAATCCGGCGTCGAGCGCGGTGGGTCCGTCCTCGCGCACCTCGACCTCGTAACCTTCCCGGCGCAGGGCGCGGGCCAGCGGTTCCGAAATGGACGCGTCGTCCTCGGCGAGCAGTACACGGGTCATGAGCTGATGGTAGTCCGGTTGCGCGTTGTGCTGGGGTGTGATCGCGGGCAGGGATTCTTACCTTCGGGCACAGTGGTACGAACCTATGGCCGAAAGGTGCGATCGTAGGAGAGACCTTCGAAATCGTTGCCCTGGTTCCTCCGACACCTGTGATCCGTGTCTCAAGTCCTTCCATATCAGGCACTGTCGTGACGTACAGTGACCTGGAACGCCTGTAGCACACAGGGGACCTTCGCGGGCACTTGACGCTGAAGGTCTCTTTTGCGTGCGGGCCGGCCCCTCCGCCGGCCTTGAAAGGAATGACCTCTGGCCGGGCTCCGGACGCATCGTCGCGTCGGGGGCGTGGATCCCGGTGGTCGCCGTCCACCGCTCCGCGATCCGGGGCGGACTCCCCTCGGGCGTGGGGGCGGACGACCGATCCCGCCGGTGCCGGCCGACTCCCCCCACCGGGCGCGCGACGCTCCAGCCAGCGCGTCCCGACCAGCAAGGAACGACCATGGCGTCCAGCCTGACGAAGGACTCGGTCCGACCGGGCACCCCCGGTTCCGAGAAGACCTTCTTCGGCCACCCCCGCGGCCTGGCCACCCTCTTCATGACCGAGATGTGGGAGCGTTTCTCCTACTACGGCATGAGGGCTCTTCTCCCGCTGTACCTCGTGGCACCGGGCGGCCTGCACCTGAGCGCGGCCACCGCGACCGCGATCTACTCGGTGTACGTGTCCCTGGTGTACCTGCTCGCCCTGCCGGGCGGCTGGTTCGCCGACCGTGTCCTCGGCCCCCGCAAGACGGTCGCCGTGGCCGGCGCGGTCATCATGCTGGGCCACCTCACGCTGGCCCTGCCGAGCGCGGGCACGTTCTTCGCCGGTCTGGGCCTGGTCGCGATCGGCTCCGGTCTGCTGAAGGCCAACATCTCCACGATGGTCGGGCACCTGTACGACGGTCCGGACGACCCGCGCCGCGACGGTGGCTTCACGCTCTTCTACATCGGCATCAACGTGGGCGCGTTCGCCGCACCGCTGGTCATCGGCACCGTCGGTGAGAGCTACAACTGGCACCTGGGCTTCGCGCTGGCCGCGCTCGGCATGGCGCTCGGCCTCGGCCAGTTCCTGCTGGGCACCCGCCACCTGAGCTCGCGCTCGGACATCGTGCCGACCCCGCTGTCGGCCGAGGAGAAGAAGGCCACCCTGACCAAGGCCGCCCTGTGGGCGGGCATCGCGGTCGTCTTCTACGCGATCGTCGGCTTCTCCGGCGTCTACACCCTGAACTGGCTGCTGGTCCCGATCACGATCGCCGGTCTGGTCATCCCCGTGCTGGTCATCGCCCGCATCAAGCGGGACAAGGAGCTCGACCGCGCCGATCAGTCGAAGATGACCGCGTACATCTGGTTCTTCGTCGCCGCCGCCGTGTTCTGGATGATCTACGACCAGGGTGGCTCGACGGTGTCCCTGTTCGCCGAGGCCTCGGCGAAGAACACGGTCTTCGGCTGGGAGTTCCCGGTCTCCTGGTACCAGTCGGTCAACCCCGTCATGATCATGGCGTTCGCGCCGGTCTTCGCCTGGGCCTGGCTGGCGCTCGCCCGCCGTGGCAAGGAGCCGAGCACCGCGGTGAAGTTCACGATGGGCCTGGTCCTGATCGGCGCGTCCTTCTTCCTGTTCCTCGCCCCGCTGGGGATCGCCGACGGCGGTCACAAGGCGGCCGCGATGTGGCTGGTCGGCATCTACTTCGTGCAGACCGTCGGCGAGCTGCTGCTCTCCCCGGTCGGCCTGTCGGTCACCACGAAGATGGCGCCCGCGAAGTACGCCTCCCAGATGATGGGCGTCTGGTTCCTGGCCGTCACCGCCGGTGACGCCACGACCGGTCTGCTCTCCATCGCCGGCGTCGACCTCAACAAGACGGGCATCGTGACCCTGGAGGCCGCCCTCGCCGTGCTCGCCGGTGCGGCGGTGTGGATGTACCGCAAGAAGGTCAGGGAGCTCATGGGCGACGTGCACTGACGCACGCCCGAGGCTCTTCCGCGGGAGGGTCACCGTGTCCCGGCCAGGACACGGTGACCCTCCCGTCGTTTCTACGGGTCAGCGGGTCAACGGGTCAGCGGGTCCGCCGTCCCGGCATGAACGTGAACACCGCCGCGCCCAGCAGGACCGCCGTACCCGCGACCAGGCCGAGGGCCTTGAGGGCGCCGTGGTCGCTCGCGCCCGTCTCGGCCAGGCCGCCGCTGCCACTGCTGCCGCCGGAGGTGGAGCTGCCGCCCCCGGAGGTCGAGGAGCCGCCCGACGCGCCGTTGGTCTGCTCGCTGGTGTCGAGGGTGAGGGAGACCTCGGTCTTGGTCGGCGTGCAGGTCGTCGTCGTACCGAGCGCCTTGATCGTCAGCACGCCCGGGGACAGGGTCGACTTGCCGCTCGCGCCCGGCTTGTAGGTGCCGGTGAGGTCCGGGATCGTCATCGGGTCGCCGGTCTTGATGTCGGAGGAGTTCGTCGGGCCCTCGACGTGCACCGTGCCCTTGTCCGCGCCGCCGAGCACCACCTCCATCGAGGGCTTCACGGAGCCCTTGGGGATGGGGGCCGGGCTGTCCATCACCGACTTCTTGAACTGCACGGTGAGATCGAAGTTCCCGCCGTCCTTCTTGGCGTTGATCTGCACCGGGGAGGTCGCGTTCTTGTCGCCGATGGGCGTCTTGCACGCGTAGGGGATCTGCACCTCCTTGCCGGTGAAGTCCGTCTGGCCGGTGCCGTCACTGGCGCTGGTGGTGGGGGTGGGGGTCGAGGACTTGGTGGGGGTGGCCGTGCCGGTCGGCGTGCCGGTGCCCGTCGGCGTTCCGGTGCCGGTCCCGGTGCCCGCCGTCACCTGGATCGTCGCCGACGGCTGCACCGTCACGGTCGGCGTGCACTTGGTGTCCGTGGACATGGCGTTGACCGTGTACGCGTCCGGCGTCAGCTTCACCTCACCGGCCGCGGTCAGCTTCAGCGTGCCCTTCATGTCGGACAGCACCATGTCGCCGCCCTTGGGGATCGCCGGGTTCTCGCGCGGCCCCTGCATCGCGATGTCCGCGGTCTGCGCCCCGGACGCCTTGAGGGTGCCGGACGGCTGGACCGAGTTCGCGGGCAGGTCGATGATGTTCGGGTTCTTCGACGCGGCCTGGGTGAACTTCCACACCACGTCCACCGTGTCGCCCACCTTCGCCGTGGCCGGCGCGGTGATCTCGACCTTCGTGGTGCCGTCGACGGGGTCGATGCCGGCGGGCGGTACGCAGTGGGTGGCGTACGAGACCTCGGCGGCCGCCGCGGACCCGGCGCTCACGCCGAGCAGCACGCCCGCCGAACAGAGCACCAGCGCGGCAGCCGCCGCGCCCGCTCGCCGCACGCCGGGTCCGCCGGTCGCCGTCACTCTCCTTCGCTTGCTCACGTGGGTCCTTTCCAGGTGGGAGTCGTAGGACTCGTGGGAGTCACGGGACTCGTCGGAGCCGTAGGACTCGTCGGACTGTCGTCGTGCGGTGCGGAGAGCCGGCCGGCCTCGCCCGGATGGGAGTCCGGGGTGAACCACGGCAGCGTCGAGGTGGGAGCGGGCGGCTCCGGAGCGGGCCGGGACCTGGGCAGTCGCAGGGCCGGCGGCAGCCGGCGGGGCCCGCGCCGGCGTCCGCCGCCCGCCCGGCGCGGCCGGATCCGGTCCACCACCGCCATTCCGGCGCGGAACAGCGCGGCCGGGACGACCACGCAGAGCAGCAGCCAGAACAGCGTCACGCCCCAGGGGCGGCCCACGCCCCAGGGCTGCTCGGCGAGCACCTTGCCGCCGTACTTCAGGGAGACGGTGTAGTCGCCGTGCGCCCCGGCGGCGAGCTCGACCGGCAGCTTGATCTGCGCCCTCTTCCCGGGTGCGAGGGTGCCGCGCCACTGCTGCTCGTCCCACTGGGGGGCGAACACGCCGTGCGCGGCGCCGACCTGGAAGACGGGGTCCTTGATGTCGGAGGTGCCGACGTTGCCGACGGTGAGGACGAGGGTGCGGGAGGGGGGCGCCCCGAACCAGGTCAGCAGCCCGCTGGACCCCGCCAGCCGGGTGTCGCTGAGGACGGACAGGGTGCCCCCCGAGGACTCGGCGGGCAGCGGCCGGACCGGGTGCCCGGCGACCTTGAGCGTCGCGTCGGCGTCCGCCTTCGCCCCGGTGACGGTGGCCACGTGCACCACGCACGGGCACGGCACCGGCGGCTCGGCGACCGGCAGCTTCCTGCTGAAGCCGCCCTTCGCGTCCGTGGTGACGGCCCGTCCGTCCGCGTTGGCGCAGGAGTTGGTGCCGCCGATCACGCCCCGGGACGGGGTGGCCTGCCCGCAGATCAGCACCATCAGCAGCGCGTGCGGGCGCCAGCCGCCGCCGCTGACGGTGATGGAACCACCGGTGCCCGCCTGGGACTTGGACAGCGCGACACTCGGCCCGGACGCCGCCGACGCGTTGCCCGCCAGGGGCAGCAGGAGCAGCGCGAGGACCGCCACCAGTGCCGGTATCCGCCCCTTGCCGCTCACCGCACCGCTCCCGTCGACCGGGCCTGTCCGACCGGGGATTGGGCCGGGGATTCGGCCGGGCGTTCGGCCGGGGGGTCGGCTTCTGGTGCTCCTGGTGTACGACGCGCGCGCCGCCGTACGACGACGGCGACCGCCCCTGCGGCCACCGCTCCCGCCGTCCCCGTCGCCGCGCCCCACGGCACGAACCTGGCCGAGGTGCCCGCCGTGGCGTGTGCCCCGCCCGGCGCCGTCACCGTCAGCCGCACGTCGACCGCGTCCAGCGCGGGCCGCCCGGGCCACGGCTCGTCCAGCCGCAGCCGCTCGCCCGGGGACAGCCGGACGGGCAGGGAGCGCGGGGCGCGGTCCAGGACCCGGCGGCCGAGGAGGCCGTCGGCCTGCACCGCGAGCGTCGGCACGAGGGCCGTCGTACCGCGGTTGACCAGCTCGTACGAGATGCGGTCGGCATGGACGGCGACGTGCTCGACGGTCAGCGCGGACAGCGCCGGTCCGACGGCCCGCAGGCGCACGTCCACGGCCGCCGTACGTCCGTCCCCGTCCCGCGCGACGATCGTGCCTGCCCGCTCCCCGGGCGCGGTGCCGGCCGGGACGGTCACCGTGAAGGGCACATCGGCGCGGGTGCGGGCGGGTACGCGGACGCGGGTCCGGGCGAAGGCGACCTGGACGCCGGTGCCGGTCAGCCGTACCGCGAGCGGCTTTCGGCCGCGGTTGGTCACGGACACCGTGTCCCTCAGGACCGCGCCGGGGGCGCCCTCGGCATAGACGGACGGCCGGTCGCCTCCGAGGGGTGCGAGACTCCAGCCGTCGGCGGCCGAGGCGGGAGTGGCGACGACGAGCAGGCTCAGGAGGAACACCGCCGACAAGGCCGGGCGGCGGACACGGGTGGCGGACGGCATGGGCGGCTCCAAGCGCTCGTACCCGGTGTTCAGCGGCGTACGGCCTGGTTCCGGCGGGTGAGCCACAACGCGCCCGCCGCGCCCGTGAGGAGGACGGTGCCGCCGAGCGTGCCCAGCGCAATCGCGGAGTCCTCGGGCCCGGTCCGGGGGAGTTGGCCGCCGGAGTCGGTGCCGCTGCCGCCCTGCGACGAGGAACCGGAGCCCGAACCGGACCCGGAGGAGCCGCCGCTCGCGGCCGTGACATCCAGGGTCAGGGACGGCTTGGGGCTGTTGGTCGGCGTACAGGTGGTCGTCGTGCCGAGCGCCTTGATGGTGAGTACGCCCGCCGTGAAGGTGACCTTGCCGGTCTTCTTCGGGGTGTAGGTACCGCTCAAGTCATTGATTTTGATCGGCGTGTTGGCGGGGATCGCCGCCTGGTTGGCCGGGCCCGTCACGGCGACGGTGCCACTGTCGGCGCCGCCCAGCTTGACGGTGGCGCTCGGGTTCATCGCGCCTTTGCCGAGCTCGACGGGGCTGGAGGAGACGCCCTTCTGCCAGCTCATGGTGATCTTGTAGCCGCTGCCGCTCTTGACGCCCTTGATGTCGATGGGCGAGACGGCGCTCTTGTCGCCGATCGGCGTCTTGCACTGGTAGTTGACGTCCACGACCTCGGCGTGGGCCACGGGGGCGGCCAGCAGCACGGCGGAGCCGGCCAGGGCCGCGGCCGACGCGAGTGCGGCGGTTCGTTTCGAGTACACGGCCCCACCTCGTTTCCTGACGGCACATCAGATCGGGCCGTCAAGGTACGCCCGGGGTCGTGAGGAAGGAAGAGACGGCGCACACCGGAGTTGTGGCGATCCCGCGTGCGCACGGCGGGGGTCGAGTGGAGAGGGGTGACCCTGGGTAACCGATGGTCGGGCGGGGGCAGCGCGCCGACGGAGAACGGCGGCCAGCGGCGGCCCCGCGTCGAGGACTACGCCGGGGCGCCCAGTTCCGCCCAGACCGTCTTGCCCGACGCGCCCGGGGTGCGGACGACCCCCCAGTCCAGGCAGAGGCGCTGGACGATGAACATGCCGTGGCCGCCGGGGCGCCCGGCGCGGTGCGGGGTGCGGGGCGCGGGCTGGCCGCTGCCGCGGTCGGTGACCTCCAGCCGGATCACCTTGTTGTCGCAGGCGAGGACCAGCTCATCGGGGCCCTCCGCGTGCAGGCAAGCGTTCGTGACCAGCTCGGAGACGACCAGCAGCACATCCTCGGCGGCGGCCCGCTGGTCGGCGGACGCGGCGGGCAGCCAGCCCCACGCGTACAACGCCTGGCGGGTGAAGTCGCGGGCGAGCGGGACGACACCGCTCTCACCGCCGAGGCGCAGCCGCCGTTCCTGCCGGGGCCTGCGGCTCCCATCCGACGGCATGGCCGCTCCCCCCGCGGACGCGCCGGCCTCCGGCGCACCCCCCTCGGACGCCCCGGAAGCGCCGCTGGGCTCCGGGCCACGGTCGCCCGGCGAGTAAGGCCGGGTGGTGCTCATCAGCGCTTCACCTCACCGATTCACCGTTCACGATTCAGAAGTCGTTCAATCTCGATCTTGCTGCCGGTTTCGATCCCTGCCAATAGGTCACCCATCACCCATGGGTCACCAGTCGAGGCCAACCGATACCGACCGAACCGATCAGTATCGGAAGACACCAACGGGTTCCGGTCGGTTCCGGTCAGTCCCGCTCGGCTCACGTCCGCTCCCATCAGCCCGGCCGACGGTCCACCGTGTCCGCCGGTGCCCTTGGGTACGTACGTCGCACACGGGCCGTTCGCCGGTTCCACGGTGTTCCTGCACCCCGGGGCCGACAGGTTCAGGATGTCTCCTGCCCGGGCGAACCGGGGCGACACCCCCCTGTTCGGCGTGACCCGTGCGGACGGCGGCGACTCAGCCGGACTCGTCCGCCAGGGCGCCCTCGAGGGAGTCATGGACGGTGAAGACCGCCTCCGCCCCCGTAATTTCGAACACACGTGCAACAACCGGCAGCATGCCCGCCAGGTGCACGCCCCCACCGGCGGCTTCCGCCCGCAGCCGCGCACCGAGCAGCACGTTCAAACCCGTCGAATCGCAGAACTCCAGCCGTGAGCAGTCCACGACGAGTCGCGAGAATCCCTTGTCGAGGAGGTCGTCGAGGGGTTCCCGCAGCAGATCGGCGGTGTGGTGATCGAGCTCACCCGCCGGCGTCACTACGGCGCTGGAACCCTCTTCCCGCACCTCTACCAGTAGCCGGCCCGACTGTGCGCTGCCGACCGTCCCGCGGTCCATGCCGTCTCTACTCCCGAGGTCGTGACTACTGACTATTGCCCTGCCGATGTCTGGCGGACGCCAGGTTGATGCCCTCGAACACTACGCCTTCCGTACGCACTCCGACACCCGAACAACCCCACACAAACGGACATATCACACCAGAACGCACTTGCGGCAGCCCTACCGGAACGGGTAGGGCTAGTAAGACACGTAATCAACACGGCCGGCTTTGGAGGCGCCGCACACCGCAGTGCACGCATGGCTTCGGCAGCCTTATGCCGAGAACGATGGAGGACACCCATGTCACCCCGGCTCGACGCCTCGCATACCCGGATGGCGACGTCGACACCCCCACCGGAACAACTGGATCCCATCGATCCCCTGGATCCCATCGCGGGACTCCCGGAGATCCCGCCGTACGACGAGATCGCCCCTCTCGACGCACGTGCCCTCTCCAAGACCCTCTTCGAGCGACTGGAGTCGCTGGAGGAAGGGACGTACGAGTACTCGTACGTCCGCAACACCCTCGTCGAACTCAACCTCGCGCTGGTCAAGTTCGCCGCCTCGCGCTTCCGCTCCCGCAGCGAGCCGATGGAGGACATCATCCAGGTCGGCACCATCGGCCTGATCAAGGCGATCGACCGCTTCGAACTCTCCCGCGGCGTGGAGTTCCCCACGTTCGCGATGCCAACCATCATCGGCGAGATCAAGCGCTTCTTCCGTGACACCTCGTGGTCCGTGCGCGTTCCGCGCCGGCTCCAGGAGCTCCGGCTCGACCTGGCCAAGGCCGGCGACGAGCTGGCGCAGAAGCTCGACCGCGCCCCGACGCCGGTCGAACTCGCCGAACGGCTGGGCATCTCCACCGACGAGGTCGTCGAGGGCATGGCCGCCTCGAACGCGTACACCGCCTCCTCGCTGGACGCACAGCCCGAGGAGGACGATTCCGAGGGCGCCCTCGCGGACCGCATCGGCTACGAGGACCACGAACTCGAAGGCATCGAGTACGTCGAGTCGTTGAAGCCGCTGATCGCCGAACTCCCGGCCCGGGACCGGAAGATCCTCTCCCTGCGGTTCGTGGCCAACATGACCCAGTCGGAGATCGGCGACGAACTCGGCATCTCGCAGATGCACGTGTCGCGGCTGCTGTCGCGCACGCTGGTGCGGCTGCGCAAGGGGCTGACCGTGGACGAGTGAGGTCCGCGAGGTTTCTCCGCCGCCCCCGGAGAAACCTCGCCGCTCTCTCCATCTCCTCCATCTCCTCCTTCTCCATCTCCTCCTTCTCCATCACTTCCTTGTCTCTTCCTGATCTCTTCCTGGCCTCCCTACTTCTCCCAAGCGCCGCCCTCCGTCACTCTGGTCACTCCAAACTGGCCAGTACGTCAGGACAACCAGGGCAGTCGCGGACGGCCGCACGGAGTGCGAGGAGGCGCGAGGATGGGTCAGGGCGCAGACCGGGCCGCCGACGACGCGGACCCATACGCGAGGGTGCCGGACGCGCGGCTGACCGAACTGCTGCGCGCCGACACCGTCACCGCCTACGCGGCGCTGCACGAGCTGCGCCGCCGCCACCGCCCGTCGGTCCTCGGCTACGCCCGGCTCTGCGCCGCGAGCGAGTCGGCCGCCGGGCAGCTGGCCGCGCAGACCTTCACGACGGTGGCCCGGGAGACGGCACGCGGGATCGAGCCCCTCGTCCCCCTCCGCCACCACCTCCTGCTGCTGACCGCCCGCCTGGCCGCCGCCTGGGCCCCGGACGACCGCTCCACGGGTCTGGACCCCGCCCTGCTCCTGGTCCTGAACACCATGGGCGCCCCCGAGGGACCCCTGCCACCCCTCCTCCCGGCCTTCCACACCCTGCCCGCCCGCACCCAGGGCCTGCTCTGGTACGCCGTCGTGGACCGCGAGCCCCTCGACCGCACGGCCGCGCTCCTCGGCCTCACCCCGCAGGACGTGACGTACGACACTCCGCAGGCGCTCCACGCCATGGCCCAGGCCTGCCTCCGCTCCCGTCTGGCCGCCTCCGACGACCCGCGCTGCGGTGACTTCCGCCGCCTGATCGAGGAGTCCACCCGGCCGGACACCCCCCGCCGCAGCGCCGACCTGCACACCCACATGGCCCATTGCCCGCACTGCACGGCCGCCCACCAGGACCTGACCGCCCTGCGGGACGCACCGCGCGCGGCCTTGGCGGAGGGGCTGCTGCCGTGGGCGGGTACGGCGTACACCACGCACCGGGACGGGGAGCGGGACGGTAGCGCCCCTGCCCCGGTCACCCGGCGCCCCTCCTCCCGCCGCTACCTGCTGGCTTCCGTGGCCGTGGGCATCGCCCTGGTCCCCTTGCTGTTCCTGCTACTGCCCTCGGACGACGCCCCCGACGACCAGCCGGCAGGCGCGGTGACCACCCCCACGCCCGCGCCGCAGGTCACGGTGACGGCGACGGTCTCGGCACCCTCGTCCCCATCCCTGCCACCGTCCCCGTCCGCGACGTCGAGACCACCGTCCCCCACGAGGAGCCCCACCCCGAGCCCGACCAAACGCTCCCCCAGCCCGACCCCGACCCCCACGGCCCACGCCCCGAACGGCACGTACGCCCAGATCGTGAACACCGCCTCGGGCCGCTGCCTTGAGGTCGCCGGCGACTTCGACAACGGCACGGACGTCGTCACCGTCCCCTGTACCTCGTCGCCCAGCCAGCGTTGGCGGGTCGACACCGCGCGCGGCGTCGTACAGTCCTCCGCGGACCCCGACTTCTGCCTCGACAGCCGCGGCTCCGTCGACAGGGGCGTCGGCGTCTGGGACTGCGACTCGGTCGACGGCGACCACGGCGCCAACCTGCGCTTCACGGTGGACGCCGACGGGGCGATCCGCCCGGCGATTGCGATCGAGACGGCGCTCACCGAGGGCAGCGGCGGGGAGTTGTCGCTGGAGCCGCTGACGGGGGGTTCGAGTCAGCGGTGGCGGGCGGGTGCGAGGTGACCGTGTCAGGATCCGTCGACGAACAGGTCCGCCGCGGCCGAGGCGTGGACGGCCCGCTGGGCCAACACTTCGAGACGGTCCAGATCGGTGCAGGAGGTGACCCTTTCCCGGATGGACTCGGGCACGTCGATGCCCCGCCACTGAAGAATCCGGAGAACCATCGACGCGCGCTCCTGCTCGACGCCCTCCTCTCGGCCCTCTTGACGTACCTGCTCGGCCAGCGGGTGCCGCCAGAAGTACTGCATCGCCGTCATCAGGTCCCTCCACATCTGCTGTGCCTGGGGGTCGGCCAGGCATGAGTCGACGAACTGCACGAGCTAGACGGCACCCAGGTCACACCACACGTACTTGCCCCGGCTCCCGTGCCGGGACAGTGGCTGCCAGCCCCACAGGTCGGCGCACGCGCGCGTGAGGGCCATGCCGCGGCCGTTCTCGGCGTCGGTGAGCTCCTCCAGCCGGCCCGGAGGGCGGGGCGGCGCCGGGTCGGCGTCCCACGCGCCGACCCTCAGTACGTCGTCCGCCCAGCGCACCCGTAGGTCGGCGGGCCCCTTCGTGTGGAGTACGGCGTTCGACACCAGCTCGGAGGCGATAAGTTCGGCGGTGTCCGCCAGGCGGATCAGGCCGTGCATGGTCAGGATCAGGCGCAGGGTGCGGCGGCAGACGGGGACGGCTCGGGGGTCGTTGGGGATGGAGAGGCAGTACTCCCAGGATTCGGGCATGCGTCGGCTCCAAGTGAGGTGAGGGCGGAGCGGTGCGCTTCCGCTGCGTGAGCAGTTCATCACCCACGGTAGGGAAGTAATTTCTGCCCCTGCAAGCAGTTGCCGTAATCTGACACCCGAACGAGGCACAAGAACCAGGACGTTGGGGAGCGCATGGCGCCGAGGAGTCATCCCACCGCGCGGCAGGTGCGCCTGGGTGCGGAGCTGCGCAAACTACGTGAGGCGGCGGGGCTGAAGGCCCGTGAGGTGGCGGCGTTCCTGAATTCGACCTCGGCCCAGATGAGTCAGGTCGAGGCAGGTATCGCCGCTGTCAGCGCGGAGCGCATCCGTCGCCTCGCGGCCCATTACGCCTGCACGGACGAGGCGTTCATCGACGCGCTCGCATCCATGGCGGGGGACCGCGCACGCGGCTGGTGGGACGACCTCCGGGGAGTCCTGCCTCAGGTGAACCTGGACGTCGCCGAGGCGGAGCACCATGCGACGTTCCTGCGCGAGATCGTCATCAACCGGGTCCCTGGGCTGCTCCAAACGCCGGACTACGCCCGAGCGGTCTTCAGGTACATGCGCCCGGAGCTACCCGAGAGCGAGATCGCACCCCGGGTCGAGTACCGGATGAGAAGACGCTCGGTCATCGGGGGCGACACTCCCACTCCGTACGAGACGATCGTCCACGAGTTCGCGCTGCGTATCCGAGTGGCGGACCGTCAGGCCTCCGTTGCTCAACTCCGTTGGATTCTGGACCAGATCGAGCAGGGCCACGTCACCGTACGCGTCATCCCCATTGACCAGGATGGCTTCGCCGGCGCCGGCGCTTCAATGGTGTACGCGGGCGGGCCGGTACCTCGGTTGGACACAGGCCTCCGCGACGCGCCCACCGGAGTCGTGTTCATTGATGCCGAGCTACAGCTGAATCGGCTTCGAACGCTTCTTCGTAAAGTGGAAGAAGCATCACTGGACCCGACGGCATCGCGGGACTTCATCCACCGCCTGACGAAGGAGTTGTGAGGCACTCCATGGACCACACCCTGCACTGGCAGAAGTCGACGTTCTCCGACGGCGGCGAAGGAGACACCTGCGTCGAACTGGCCGCCACCCCCACCACCCTCCACCTCCGCGAAAGCGACGACCCCGCCACCCAACTCACCACCGGCACCGCCTCACTGGCCCACCTCATACGTGGGCTGAAGTCGGGCCGGTTCGCAACGAACTGAGCTGAGCCCCGCCGCTACTTGCCGCCCGCCTCCGCGAGGGTGTGCGCGACAAGGGCGTTGGCGTGGCCGTGGCCCAACCCGTGCTCGGCCTTGAGCCAGTTCACCAGCTCCATGTGCTTGGTCAGCGGCGAGGTGCGGATGAGGTCCTTCCACTCCGCGATCGGGCGACCGTACTTCTTCTCGATCGAAGGGAAGTAACTGGCAGGGCCCTTGGCGGCGTCAGTCATGTCGGCGGTGTCCCGTCTGTCCGAAGCAGTGTTGTCGCTCGTATGACCGGCGGGCACGAGTCATCTCATCGACCGCCGAAGGTGACCCGCGTCACACACATGATGGCCCAGCCTCCTCCGCGCGGGTCAGACCACCCGCACGCCCCTCCGCCACACCCCGCTGACCAGCGGAACCCCCGGCCGGTACGCCAGGTGTACATGGCTCGGGGCGTCCAGCAGGGTCAGGTCGGCGTGTGCGCCGGGGCTGACGCGGCCGATGTCGGAGCGGCGCAGGGCCGCCGCGCCGCCCGCCGTGGCCGACCACACCGCCTCGTCCGGGGTCATGCCCATGTCCCGTACGGCCAGGGCGATGCAGAAGGGGACCGAGGAGGTGAAGGACGAGCCCGGGTTGCAGTCGGTCGACAGGGCCACCGTCACGCCCGCGTCCAGCAGGCGGCGGGCGTTCGGCCACTCCGCCCGGGTGGAGAACTCGGCGCCGGGGAGGAGCGTGGCGACCGTACGGCCGCTCGCCAGGGCGTTGACGTCCGCGTCCGTGAGGTGGGTGCAGTGGTCGGCGCTGGCCGCGTCCAGTTCGACCGCCAGTTGGACACCGGGGCCGTACGAGAGCTGGTTGGCGTGGATGCGGGGGTGCAACCCCTTCGCCTTGCCGGCCGTGAGGATCGCGCGGGCCTGGTCGCCGTCGAAGGCGCCCTTCTCGCAGAAGACGTCGATCCAGCGGGCGTGCGGGGCACAGGCGTCGAGCATCTCGCCGGTGACGAGGGCCACGTAGGCGGCCGGGTCGTCGGCGTAGTCGGGGGAGACGATGTGCGCGCCGAGGTAGGTGACCTCGTCGGTGTGCGCGGACGCGATGCGCAGGGCGCGGGACTCGTCCTCGACCGTCAGGCCGTAGCCCGACTTCGTCTCGAACGTGGTCGTGCCCTGGCGCAGGGCCTCGGCGAGGTAGCGGGTGAGGTTGGCCTCCAGCTCCTCGTCCGTCGCCGCCTGCGTCGCCGCGACGGTCGTGCGGATACCGCCCGCGCTGTAGGCACGGCCGGACATGCGGGCGTTGAACTCGGCCGTGCGGTCGCCCGCGAAGACCAGGTGGGAGTGGGAGTCGACGAAACCCGGGAGGACCGCCCGGCCACCGGCGTCGACCCGATTGTCAGTGGCGGGTGCTTTCCTTGATTCACCGGTCCACACGACGCGGTCGCCGTCGATGACGACGGCCGCGTCCTGGACCAGACCGAGGGGAGAACCGTCACCGAGGGAGGGATCGTTGGTGACCAGCGTGGCGATGTTGGTGATGACGGTGCTGCTGCTCATGACGTCCTCATGGGTGGTGGGGGTGCGGCGTCTGCTCGGCCTCGGCCTCAGCCGCGCAGGGCTTCGATCGCGTCCGCCAGTGCCGACGGAACATCCGGTACGAGGGCGTGGACGCCGTCCCGTACGACATGCCGCCCCGCGACGATCGTGTGCCGTACGTCCGCTGCCGTCGCGGCGAATACGGCCGTCTCGGCGCCCAGCCTGGGCAGCGGCCCCGCTGTCCTGACCGAGTCGAGGGCGATCGTGGTGAGGTCGGCGAGCGCCCCGGCCTCGATGGTGCCCGCGTCACCCCAGCCGAGGGAGGCGTGACCGTCCGCCGAGGCCGCGCGCAGCAGGGCCGCGGCCGTCCAGTGGCCCCGCGCGCGGGTGCGCAGCCGCTCGTTCAGCTCCATCGCGCGCGCCTCCTCCAGGAGGTCGATGACGGCGTGGCTGTCGGAGCCGAGGGAGAGCGGGGAGCCGGCGCGCTGGAGGGCCGTCGCGGGGCCGATGCCGTCCGCGAGGTCGCGTTCCGTCGTCGGGCACATGCAGGTTCCGGTGCGTGAGCCGCCGAGCAGGGCGATGTCCTCGTCGGTGAGGTGGGTGTTGTGCACGCCGGTGGTGCGCGGGCCGAGGACGCCGTGGTCGGCGAGCAGCCGGGTGGGCGTGCATCCGTGCGCGGCCAGGCAGGCGTCGTTCTCGGCGGTCTGCTCGGACAGGTGCACGTGGAGCGGGGCCCGCCGCTCCTCCGCCCACCGCGCCACCGTCGCCAACTGCCCGGCGGGCACGGCCCGTACGGAGTGAATCGCCGCCCCGATCCGCGCGTGATCCCGCTCCTTGAGAACTGAACAGCGTTCGGCCCAGGCCTCGGCGGTCCCGTCGGAGAAGCGGAGCTGGTGGGAGTTGGGGCGCTCGCCGAAACCGGAGGACAGATAGCAGGTGTCGAGGAGGGTGATGCGGATACCGGCTTCGGCGGCGGCCGCGATCAGGGCCTCGCCCATGGCGTTGGGATCGGCGTAAGGGGTGCCGCCGGGGGCGTGGTGCACGTAGTGGAACTCGCCGACGCAGGTGACACCGGCGAGGGCCATCTCCGCGTACGCGGCGCGGGCGAGGGCGTGGTACGTCTCCGGCGTCAGCCGGTCCGCGACCGAGTACATCACCTCGCGCCAGGTCCAGAAGGTGCCGGAGCCGACCTGGACGGTGCCGCGCAGGGCGCGGTGGAAGGCGTGGCTGTGGGCGTTGGCCAGGCCCGGCAGGGTCAGGCCCCGGAGGATCTCGGCGCCCGGCGGCGGGGCGGTCGTCTCCGTGCGGACGGCCGTGATCCGGCCGTCGGTCACCTCCAGCAGCACCCCCGGCTCGACGTGGGTGTCGAGCCAGGCGTGCTCCAGCCAGTACGTCCGCGTCGGCTCAGTCGTCGTCACCTGCGGGCCAGCCCTTCCAGTACGTCGGCGAGCGCGGTCACCCCGGCCACGCAGTCGTCCTCGGCGGCGAACTCGGCCGGGGAGTGCGAGACGCCGGTGGGGTTGCGCACGAACAGCATGGCGGTCGGGATGCTCCCGGAGAGGATTCCGGCGTCGTGTCCGGCGCCGGTGCCCAGCACGGGCACCCTCAGGTCCGTGTCCCGGCCCAGGATGCGGGCGAGCTCGTCCCGCAGGGCGTGGTCGAACTCGACGACCGGCGTGAAGGACTCACGGACGACGTCGAGGTCGACGCCGTGCGCGACGGCGTACTCGCGCGCGGCCTTCTCCACGCCGGTGACCACCGTGTCGAGGGTCTCCTGGTCGGCGGCGCGGGAGTCGAGCCAGCCGCGCACCAGGGAGGGGATGGCGTTGACCCCGTTCGGCTCCACCGCGATCTTGCCGAAGGTGGCGACCGCACCGGCGAGTTCGGCCTCCCGGCGGGCGGCGAGCACGGTCTCGGCGTACGACAGCATCGGGTCGCGGCGGTCCACCAGCCGGGTGGTGCCGGCGTGGTTGGCCTCGCCCCGGAAGTCGAAGCGCCAGCGGCCGTGCGGCCAGATGGCGCTGGCGATGCCGACCCGGTCGCCGGACAGGTCCAGCGCGCGGCCCTGTTCGACGTGCAGCTCGACGAAGGCGCCGATCCTGGCGAGCCGCTCCGGGTCCGGTCCGATGGCGTCGGGGTCGTACCCGGCGGTCTCCATGGCCTGCGGCAGTGTGATGCCGTCGCCGTCGGTCAGCCGGTGCGCCTGCTCGACGGTGAGCTGCCCGGCGGTGAGCCGCGACCCGACGCAGGCGAGCCCGAACCGGGCGCCCTCCTCGTCGCCGAAGTTGACGATGGCCAGGGGCTTCTCGAGCCGCGCTCCCCTCCCGCGCAGCTCGTCGAGGGCCGCGAAGGAGGACACGACCCCGAGGGGCCCGTCGAAGGCCCCTCCGTCCGGCACGGAGTCCAGATGCGACCCGGTGACGACCGCGCCCCCGGCGGCCGGGTCCCCCAGCCAGGCCCACTGGTTGCCGTTCCGGTCGACCTCGTACGCCAGCCCACGCCCCTCCGCCTGCTCCTTGAACCAGGCCCGGCAGTCGCCGTCGGCCCCGGTCCAGGCGTAGCGGCGGTAGCCGCCGGAGTCGGAGTGCCGGCCGACGGGGGCCAGCTCCCGCCACATTTCGTGGAAGGAACCAGTGGTGGGCACAGCCGGACCCGCGCCCGGCGACGAGTCCTCAGCCCCCACCGGAGAGTTGCCGCCCGGCCTGCCTTCGTGGGTCACGCCTCGTCACCCTCGCGCACAGGCACCCGAACCCCGCGCTCCTCGGCAACCGACTCCGCGATGTCGTACCCCGCGTCCACGTGCCGGATGACGCCCATCCCCGGGTCGTTCGTCAGCACCCGGCGGATCTTCTCCCCGCCGAGCTTCGTACCGTCGGCGACGGTCACCTGCCCGGCGTGGATGGACCGCCCCATGCCGACGCCGCCGCCGTGGTGGATGGACACCCAGGACGCCCCGGAGGCCACGTTGACCATGGCGTTCAGCAGCGGCCAGTCGGCGATCGCGTCGGAGCCGTCGAGCATGGCCTCGGTCTCGCGGTAGGGAGAGGCCACGGAACCGCAGTCGAGGTGGTCGCGGCCGATGGCCAGCGGGGCCGCCAGCTCACCGGAGGCCACCATGTCGTTGAAGCGCTCGCCGGCCTTGTCGCGCTCCCCGTAGCCGAGCCAGCAGATGCGGGCGGGCAGGCCCTGGAAGTGGACGCGCTCGCGGGCCATCTTGATCCAGCGGGCCAGGGACTCGTTCTCCGGGAAGAGGTCGAGGATCGCCTGGTCGGTCTTGGCGATGTCGGCGGGGTCGCCGGACAGGGCGGCCCAGCGGAAGGGGCCCTTGCCCTCGCAGAAGAGGGGGCGGATATAGGCGGGGACGAAGCCGGGGAAGGCGAAGGCGCGGTCGTATCCGGCGAGTTGGGCCTCGCCGCGGATGGAGTTGCCGTAGTCGAAGACCTCGGTGCCGGCGTCCTGGAAGCCGACCATGGCCTCGACGTGCTTGGCCATCGACTCGCGCGCGCGGGTGGTGAAGCCGGCCGGGTCCTTGGCGGCGGCGTCGGCCATGTCCTCGAAGGCGACGCCGAGCGGCAGGTAGGACAGCGGGTCGTGGGCCGAGGTCTGGTCGGTGACGATGTCGATCGGGGCGTTCATCGCCAGCAGCTGCGGGACCAGCTCCGCCGCGTTGCCGAGCACGCCGATGGACAGCGGGCGGCGGGCGTCGCGGGCCTCGGTGGCCAGCTGGAGGGCGTGGTCGAGGGAGTCGGCCTTCACGTCGAGGTAGCGGTGCTCGATGCGGCGCTCGATGGCGCGGGGGTCGCAGTCGACGCAGATCGCCACGCCATCGTTCATGGTCACCGCGAGGGGCTGGGCGCCGCCCATGCCACCGAGGCCGGCGGTGAGGGTGATGGTCCCGGCGAGGGTGCCGCCGAACTTCTTCGCGGCGACGGCGGCGAAGGTCTCGTAGGTGCCCTGGAGGATGCCCTGGGTGCCGATGTAGATCCAGGAGCCGGCGGTCATCTGGCCGTACATGGTCAGGCCGAGGGCCTCCAGACGGCGGAACTCCTCCCAGTTGGCCCAGTCGCCGACGAGGTTGGAGTTGGCGATGAGGACGCGCGGGGCCCACTCGTGGGTCTGCATCACGCCGACCGGGCGGCCGGACTGGACGAGCATGGTCTCGTCCTGCTTCAGGGTGCGCAGTGTGCGGACCATGGCGTCGAAGGAGCGCCAGTCACGGGCCGCCTTGCCGGTGCCGCCGTAGACGACCAGCTTGTCGGGGTGCTCGGCGACCTCGGGGTCGAGGTTGTTCTGGAGCATCCGCAGAGCGGCTTCCTGCTGCCAGCCCAGGGCGCTCAGTTCCGTACCGCGCGGGGCTCGTACGGGGCGGGGTCCCGACATCGTCTGCCTCCTCCTGTTGCTACGTCTATTCAAATCATGGATGGCTGAATAGAGCTAGTCAATACATCGGTGCGCCAAGTCGGTGCCGCAAAGGTGTATGGCTGGAAGTACCGGAGGAACAGGTACGCACACCTACGAAAGCGGGGGAAACCATGCAGCAGGGCGTCGACAGCACGGGGGAAGGCCGCGCGGCCCGGCGCGACGAGGCGGTGCGGGCCGTCGTGGAGCAGGGACTGCTCCGTTCCGGGGCGCCCGTCGTGGGACTGCTGGACGTCACCGGCATCCGGGAGTCGGCGGCCGAGCTGCGCGCGGCGTTCGAGGAGGTGCTGGCGCCGGGTACGCCCGTGCTGCACGCCTTCGCGGTGAAGGCGACCCCGCTGGTGCCGGTGCTGCGGCTGCTGGACGAGGCGGGGGTCGGCGCGGAGGTGGCGAGCCCGGGAGAGCTGGCCCTGGCGCGGGCGGCCGGGGTGCCGCCGGAGCGAATCGTGCTGGACTCGCCCGCCAAGACGCCCGAGGAGCTGCGGGAGGCGCTGGCGCTCGGGATCGCGGTCAACGCGGACAACCCGCAGGAGCTGGCCCGCATCGACGCCCTGGTGGGGGCCGGGCCCAGCCGCCCCCCGCTCGGGATCCGGGTCAATCCGCAGATCGGCGGGGGCTCGATCGAGGCGACCTCGACGGCGACGGAGACCTCGAAGTTCGGGGTGGCGCTGCGCGACGAGGGGGCCCGGGAGTGGATCGTGCGGGCGTATCTGGACCGGCCGTGGCTGACCCGGCTGCACGCCCACACCGGCTCGCAGGGCATCCCGCTGTCGCTGATGGCGCGGGGGGCGGCGGAGGCGTACGGGCTCGCCGAGGAGATCAACGCGCGCGCGGGGCGGCGGCAGGTGGACACGCTCGACATCGGCGGCGGGCTGCCGGTGAACTTCGGCTCCGACGCGACGACACCGACGTACGCGCAGTACGCCCGGCTGCTGAGCGAGGTGGTGCCGGGGCTGTGCGACGGGCGGTACGGGCTGGTGACGGAGTTCGGGCGGTCCCTGCTGGCCAAGCACGGGACGGTGGTGGCCCGGGTGGAGTACGCCAAGAGCGCGGGCGGGCGGCGGGTGGCGGTGACGCACGCGGGCGTGCAGGTGGCGGCGCGGACGGTGTACGTGCCGGGGGCGTGGCCGCTCAGGATCGCCGCGTACGACGCGAAGGGGCGGCCGAAGACGGGGCCCGAGGTGGTGCAGGACGTGGCGGGGCCGGCCTGCTTCTCGGGCGATCTGCTCGCCCAGGGGCGCGCCCTGCCGCTGCTGGAGCAGGGCGACCACGCGGCGGCGCTGGACACCGGCGCCTACTACTTCGCGCACCACTACGCCTACAACTCCCTTTCGCGGCCCGGAATTTACGGCTTCGCCCCGGACGGGTCCGGAGGCGTTGCGTTCGCGACCGTGCGTGAACCGCAGACGCCCGACGAGATCGTGGCCGAGTCGGGAGGGGCGCACGTCACAGCCCTCACCACCCTCGGCGCATCCGGACGCCGTTGACGCACCCCCATGTTCACTAGATCAAGTGGGCTGACATCAGGGCAAGTTGACCCACATTAGTCCTCCGGACGCATGTTCCACTGGAAAATGCCAGAAGCCTCACCTGCCACGCACACGTTGCGTAGTGTCTGCGTCACTCAGCCGGAGTCCCAGGCGGGAGGGGAGCCCAACGGTGCCCGGAATCGACGAGTGCCTACTGGAAGCGATGCGTCTGCCCGGTGCCCGGGGCGCGGCGCTGGTGGACTGGACGAGCGGGCTGGCCCTGGGCACGGTCGGGGACTCCCCCGGCGGTGACCACGAGACGACCGCGGCCGAGGCGGCCGAACTGGCCCGGCTGGCCGCCGAGCACGGGGCGTTCGCCGCCGCCGGGGACGCCGCGGACGAACACCCGCCGGTCGAGGACCTGATCATCAGCAACCGGGACAGCTACCACCTGCTGCGGTTCGTGGACACGTCGTTCGACAGCACGGTGCTGCTGCACCTGTGGCTGGGCCGCGAGGACGGCAACCTCGCCCTCGCGCGGATCCGGCTCGGTGAGATGGCCGCCGGGCTGGTGCTGGGATGACCATGGTCAGAACGCCTCCGCCGCCGCCCCTGCCCGTGCGGGACAGAAGAGCCGAAGGGGAGTGGGGCCGCGCCGCCCTCTCGCCGATGCTGACCCGGCTCGCCGAGGAAAGAGCCACCGGTGTCCTCGCCCGCGAGCACGGCACGCTGCACCTCGCCGAGGGCCGGGTGGTGCACGCCGAGAGCCCCCTCGCCCCGGGTCTCGGCCTGCTCCTCACGGCCCACGGCACGCTGGCGCCGGCCGTCTGGCGGCAGGCCGCGGAACAGGCCGGCGACGCGCCTGGCGCCGCCCGTCTGCTGCTCGGCGCCGGACGGCTCGCGACGGGCGCGCTGGAGCTGTGCCACCTGGGCGCGGTGTTCGACGCCGGGTACTTCGCCCTGGCGCCGAGCAGCACCCCCGGCCACTTCCGGTACGGGCCGGTGACCGCCTCGGCCGCCCTGCGCCCCATCCCGGTGACCGTGCTGGAGCGGGAGACCCTGCGCCGCCGCCTGCTGCTGCACCGGGTCTGGCCGGACCCGGCGACCGACAGCGCCCCGCTGATCCGGGCCGACCCGCTCTCGGCCCCGCAGGTCACGCCCCGCCAGCGGGCGGTGCTGTCCCGGGTGAACGGGAACCGTACGGCGGCGGGCATCGCGCTGGAGCTGGGCCGGCCCGCCTTCCACACCCTGATGGACGTACGGCGACTGGCGGCGGCGGGCCTGATCGCGCCGGACCCGGCGATGTCGCCCCCACCGGCTCACCCACCACCCCCACCCCCGGTCACCGACCCCGACATCGCGCTGCTGAAGAGGCTCAGGGATGCGCTGGAGGCCCTTTGAACGGCACCGACCCGCCGAGAGGAGACATCTGATGGCGGCCGAGCCAGAGATCCACGCGATCCTGGACGAACTACGGCGACTACGCAGCCGCGTCCCTCAGCTCACCGGCGCCCTGGCGGCCGGCGTCGACGGCCTCGTCGTCGCCGCGGACACCCCCGGCGTCGACCCGGAGGGCCTGGCGGCGCTCACCGCGGCGGCGCTCGGCGTCGCCGTACGGGTCGCCGACGCCACCGGTCAGGGCGGCTTCCGGGAACTGCTGGTCCGCGGCGAGCACGGCTACGTCGCCACCTACGCGGCCGGCCGCACCGCGGTCCTGACCCTGCTCGCCCAGGACCGCGTCAACGTCGGCCGGCTGCACCTGGAGGGCCGCCGCGCGGGCGCCCGGATCGGGGAGCTGGTCGACGCGGCGGAGGCCGCCGCCAAGGCCGCCGAGGCCGCCCAGCCCGCCCGGGCGCCCAGCCGGACCACCACCACACGAACCCTCAGACCGACTCGTACGCCACGTGCCGCGGCCACCGACGCGCGCACCGCAACCGACAGTTGAAAGGACACCACACACCATGGCCAACACCGAGACCGCACTGAAGGAATGCCTCGCCTCCATCGAGGGTGCCACCGGCGTCGCGCTCGTCGACTACACCAGCGGGATGGCGCTGGGCACGTTGGGCGGCAGCAAGAGCTTCGACCTCAACGTGGCCGCCGCCGGGAACACCGACGTGATCCGGGCCAAGATGCGCACCATGGAACACCTCGGCCTGAAGGGCGAGATCGAGGACATCCTGATCACCCTGTCCAACGCGTACCACCTGATCCGGCTGCTCAAGGGGCGCGGCGGCAACGGCCTGTTCCTCTACCTGGTGCTCGACGCGAACCGGGCCAACCTGGCCATGGCCAGGCACCAGCTGAAGAAGATCGAGGAGGAACTGGAGGTCTGAGCGCGGCCCGAGCAGCGGTCAGACGAGCGCCGCGGTGCGGCGGCGGGCCCCGCCCGGGGCCGCGTCGCCGGCCGCGATGCCCGTACCGCGGTAGGCCTTGACGGCCTTGCCCGCGGGACGGCCGCCGCGCTTGCCGAGCCAGTCGACACGCACCCACAACAGCTCGTCCAGGGCCCGTTCGCGCCGCCCGAGCCAGGCCGCCTTGAGCCGGAGCCCGGTGCCGGTACCGGCCAGCAGCAGCCCGCCCGCCGAGGGCACCACGAAGGCGCTGCCCAGCGCGAGAAGGAAGGCCGGCAGCAGCCACCAGCGGTGACCCCGGCGCCAGTTGCGCACGGTCACCGCGCGGTCCTGGAGCACGTCGTGCTTGCCCGCGCGGGCCACCCCGCGGGCGAGGCGGGCGTACCGTCCACGGCCCGTCAGGGCCCCCACGGCGGTGGCGACGAGGAACAGCACGGCCCCCGCGAGGACGCCGATCCGGCGTCCGGTCACCCCCGGCGGCAGCACCCCGATGCCCGCCGCGAACACCCCGAGCCACCACAGCGGCGCGGCCCCCGCCCGTACGACGACGGCCACCCGGGCCAGTCCCTGTCCTCCACGCGCCATGTCCGCAGCCTCCTCGCCGTCCCGGCCCAGTCCGTGTGCCGGGACGCTAACGAGCGAAAGTGAGACGAGTCTGAGAACAGGGCCGTGTCCTGGAACAGAGCCTGGGACGCCGGGTCATTCCACGAACAGCCCCCGCGCCGCCGCCCGCGCGTCGAACTCCTCCAGCCGCGCCTGGGCGTCCGGCAGGTCGTCGCACATGGCCTCCAGCAGCACCCGCCCGAGCAGCATCGGCGCGCACGCGGTGTCGAAGGCGAGCCCGGTGCCGACGGCGGCCGGCAGCAGCAGGTCGGACACCTTGGCGACCGGCGCGAACGCCGAGTCGGCGACGGTGACCACGGTCAGGCCCGCCTCCTTGGCGTAGGCGAGGGTGTCGACGACCTCGCGGGGATGCCGGGGCAGCGCGAAGCACAGCAGGGTGGTGGCACCGGCCCGGACGGCCGCGTCGACGCGGTCGTTGATCATCGTGCCGCCCTCGTTGAGCAGCCGGACGTCCGGGTGGACCTTGGCGGCGAAGTACGCGAAGCCGTAGGCCTGGGAGGCGGCGGCCCGCAGTCCGAGCACCGGCAGCGGCCGGGAGGCGGCGAGGAGCCGGCCGGCCCGCTGCACCGGTCGCGGGTCGGCCAGCACCTCCGCGAGATGCCGCAGGTTCTCGATCTCGGACTCCACGGCCTGCTGGTACTCGTTGTACGACGCCGAGCCCACCGCCGGTTCGGCGGGCACGACCTCGCGCAGGTGCTTGCGCAGGGCCGGGTAGCCGTCGAAGCCGAGCGCGACCGCGAAACGGGTCACCGAAGGCTGGCTGACCCCGGCCAGTTCGGCCAGCTCGACGCTGGACAGGAAGGGCACGTCGCCGGCCCGCCGCACCATGCTGTGCGCGATGCGCCGCTGGGTCGGCGTGAGCCGGTGCCCTTCGAAGAGCGCCTGCAAGCGGGCGGCAGGACTGTCGGTCACGCTCATGACGTGCTCCCCCTCCAGATGTCCGTGAACCGGTCGAGCAGTGCGGCCGCCGCCGACACGTCGTCCGTGAGCGGCCGGTCGGCCTGGTCGTCGTCGAGGACCGACTCCGCCAGTGCCAGCGCGCGTCCGGCCGGGAGTTCCGGGTCCGGCCTGAGGTCGCGCTGGCGCAGCGCGCGCACGGCGGCGACGAGTTCGCAGCCGACCACCAGACGGTACGCACCACCGGCACGCAGCGTTTGACGGGCGGCGAGCGAGGCGAAGCTGGCCTGTTCCTCGACGCCCCGGGAGAGTACAGCGTGACCGAGCGACGCGGGAGCCGAGAACGCGCGCAGCTCGCCGAGGGCGGCTTCGGCGGCGTACTCCAGGATCATCACTCCGGAGGAGGCGGCCTCCTGGTCGGCGAGGAAGGGGCGCAGGCGGGTGAAGGCGGGCTCGTTGAGGATGGACAGCCGGGACGTGGACAGCCGGGCCACCTGGGTGACGGCCAGCCTGAAGTGATCCAGTGCGAGGGCAAGTTGGGCCTGGTAGAAGCCGCCGTGGTGGTAGGCGGCCATGTCCTCGGGGCAGATGAGGGGGTTCTCGGCGGCCGCGTTGATCTCTGTCGTGAGCACCTCCTCCAGCAGGTCCGCCGCGTCGTGCGCGGGGCCGTGGACCTGGGGCAGGCAGCGGAAGCCGTAGGGGTCCTGGATACGGCCGAGCGGCGGCGTGGGCCGGTCGGCGGCGCCGATCAGCTCCCGCATCCGGCGCGCCACCTCCGCGCTGCCCCGGTGCGGGCGGGCCGCGTGCACGGGAGCGGCGTAGGCCTCGTGCGAGCCGTCCACGGCCAGCAGGGAGAGGGCCGCGACGACCTGGGTGGCGGCGATGAGCCCGCGCAGCTCGTGCAGGGCGAGGGCGGCCTGGCCGAGGGTGAGCGCGTTGCTGCTGATCAGGGCGAGGGCGTCGTTGTTGTCGAGGGGCTGCGGCTCGGGCGCGCGGCCGGCGGGCGGTGAGTCCGGCCCGTCCGGCCCCCGCCACGGATGCTCGCCCGCCAGCGCCAGCCCGACCTGGGCCAGGGCCGCGATGTCCCCGGTACCGACGGAGCCGAACTCGTTGACGACCGGGTACGCGCCCGTCTCCAGGGCCTCGCACAGGGCGGTGACGACGCTGGGGCGCAGACCGGCGCCCCCGGCCAGGAGCTGGTTGGCGCGGACGGCGAGCGTCGCCCGTACCTGACGGGCCGGCAGTTCCGCGCCGATGGCGCCGGCGTGGCTGCGCAGCAGACGCAGGCCGTGTCCGGCGGCGGCCTCGGTGGGCACGTCCTCGTTCCGGTTGGCGCCCACGCCGGTGGAGCGGCCGTAGACCCGGCCGGACGCGGCGATCTGCCGGGCCGCGTCCCAGGACTCCGCCGCCCGTTTCATCGCGTCGGTGCCCGGCACCGGTCGCGCCGCACCGTCGGCGAGCCGCACGACGTCCGCCACGCCGAGGCCGACCCCGTCGAGGACGACAAGTCCGCGGTGTTCGGGCACGGCTCCCGGCATGTCCACGATTCGAGACGACATAAAGCCCAAAATCCCCTCCACCCGGACATTCGATCTCGCCTGTCGGCCATCCATTGCCCCGGATTAGCGCCGGAGCATTGACAACCTATTCAGACACCAAGAACTCTGCATGACGTTATACAGCCGGGCAAGGGACATCTCATGATCCAGTTCGATGCGGTCCACAAGCGCTTCCCCAACGGCACGACAGCAGTCCACGACCTCTCCCTGGAGATGCCCGAGGGCGGCGTGACCGTCCTGGTCGGATCTTCCGGTTGCGGCAAGACGACCACCCTGCGGATGATCAACCGGATGGTGGAGCCGACCTCCGGCACCATCCGGGTCGGCGGCCGGGACGTCACCGAGCAGGACGCCGCCGAGCTGCGCCGCTCCATCGGGTACGTCATCCAGCAGGCGGGGCTCTTCCCGCACCGCACGGTGCTCGACAACATCGCCACCGTCCCGCTCCTGCTCGGCTGGAACCGCAGGAAGGCACGCGCCCGGGCGGCCGAGCTCCTTGAGACCGTCGGCCTCGCCGCCGACGCCGGGAAGCGCTACCCGCACCAGCTCTCCGGCGGCCAGCAGCAGCGCGTCGGCGTCGCCCGCGCCCTGGCCGCCGACCCGCCGGTACTGCTCATGGACGAGCCGTTCGGCGCGGTGGACCCGGTCGTGCGCACCCAGCTCCAGGACGAACTCCTCCGCCTCCAGAAGGAGCTGAGCAAGACCATCGTCTTCGTCACCCACGACATCGACGAGGCGGTACGGCTGGGCGACCGCATCGCGATCTTCCGCACCGGCGGCCACCTGGTCCAGTGCGCCCCGCCCGCCGAACTGCTCGCCCGCCCCGCCGACGACTTCGTGGCCGACTTCCTCGGCGCCGAGCGCGGCCTGAAGCTGCTGTCCCTGAAGACCCTCGCCGACGTCCCGCAGGGCCCGGCACCCGAGGGCGGCACCTGGTCGCTCGTCCTGGACGAGGCGCGCAAGCCTCTGCACTGGGGCTCGGCGGAAGGGGCCGAGCTGCCCGTACGGCCGCTCGGGGACTCCGACTCCCTGCTCTCCGCGCTCAACGAGTCGATCTCCTCCCCCACCGGCCTGATCGCCCGCGTCGACGCGGCCGGCACGCTCACCGGCGTCTCGTCCCGCGACGACATCCACGAGCACGCCGGCCGGGCACACGCCGAAGTGGACGTGGCCGCGTGACCGTCGACTGGTCGTGGATAGGCGACCACACCGACGACCTGACCAGCCTCACCCTCTCCCACCTCCAGGCCGCCCTGACCGCCGTGTTCTTCGGCCTGCTGATCTCCCTGCCCCTCGCGGTCGTCGCCCACCGGGTCCGCGCGCTGCGCGGCTTCCTGCTCGGCGTCTCCAACGTCCTGTTCACGATCCCCTCGATCGCGATCTTCGTGCTGCTCCTCCCCGTCAGCGGCCTGACCCGCACCACCACGGTCATCGGCCTCACCGTCTACACCCTGGTCGTGCTGCTGCGGAACACGGTCGAGGGGCTGGACTCGGTCCCCGCGAAGACGAAGGAGGCGGCGAAGGCGATGGGCACGCGCCCGCTGCGCACGCTCCTCACGGTCGAGCTCCCGCTGGCCCTCCCCGTGATCATGGCGGGCGTCCGTATCGCCACCGTCATGTCCATCTCCCTGGTCTCGGTCGCCACCTACATCGGCGACGGCGGCCTCGGCCAGCTCTTCACCGACGGCTTCCAGCGCGACTTCCCGACCCCGGTGATCGTGGGCGTGGTCCTCACGATCCTGCTCGCGGTGGTCGCGGACGCCCTGCTGGTGGCCCTCCAGTACGTGCTGACCCCGTGGCGCAGGAGGCGGACCTGAGATGTACGAGCTGTTCAAGAACCTCGCCAAGTGGCTGACCAGCGGCTCCCAGTGGGCCGGCTCGGACGGCATCGCCCACCGCCTCGCCGAGCACCTCCAGTACTCGCTCCTCGCCACCCTCATCGCCGCCGCGATCGGCCTCCCCCTCGGCCTGCTGATCGGCCACACCGGCAAGGGCGCGTTCCTCGCCATCAACCTGGCCTCCTTCGGCCGCGCCCTGCCGACCGTCGGCCTGGTGGTGCTGGTCTTCCTGGCCGGCGGGCTGTCGATGCTGCCGGTGTACGTCGCGCTGGTCGCCCTGGCCGTCCCCGCGATCGTCACCAACACCTACGCCGGGATGACGGCCGTCGACCCGGACGTCCGCGACGCCGCGCGCGGCCAGGGCATGCGCGGCCACCAGGTGCTGCTCCAGGTGGAGCTGCCACTGGCCCTCCCCCTGATCATGACCGGCCTGCGGCTCGCGCTCATCCAGGTCGTCGCCACCGCCACCATCGCCGCGTACGTCTCCTTCGGCGGCCTCGGCCGCTACGTCTTCGACGGACTCGCCCAGCGCGACCTCGTGCAGGTGCTGGGCGGCGCGGT
The DNA here is from genome assembly GCF_040644935.1 of Streptomyces sp. NPDC046915. Classification (NCBI taxonomy): domain Bacteria; kingdom Bacillati; phylum Actinomycetota; class Actinomycetes; order Kitasatosporales; family Streptomycetaceae; genus Streptomyces; species Streptomyces sp. NPDC046915. The sequence continues at coordinate 127,989 of NZ_JBEYXB010000021.1, read as the reverse complement.
GCTGGTAGCGGTCGTGGCCGTCGTCCTCGACCTGCTGCTCAGCACCCTCCAGCGCTTCCTCTTCCGCCACCGCACTGCCTAGGGACCCCTCGATGAACCGACGTACTCTCCTCGGCGGCCTCCTCGCAGCGGCCTCCGTCCCCGCCCTCTCCTCCTGTGCCGGCGGCATCACCTCCCTGAACGAGGGAAGCGGTTCGACCGCCGGCGGCGGCTCCAGCAAGGGCGGTGTCACCATCGGCACCGCCAACTTCACCGAGAACCAGGTGCTCGGCTACCTCTACGCGGCCGTCCTGTCGGCGGCCGGTGTGAAGGTGAAGGTCCGCCCCAACCTCGGCACCCGGGAGATCGTGATCCCCGCGCTCAGGGCCGGCGACATCGACCTGCTCCCCGAGTACCAGGGCGCCCTGCTCAACTACCTCGCCCCGAAGGACGCCTCGGCGGAGCCCGGCACCATGCAGAACGCGCTCACCCTGGCACTGCCCGCCGGCCTCCAGGTGCTGCCGTACGGGCAGGCGGCCGACTCCGACTGCTTCGTCGTCACCCGGGCGACCGCCCAGAAGTACGGGCTCACCTCCCTCGCCGACCTGGCGAAGCAGAACGGCGAGCTGGTCATCGGCGCCGCGCCCGAGGTGAAGAAGCGCCGGGTGGGCGCGGTCGGGCTGAGGGACGTGTACGGCGTCGAGTTCAAGGAGTTCAAGTCGCTGGACTCGGACGGTCCGCTGGTCAAGGGCGCCCTGAAGAAGGGCGACGTGGACGTGGCGAACCTCTTCACCACCGACACCGACATCGCGGCCAACGGCTGGGTGGTGCTGACCGACCCGAAGAACCTGATCCCGAGCCAGCACATCGTGCCGCTGATCGCCGACCGCAAGGCCGACGACACGGTCCGCAAGGCCCTCGCCCGCCTCGGCAACATCCTCACCACCGCCCAGCTCACCGAGCTCAACCGCCTGGTGGACAAGGACAAGAAGGATCCGGAGGACGTGGCGAACGACTACGCGCAGCAGCACGGCCTCACCAAGTAGGGGGCTAACCCCAGTGCGGCGGGCGTCCCCGCTCCCTACCTTGTCCTCATGACCGGGATCGAGGCGCGGGACGCCGAGCTGAAGAAGGAACTCGACGCCACCCTGCAAGCACGCAGGGAACTGGGAGAGGAGTACGAGTCCGCCCTGGTGGACTCGTTCCTGGAGAAGGTCGAGCAGCGCATCGACGGCGTGGTGGAGCGCCGGGTGCGCCGGCAGCTGGCCGAGCAGCAGCTCCAGGTCGCCCGGGGCAGCCGGGAGCCGAAGAACAGCGACTCCTGGGGTGAGCGCTTCGGCTTCGGCATCGTCTCGCTGGTGCTGGCGATCCCGCTGTCCGCGATCGGCGGCGGCATCGCGCACCTGCCCGGCCTGCTGACCGCCTGGGCGGGCATCGTGGGCGTCAACGCGGTCCAGGCGGTCCGTGCCAACCCGGGCCTGTTCGCCCACCGGCGCCGCGCCTCCTCCCAGGACTCCGACTGGGAGGAGTGACACCTCACGCCTGCCGGGTCGGCAGCACCATGATCTGCCGCAGGTTCACGTGCCGGGCGCGGCTCGTCACGTAGGCGATGACGTCCGCGACCTCCTCGGCGGCCAGCCCGCCGATCCCCTCGAACATGCCGTCCAGCTCCCCGGCCAGTTCCGCGCTGCCCACGTGCGAACCGAGTTCGGTCGCCGTCAGCCCCGGTTCGATGTTGGTGACCCGCACGTCCCGCGGCCCGAACTCGCCGCGCAGCGACTGGGAGAGATACGTGACGGCGGCCTTGGTCGCCCCGTACACCGCGTAGTTGGGGAACGTGATGTGGGCGCCGACCGAGGAGATGTTCACCAGGTCCGCGGTACGGCCCTCGGCGGCGGCCCCCACCAGATCGGCGGTGAAGGCGCGGATCACCCGCAGCACCCCGGCCACGTTGGTGTCGAGCATCCGCTGCCACTCGTCGGCGCGGCCGTCGTCGATCGGATGGGGCAGCATCACGCCGGCGTTGTTGACGACCAGGTCGACGGACCCGTACGCCTCCTGGATCCGCTCCTTGGCGGCCCGCACGGACGCGTCGTCGGTGACGTCGGCGACGACCGCCAGCGCCTGCCCGCCGTCGGCCCGGATCTTCGCGGCGAGCTCCTCCAGCCGCTCCCCGCGCCGGGCGAGCAGCGCGACCCGCGCCCCGTGCGCGGCCAGCAGCACGGCGACGGACTCGCCGATCCCGCTGGCGGCCCCGGTGACGACGGCGGTACGGCCGGAAAGGTTCTCGTACGACATGGGTGGCTCCCTCGGTTCGCGGCCGGGGCGTCTCCCCGGCGGCACTCACCACCCTGCGCCGCCGTCTCCGCCCTACCCAGGGATGCGCTTTTCCTGGGTCTGCCAGTACCAGGCTCGCGGCCGGCCTCTCCCCTACGATCGAACCCATGGACGGGGATCTCGGAGACTTCCTGCGCTCGCGCCGCGCCCGCATCCAGCCCGAGGAGGTGGGGCTGGCCTCGCACGGACGGCGCCGCGTGCCCGGACTGCGCCGCGAGGAGGTGGCACAGCTGGCCGGGGTGAGCGTCGACTACTACATCCGGCTGGAACAGGGCCGGGGCCCTGGGGGCACCTCCCGGACGAAGTCTGGGGGAGTCTCGGACGCGGTGCTGGACGCGATCGCCCGGGTGCTGCGGATGGACGAGACGGAGCACGAGTACCTGCGGACGGTGGCGCGCCCCCGGCAGAAGCAGGGCAAGCGCCCGCCCGCACCCCGCGTGCGCCCCGGCGTGCAGCTGCTGCTGGACGGCATGAAGCACAGCCCGGCCTTCGTGCTCGGCCGCCGTATGGACGTCTTGGCCTGGAACGCCCTCGGGGACGCGGTGAACGGCTTCAGCCGCATGGCCCCGGAGGAGCGGAACATCCCCCGCCAGTTCTTCCTCGACCCCGCGAGCCGGGACTTCTACCCGGAGTGGTCCGCGGTGGCCGTCCAGACGGTGGCCTACCTGCGCCTGGCCGCGGGCGTGTACGCCGACGACCCCGGGCTGTGCGCCCTGGTCGGCGAACTGTCCGTCAAGAGCGAGGAGTTCCGCCGCCTGTGGGCCGACCACCAGGTCGCCGAGTGCGCGTACGGCGTGAAGAAGATCCAGCATCCGGTGGCGGGCCTGCTGACTCTCCCGTACGAGTCCCTGGCCACCCCGGCGGACCCGGAGCAGACGATCGTGGTGTACACCCCGGAGCCGGGCTCGGAGACGGCGGAAAGACTGGCGCTGCTGGCCAGTTGGGAATCCGCGCACGCCCGCTGAGAAAGACTTGCGCGGGGACCGCCGCACCCCCGTTGCCGGGGGGCGGGACGACGGCGGTCCCCGCGAGGGACGCGGGCCGGGTCAGGGCCGGGCTTGCGCGTCCGTGGCGTCCTTGGAGGTCCGGGAGCCGCTCCGGAGGTCCTTGGCGCCGTTCGGTGCCGGCTCGGACGGGGAGCCGCTCCCGCCCTGCCGACACCCACTAATGTGCCGGACCCGTGTTAAGCGGGTGCTGCGTGCACGTGACGCGCTCGTACCACTTCCGCGAAGTCCACCACTTCGGTAGGACACCGCAAGTGCCGCGCGGACACCGGCAGTTCACCGGGCGTTCGCTACTGCTTCCCGCCCTTGGCGAGGAAGGACAGCAGGTCCTGCCGGCTGACCACACCGGTCGGCTTGCCCTCGACGAGGACGATCGCGGCGTCCGCCGAACCGAGCACCGACATCAGGTCCCCGACCGGCTCGCCGGAGCCGACCTGGGGCAGCGGGGCGCCCATGTGCTTCTCCAGCGGATCCTCCAGCGAGGCCCGCTTGTTGAACAGCGCGTCGAGCAACTCCCGCTCCACGACCGACCCGACGACCTCGGCGGCCATCACGTCCGGGTGACCGGCGCCCGGCTTGACCACCGGCATCTGCGAGACGCCGTACTCGCGCAGCACCTCGATGGCCTCGCCGACGGTCTCGTCCGGGTGCATGTGGACCAGGGAGGGGATGGCGCCGGCCACCTTGTCCTGGAGGACGTCCGCGACCCGGGCGCTGGGGCCCTCGTCCTCGAGGAAGCCGTAGTCGGCCATCCACTCGTCGTTGAAGATCTTGCTGAGGTAGCCGCGCCCGCTGTCCGGGAGCAGGACCACGACGACGTCGTCCGGGCCGAGCCGCTCGGCGACCCGCAGCGCGGCCACGACGGCCATGCCGCAGGACCCGCCGACCAGCAGCCCCTCCTCCTTCGCCAGCCGCCGGGTCATCTGGAAGGAGTCCTTGTCGGACACGGCGACGATCTCGTCCGCCACCGTCCGGTCGTAGGCGGTCGGCCAGAAGTCCTCACCGACGCCCTCGACGAGGTACGGCCGCCCGGAGCCGCCGGAGTAGACCGAGCCCTCCGGGTCGGCGCCCACGACCTGGACCCTGCCGTCGCTGGCGTCCTTCAGGTAGCGGCCGGTGCCGGAGATGGTGCCGCCGGTGCCGACGCCCGCCACGAAGTGGGTGATCTTCCCCTCGGTCTGCTCCCACAGCTCGGGGCCGGTCGAGTGATAGTGCGAGAGCGGGTTGTTGGGGTTGGAGTACTGGTCGGGCTTCCAGGCGCCGGGCGTCTCACGCACCAGCCGGTCGGAGACGTTGTAGTACGAGTCCGGGTGCTCCGGATCCACGGCGGTCGGGCACACGACCACCTCGGCGCCGTACGCCCGCAGCACGTTGATCTTGTCGGTGCTCACCTTGTCGGGGCACACGAAGATGCACTTGTACCCCTTCTGCTGGGCCACGATGGCCAGGCCCACGCCGGTGTTGCCGCTGGTCGGCTCGACGATGGTGCCGCCCGGCTTGAGCTCCCCGCTCTGCTCGGCGGCCTCGATCATGCGCAGGGCGATGCGGTCCTTCACGGAACCGCCCGGGTTGAAGTACTCCACCTTGGCCAGGACGGTCGCCCGGATCCCCTTGGTCACACTGTTGAGCCTCACCAGCGGGGTGTTGCCGACGAGGCTGATCATCGAGTCGTGGAATCGCACCGTTGTCTCCGGTTGCTGCAAAAAGTGGTGGTCGTGATTGGTCCCGCCAGCCTACGGCCCTCGACGACACCGCGACGGCCTTCACTCCGCGTCGAGATTGGCGCACGGGCTGTACGGGGCAAGGAGTGGGTGTACGGCTTGAAGGAGGTGGCGGCGAGGCATGACGAGCATGTCGAGGGCGAGAGTGGCCCGGCGGATCGCGGCCGGTGCGGCATACGGCGGTGGCGGGGTCGGGCTGGTCGGCGCGGCCACCGTCGGTGTGGTGCTGGCGGAGCTGCGGCTTGCCAAACGGCACGTGGGCAACGGCTCGAAGGGCCGGGTGCCGGTGGCGGACGGCCTGTACGGCGCCGGATACGACATCCCCGGCGAACCGCCGCTGCGCCTGACCGTCCTGGGCGACTCCACGGCCGCGGGCCAGGGGGTGCACCGGGCGGGCCAGACACCGGGCGCGCTGCTGGCCTCGGGCCTGTCGGCGGTGGCGGAGCGGTCGGTGGAGCTGCGCAACGTCGCCCTGCCGGGTGCCCAGTCGGACGACCTGGACCGCCAGGTGGGGGTGGTGCTCGCGGATCCGTCGCCCGTCCCCGACATCTGCGTGATCATGATCGGCGCGAACGACGTCACGCACCGGATGCCCCCGACCCGCTCGGTCCGCCATCTGGCGGCGGCGGTACGGCGGCTGCGCACGGCCGGTGCCGAGGTGGTGGTCGGCACGTGCCCCGATCTGGGCACCATCGAGCCGGTGCAGCAGCCACTGCGCTGGCTGGCCCGCCGCGCCTCCCGGCAGCTGGCGGCGGCCCAGACGATCGGGGTGGTCGAGCAGGGCGGCCGCACGGTGTCGCTGGGCGACCTGCTGGGCCCCGAGTTCGCCGCGAATCCGCGTGAGCTGTTCGGCCCCGACAACTACCACCCCTCGGCCGAGGGCTACGCCACGGCGGCGATGGCGGTTCTCCCGACCCTCTGCGCCGCCCTCGGCCTCTGGCCGGCGGAGGAGGACCGCCCGGACGTCACGCGCCGCGAGGGCTTCCTCCCGGTGGCCCGCGCGGCGGCCGCGGCCGCGGACGAGGCCGGTACGGAGGTCACGGCGGCGATGCCGACCGGCCCCCGTGGCCCCTGGGCCCTGCTCAAACGCCGCCGTCGGAGGACGCTCCCGGAACCCGACCCGACCTCCGAGCCGACATCGTCCGCGCCCTCGCCGTGACCCGGCGGGAAAGCAAGCGCTTAGAAACTGCGGCCTGAGTCACACTGTGACACACGTGACCTCGGCCATACGTACGGGTAACTTCGCAAGAAGCCCCCCAAGCCAACTCCCCGTACGCCCACCCGTCGCCCGACCGCCACCCCTCAACGAAGCGCTACGCGCTGCCCCTTTTTCATTGGAGCCGTGATGCCCGAAGCCGTCATCGTCTCGACCGCCCGCTCCCCGATCGGCCGCGCCTTCAAGGGCTCCCTCAAGGACCTGCGCCCGGACGACCTGACCGCCACGATCATCCAGGCCGCCCTGGCGAAGGTCCCCGAGCTGGACCCGAGGGACATCGACGACCTGATGCTCGGCTGCGGTCTCCCGGGCGGCGAGCAGGGCAACAACCTCGGCCGGATCGTCGCCGTGCAGATGGGCATGGACCACCTGCCGGGCTGCACGATCACCCGTTACTGTTCCTCCTCGCTCCAGACCAGCCGCATGGCCCTGCACGCCATCAAGGCCGGCGAGGGCGACGTCTTCATCTCGGCCGGCGTCGAGACGGTCTCCCGGTTCGTCAAGGGCAACTCCGACAGCCTGCCCGACACCCACAACCCCCTCTTCGCCGAGGCCGAGGCCCGTACCGCCGCCGTCGCGGAGCAGGAGGGCACCACCTGGCACGACCCGCGCGAGGACGGCCTGGCCCCGGACGCCTACATCGCGATGGGCCAGACCGCGGAGAACCTCGCCCGCCTGAAGGGCGTCACCCGCCAGGACATGGACGAGTTCGGCGTCCGCTCCCAGAACCTCGCCGAGGAAGCCATCAAGAACGGCTTCTGGGAGCGCGAGATCACCCCGGTCACCCTTCCCGACGGCACGGTCGTCAGCAAGGACGACGGCCCGCGCGCCGGCGTCACCCTGGAGGGCGTCCAGGGCCTCAAGCCGGTCTTCCGCCCGGACGGCATGGTCACCGCCGCCAACTGCTGCCCGCTGAACGACGGCGCCGCCGCGCTCGTCATCATGTCCGACACCAAGGCCCGCGAGCTGGGCCTGACCCCGCTCGCCCGCATCGTGTCGACCGGCGTCTCCGGCCTGTCCCCCGAGATCATGGGCCTCGGCCCGGTCGAGGCCAGCAAGCAGGCCCTCCGGCGCGCCGGCCTGACCATCGACGACATCGACCTGGTCGAGATCAACGAGGCCTTCGCCGCCCAGGTGATCCCCTCCTACCGCGACCTCGGCATCGACCTCGACAAGCTGAACGTCAACGGCGGCGCCATCGCCGTCGGCCACCCGTTCGGCATGACCGGCGCCCGCATCACCGGCACGCTCATCAACTCGCTCCAGTTCCACGACAAGCAGTTCGGCCTGGAGACGATGTGCGTCGGCGGCGGCCAGGGCATGGCGATGGTCATCGAGCGCCTCAGCTGAGCGTCGTAAAGTAGCGGTCACTGGACCCAAAGTGACCCTCCGGCCCGGCCTTCGAGAAAACCTCGAACGCCGGGCCGGTTTGTGATCCAATCTCCCCCAGGATGTGACCTATCTCCCGCCCGGGAGGTATCAAGGCAGGTCAGAGCGGCTGTACGCAGGAAGCCCACGACAGAGATCTGTCCGTTTCGTGACGTTACGCACTGACAGCTGGTTAGTCCGCCCTTCAAGCTGATGTAGGAAGTCGGGGGTCGACTTTTAACCGGGAGTACGTCAGTGAGCGCCATGCCGATCGCCCTGCTGGTCACCACGGCCGCCACCGGCGCCGTGGGCGCCGCCGTCCTGCGCACCCTTCTGGGCCTGCGCCGGCAGCTCGCGGCCCTGCGCACGCAGCTCGCCGCGAACGCCGAGACCGCGGAGAACGACGCCGCCGCGACGCGCGCCCTGCTGCCCGCCGCGCGGACCGCCGAGGCCGAGGAGATACGCGCGGCCGTGGCCGAGGCACTCGCCGAGGAGCGGGAGCGCGAGCTGGCCGAGGCACGGGCGTTCTGGGCCGCCCAGGAGGCCCGTGAGGCCCCCGACATGCCCACCCTGCTCGGTCTCCCCGACAGCGAGCTGTTCCTGCCCCGCACGGCCGACTTCGCGGGCCTGGAGCCGGTGACGGAGCCCGGCCCGGACAACGACGAGTTCGCCGGGGAGTCCCCGGAGCTGGCCGCGGCCCGCCGCCGCCACCCCTCCCACCCCGACTTCGTTCCGGTCCAGTCGCCGGTCGTGGGCGACCATGAGCGCACGGTCACCGTCCTGGAAGGGCTCGCCGAGTCCGGCACGGAACTGACCGACGTGCGCCCCGGCCCCCTCGGCACCCTCGACGTCTACGTCTTCGCCGACGGCACGACCCTGTGCATGACACCCGGCCACCGCGAGACCGCCGAACGCCTGGCAGCGGCCCTGCGCGCCGGCGAGAAGCCGCACCTGCTGGGCGGCTCCGGCATCTCGGGCGCGTACACGCTGACGTTCGCGTGCGGCGAGGAGAGCGTCTACATCCTGGCGGACCGGGTCATCGCCTCACTCTGAGGCACCTCGCTCCGAGACACGTCGCTACGAGACACAGGGTCCTCAGACCCCCGCCCTCTTCTGCGCCTCCGCGACCAGCCTCACCGCTTCGTCGACCTCGGTGTCACTCGACAGCACCAGCGCCAAGTCATGCCCGGCCACGGTGATTTGGTCGGCCGCCGCGAACATTCCCGCGTCCGGCATCTCCCGGGGCTCCCCCGAAGGGTCCTCCAGCCGCTGGGCCCACACGGCCAACTCCCGGCCCAGTCGCAGAGCCTCAGCGGCAGCACCCCGTTGGAGTCGGGACTGCGGCGCCGCCCGCAACCGGTCGGCGAAGTGATCCACGGCATGGGTCAGGGGCGTCGTATCAACCACGCCGTGAGCGTAACGCGTCCCAGCGGGACTGTTGCCAACACGCCAACGCTAGGGCACGGTGACCTGAAGGACCGGCTTACATCCCCTTTGCGTTCGGAGGCGCCGATGTCCCAACTCTTCTCCGAGGAGACCCACCGCAACCTGCTCGCCCGCATCCCCCAGTGCACCGGTCGTGAAGTCTCCGACTGGTTGCGCACCGTCGAAGACGGACCCTCTCTCTTCCGCTTCGAGGAAAAAGTCAGCTGGCTCCGGCACGAGCACAACCTCGCGTACGGCCACGCCAAGGCAATCGTCCACGAGTACGACCTGAGGAGGGCCGCGCGCATGCTGCGCTAGGGCGGCAGGGGCCAGGCCCTGACCGCGCACCCGCAGACACGCACCTTCACACGGCGAAGGGCCCCGGGGAGAACCCGGGGCCCTTCTCGCTACCGCTGGGCGGTGGCTAGTCGCTGCTGCTGAAGATGGCCGCGAGCCGCAGCATCTCCACGTAGATCCACACCAGCGTCAGGGTGAGGCCGAACGCGGCCAGCCAGGCCTCCTGGCGCGGGGCGCCGTAGGCGATGCCGTCCTCGATCTGCTTGAAGTCGAGGGTCAGGAAGAACGCGCCGATGAGCACCGCCAGGATGCCCACGGCCGCGCCCAGCGGGCCGAAGCTGCGCAGCCCGCCGTCCTCGGCGACGCCGAACACGACCAGCAGCAGGTTGACCGCCATGACCAGGATGAACGCCATGGCGATGGCCAGACCGATACGGGCGTACCGGGCGGTGACGCGGATCCAGCCCGCCTTGTAGATCAGGAGGGTGGCCGCCGAGACCGCCATCGTGCCGAGCACCGCCTGGAACGGGGCGCCGCTCCACCGGCTGTTGTACATCTCGCTGATCACGCCGAGGAAGACGCCCTCGAAGGCGGCGTATCCCAGGATCAGCGCGGGCGAGGGGGTGCGCTTGAAGCTCTGGACGAGCGCCAGGACCATCGCGACCAGCGCGGATCCGACCGCCAGGCCGTAGCTGCCGGCCGAGACGGGAAGCAGGGCCCAGGCGAGGACCGCGCCGACGGCGACGGTGCCGAGCGTCATGGCCGAGCGCATGACGACGTCGTCCATCGTCATCCGGCCGGTGGAGACCGGGGCCTGCGGCGGAGCGCCGTACTGCTGGTCAGTCTGGGCGTAGGGGTTCTGCGCGTACGGGTTGCCCTGCTGCGCATAGGGGTTGCCCTGCGCGTACCCGGCCTGCGGCGCGGTGTTGAAGCCCGCGTAGCCGTTGTCGCGGCTGAACCCCCGTCGCGAGAAGACCGGGTTACTGCTCCTCATTTCACTCCTCCATGGCCACCCTTCGTGGCCTTGGCTCAAGAGTAATAGATTGGCAAAGGAATGATCCTAATACTTGAGGAGGATCTTTCCCTGTCCGTGCTGGCCAACACGCTACGCGGATGCGTGATTCCCGGCCACGGAGGGATCCATTCCTCACCGAACTGGTACACAGCCGGAACCGGACAGGGCTGACGGCCGCGCGCTCAGTCGAACGGGAAGCCCGTGTACGCCTCGGCCAGGTCGGTCTCGGCCGACCGCGAGGAGGCGATCCGGGAGAGACGGGCGAGCTGGAGGCGGTCCTCGAACGGGGTGGCGTCCGGGGCGCGGTGGAGCAGGGTCGTCATGTCGTAGGAGAACCGTTCGGCCTGCCAGACGCGGCGCAGACAGGTCGCGGAGTAGGCGTCGAGCAGTTCCGCCGAGCCGGTGTCCCGCCGGTGGGCCAGCGCCCGCGCGAAGGTGACGACGTCCCCGACGGCGAGGTTCAGCCCCTTGGCGCCGGTCGGCGGCACGATGTGGGCGGCGTCGCCGGCGAGGAAGAGACGGCCGTGCCGCATGGGTTCGTGGACGAAGGAACGCATCGGGGTCACCGACTTCTGGGTGACGGGCCCGCGTTCCAGCCGCCAGCCGTCGGCGGTCTCGAACCGGCGCTCCAGCTCGTCCCAGATCTCGCCGTCGGCCCAGCTCTCCGCCTCCGTGTCGGCGGGCACCTGGAGATAGAGGCGCGCGATGGACGGGGAGCGCATGGACAGCAGGGCGAAGCCGCGGTCGTGGCGGGCGTAGACCAGCTCGTCGTGCGAGGGGGCCACGTCGGCGAGGACGCCGAGCCAGCCGAAGGGGTACGTCCGTTCGAAGACCTGGGAGAGCCCGGCGGGGACGGCCTTCCTCGACACCCCCCAGAAGCCGTCGCAGCCGACGACGTACTCGCACTCCAGCACGTCCTCGCGGCCCGCGTGCCGGAAGGGGACGCGGGGGCGGTCGGTATCGGCGTCCTCGACGGCGAGTGCCTCCGCCTCGAACAGCAGCGGGCCGCCCTCCTTCAGCTGGAGGGCGATGAGGTCCTTGCAGACCTCGGTCTGGGCGTAGACCATGACGGACCGGCCGCCGGTGAGGGCGGGGAAGTCCACGCGATGGCGCCGCTTGGCGAACCGCAGCTCGATCCCGTCGTGGCGCAGGCCCTCGCGGTCCATGCGCTCTCCGGCGCCGACCGCCCGCAGCACGTCCACCGTGCCCTGCTCCAGGATTCCGGCGCGCTGCCGGTGCTCGACGTAGGCGCGGTCGCGGCTCTCCAGGACGACCGAGTCGATACCCGCGGTGCGCAGCAGCCGCGCGAGGAGGAGTCCGGCGGGGCCGGCTCCGATGATGCCGACGGTGGTGCGCATCGATCGCCCCTTGTTCGCCTTGTTCGCCTGGTGAAATTTCCTTCACTTTATTGCGGTCGAGTTTCCGCTCGCCCACGGGTGATGTCAATGGTGATGCCGACTGTCGTCCGCACAGCCGTACGCACAGCCCGTACGCACAGCCGTCCGCCGGGCCCGCGGTCGGAATCGCGGGCCCGGCGGAGGGTGGGGGGTGACGGCGGGGTCGGTCAGTGGCCCGGCCAGCCGTCGAGGTGGCGGTGCAGGGTCACGTCGGGCTGCGTGTCGCCCTTGGGAGCCTGCGCCACCGCGTCGTGGAGGACACCGGTGACCTCCGCGGCGAGACCGTCGACCTTCGACTTCAGCTCGGCTGCCGGGATCGTGGACCGGGTCAGCTCGTCCAGCCGGCGGTGGATGTCGGCGAGCCGCCCTCGGGCGTTGTCGTCGAGGGTGAGCCGGGTCGGCGTGGAGACGACGAACTGGTAGGCGCCGGCCAGCGTCTGACAGCCGGTGCACTTCTTGTTCGCCGCGTCACTGAGGTTCACGGCGTTCAGCCGGGTCTCGTCCCCCGTGACCGTGACGATCTGGAAGGACAGCGCCACCGACCGGCAGTGGGCGTCGGCGGAGCAGCCCGCCGAGACCGCGTTGGCCTGGTTGCGTACGGCGGTGGCGTTCACATCGCCGAACTGGCGGATGGTGAAGGAGTCCTTCGTCTGCGTGTGGTGCGCCCGGTCGGCGTGGCTGAACACATGGTCCGACGCGACCGCCACATGCGACTGCGTCGCGGCCGTCGCGGCCTGGGCCTGGGCCGGCACCGCGGTCGCCACACCGGCGATACCGGCGGCGAACAGGCCTATGCGGACCGCCCGTTGGGTGATGGGGCTGCTGGTGGAGCGTGGTTTTCGGTGGCTGTTCATGGGATCTCCAGCGATGGATCGGACACGTACGGTTGGCGACCGGCGCGGGCGGGCGACCGGCGACCGGCTGTCGCCGCGGACGTGCGGATGGTGGCCGCACGGCTCACGGCCGACTGGCTGCCGCGGGCGCTGACGGTGGCTGCGACGGCCGCCGGTGCGCGGCCGCCGCTGCCGGCGGTGGGCTCGCACCCCAGGTGGGGGGTGGACTACCGCCGCCGACGCCCGGCTACCGGCAGGCGGTTGGCTGCCGGCGCCGACGCGCGGATGGTGGCTGCCGCAGAAACTGACGGTGATTGCCGCAGACCCGCGGTTCGCGGCTGGCTGCCGCGGGCGATGGGCTGCCGCCCGCCGGCCCCCTCCCCGGCCGGCGCCGGTGGGCTCCCGGTCTCCGGCGTGGTCGGCTGCCGCGCCCATGGCCGGTCGGCTGTCGTGGTTCAGGTCGACGGTGGGGCGGAGGGCTCGGTGCTCGGGGGCGGGGTGGGGGTGTCCGTCGGTGTGGGCGTGACGCTTTCCGACGGGGTGGGCGGGGGCTCGGGTGTCGGCCCGCCCGCCCCGCCGGAGGCGGTGGTGGGCGGGGGTTCCTCCGTGGCCGGAACGCTCGGTGCGGCCTTCTGCGTGGACGGGCTCCGGCTCGGCTTGCCGGACGCGGAGGCCGAGGCCGGCACCGACGCGGTGCCCGACACCGAGGCCGACGGACCGTGTCCCGGCCGCGCGGACCCGGTGCCCGCCGCACCCGAGGGTGATGTCGAGCCCCCGTCCGAGGGGTCGGACGAGTTGTCGTCGCCCGGCGTGGACGCCTCCCGCGGCTCCGGCTCCCGTGTGGACACCCCGGGTTGCAGGATCGGCGCGATCGGCGGCTTCTTCGGCAGCGGCTGCGGCGTCATCCCGGACACCCAGGCGTAGCTCAGCCCCGCCAGTCCGGCCAGCGCCAGCGCGCAGAACGCCACCCGCAGCCGGGGCCGGCCCTCGGTGGAGCGCTTCGCGGCCCGCAGGATCCGGCCGCCCATCTTCACCGACAGATAGATGACCCCGGCCATCGGGCACAGCAGCATGACGCAGCCGATGACCCCGACCAGGCCCTCGACGACCTTCCCGTGCACGAAGGCCGACCCGGTGCCCAGGAGTTGCTCGGTCAGCGACCGGGTCATCGTGGCGATGATCCGGGGCAGGTTCCACAGGGCGTACCCGAGTTCGCCGACGATCAGCGGCACCATGGTCAGCACCCAGGTGGCCACGATCGTACGGGCGGACTTCTTCAGCCCCGCGACCTCCTGGCGGGCGGCCCGCCCCTTCGCCCCCGGCACCAGGCTCAGCACGATCGGCTTGATCTTGCCGTACAGGTCCGGCACTCCGGCGAGGTCGCCCAGGATGTAGTAGCCGTCCAGCCGGACGGCCGGCATCAGCTGCTCCAGGATCTCGAAGTGCCCGAGATACACCGTGGCCAGCAGGAACTGCGCCCCGGTGGCGAAGTACAGCCCGGCCATGACCAGCATGAAGACGACGTTGAAGTACACCCCGCCCAGATCGGTGCGCAGCCGCCCGCCGCGTCCGATCCGGTAGACGTCGGTGACGTCGGTGTACATCGACGGCCAGATCAGGAACAGCCCGCAGCCGATGCAGCCCGGTCTGGCACCGCCGTATCTGCATGCGGAGGCGTGGCCGAACTCGTGGAACACGAGGGAGGCCACGGTGAGCACGAAGACGACGAGGATCAGCACCGGCTGGTCGAGGACCTCCAGGACCGGCTCGATCGCGCCGAAGAACCCGAACAGCCAGACGTCCATGGCCACGGCCGCCAGCAGCACGAACACGACCGCGGCCGGCCGGTGCAGCCAGGCGAAGGCCCGGGCTATCTTCGCGGTGCGCCGCTCGTTGAAGACGACCCGGTGGCCCTTGAGGGCGAGCAGCAGGTCGGAGCGCGGGGCGTCGACCTCGTCGTCCTCCTGGCCCTCGGGGACCGTCAGTCCGAGCGGCTCGAGCTTCTTCTCGACCAGGTAGCGGATGTTGTCACCGCTGACCTCCTTGCCGTACCGGGCGCTGACCCGGTGCGCGATGGCCTCGACGTCGCGCTCGCCGTCGACGGACGACGCCACGAGATACAGCAGCCGCGACAGCTGCACGACCTGCCCGTCCCCCCGACGGGCGATGTACTTGGGGTCGGTGAAGCCCGATCCCTGGTACTCGCCGTGCAGCCGCAGTCCCGCGCTCAGTCTCGGCACCAGCGGCGGCGGCTCGACGACCGGCAGGCTGCCCGTCGCCACCTGCTCGTAGGTCACCGGCCAGCCGCCGGGGCCGGGCACCGGGCCCGTGTCGTAAAGCGCCGGGGCCCCGTCTCCGAGCACCGTCATCCGTGATCTCCCCCCACGTACACGTACTCACCGCTCTCCCCCGTCCGGTTCCGGGGGCGGACCGCGCCACCTCGCGGTCCGCCCCCGGTAGCCGTCGTCGCGGTGCTGCCGCTTACTGCGTGACGTTGATCGTCTGGGCGGCCGAGGACTCGGCGGCCGACCACGAGGAGTGGTCGTTCAGGGCGGCCGACTCGTTGTGCGCGTTGATGTTCGCGACGTGCTTGGTGACGTTCACGGTCTTGCCGAAGCTGAACTTCAGGCGACTGAGGGCCTCACGACCCGGCAGCAGCTCGGCGGACTCGGTCTCCAGCTCGTTCATGTCCATGCTCATGATGGATGTCCTTTCAGGTGTTTCCGGCGTTCGGGTGTTTCAGGTGTTTCAGGTGTTCGGGTGTTGCGGGTGCTCAGGCGCCCAGGAGTTCAGCTGGGCGGCGCGTCACTGAGCGACGTTGATGGCCTGGGCGGCGCCGGAGTCGGCCACGGACCACGCGGAGTGGTCGTTCAGGGCGGCGGACTGGTTGGCGGCGTTGATGTTCGCGACGTGCTTGGTGACGTTCACGGTCTTGCCGAAGCTGAACTTCAGGCGACCGAGGGCCTCACGACCCGGCAGCAGTTCCGCGGACTCGGCCTCGAGCTCGTGGGCGTCCATCATGATCGATTCCCCCTACGGGATAGACATTTCCGGTCGGACCGAGTCAGGTTCCCCCCCGACTCTGTCCAACTTGGTCGGACGTGCTGTCCAACGAGATTGGACACTACGGCCTCCGGGCACCTCCGCGCAACCCATTCGGGTAATCACCCTTTCGGCGGTACGTGCCCCCGACCGTAGAATCGGCCCCGACCTGGACAGCCAGGCCCCAAGCCGAGCGGCGAGCAGGAAGTGACCGTCAGTGGCCAACGCACTTCAGCAGTTGATCCGGGAACGCCTCGACCGCAAGAGCTGGTCCTACGGTGACGTGGCCCGCCGCGGCGGCGTCCCCCGCTCCACCGTCCACCACCTGGCCACCACCGACCGCGTCGTCCGCATGCCCCAGGCGGCCACCCTCGAAGGCCTGGCCAAGGGACTGGAACTGCCCCTGGACACCGTGCGGCGCGCCGCCGCCGAGGCCTGCGGCATCCACGTCTACGGCACCCCGTCCAACGCGGCCGACGGCGGGGCCGCGCCGGCCGTCGACCCCGAGGTGGACGTGCTCATCGCCAGTGTCCAGAAGCTGTCGGCCGACGACCGCCGGCATGTCGCCGCCCTGGTGGAGTCCCTGCTGGACCGCTCACCGCGCGAGAAGTGACCGGGCTCCCGGCCGTCCGACGACATCGGACGGTCGCTCCACCACCAAGACGGTGAAAGAAACCGACACCGCCCGAATCGACCGAGATCCCCCGCTAGTCTCTCGTCACGCCCGAGGCACTGGAGCCGCACGACCACGGGCTCTCTGGGGGGAATGTGTTGTTCGTGCATGGCGGGACGACCACGGCCGTGGTCCGGGGACCCGCCGGTGAATCGATGGTCCTGCTGTCCGGGGACCTGCCCGAGGTTCTCACCGCGGAGGCGGTCGCCGATCTGCTGGACCTGGCCGCCGCCATCCTGGACACGGATGAACTCGGCCTGTTCCACACCTGTCTGGAAACGCTCCGCCGCAACGGTATGCGCGCGGGACGGCGGATCGAGGTCGGGGGGGCCGTACTGACCGTCTACGAAGGGTGACATGCCGTCGGCCGAGGCCAGGGGACCCGGCAGATGCGATCACCACCAGGGCGAGTGACGCTGTTGTCATACCGAGCGCGCCACTGCCCCGAGGAGATCGTCATGGCCGTCCCGCCCGTCGGTTCCCTGGTTCTGGAGCCTGCCTCCCAGCAGCTCGCCGATGCCACCTCGAAGCCGCCGTTCCTGTACGAGATGGGCCCCGCGAAGGCCCGCAAGGTGCTCGACGACATCCAGGCGGAGCCGATCGACAAGCTTCCCGCCGACACGGAGTGGATCACGGTTCCCGCCGAGGTCGGTGACGTCCGGGTCCGGATCGTCAGGCCGCAGAACGCCCTATCACCCCTTCCGGTGGTCCTGTACATGCACGGCGGGGGCTGGATCCTCGGCAACGCCGACACCCACGACCGGCTGGTGCGCGAACTGGCCAACGGGATTCGGGCCGCCGTGGTGTTCGTCGAGTACGCCCGCTCGCCCGAGGCGCACTACCCCGTGGCGATCGAGCAGGGCTACGCCACCGCCCAGTGGATCGTGCGCGAAGGAGCCGCGCACGGCCTCGACCCGGACCGCATCGCGGTGGCGGGCGACTCGGTCGGCGGCAACATGACCGCCGCGCTGGCCCTGCTGGCCAAGGAGCGCGGCGACGTCCGCTTCGTCCACCAGTCCATGTACTACCCGGTCACCGACGCCGACATGGACACCAAGTCCTACTCCGACTTCGCCACGGGTTACTTCCTCACCGCCAAGGCCATGCGCTGGTTCTGGGACGCCTACGCGCCGGACCGTGCGCGGCGCGGCGAGATCACCGCCTCCCCCTTGAAGGCGGACCTCGACCAGCTCACCGACCTGCCGCCGGCGCTCGTCCTGGTCGACGAGGCCGACGTCCTGCGTGACGAGGGCGAGGCGTACGCCGCCAAACTCCGTGCCGCGGGCGTCGACGTCACCACGGTCCGCTACGACGGCATCACGCACGACTTCATGATGCTCAACCCGCTCAGCGACACCCACGCCACGCGTGCGGCCGTCGCCCAGGCCATCGCGGAACTCAGCGCCGCCCTGGGAACGAACGAGGAGGCATAGGCCTGCGTCGACGCACCGCAGACATGGAAGGTGCCCGGAACCGGACTTGAACCGGTACGCCCGCGAGGGGCAGCGAGGTTTAAGCTCGCCGTGTCTGCATTCCACCATCCGGGCAGGCCATGGGCTCCGCTTCGAGGTTCTGACCCTATCGGGATGCATCCCCCGAACAGCGGTAGGGCAGTGCGATGTTGTCTTATTTTATTGAGGTCTGAGGGAGCATCAGGCCCCTGCACACGCCATCCGCACTTGCCAATAGCGTTACGTGTGGTGGGTGCGCGCGTACGTGGAATGACGGAATTTCACCGTACGAACAAGGGGGCCCCACCTGTTCTCGACAACCTGTCCGGTCCCGCGCGAACCTTTCCGGCCTCTCCTCGGGCTGCTCCTCAGGGTCGGCCCTCATCCCCAGGTATGACACGGGGCCGCCCGGTCCGACCGCAGTCGCCCCCCGGAACCGGAACAGCGGGTGACTCCAGGGCGGCAACCGGCCGGGACGATGGATCACGTCCCCACGAACGCCGTCGTCCTGACAGGAGCACCTTTCCGTGACCACCACACCCATCGCCGACCGGACCACCACCGTGGCCGCGCGCGCCACGGAGCTGTCGAAGATCTATGGGCAGGGTGAGACCCGGGTGGTCGCCCTCGACCAGGTCTCCGTCGACTTCCGGCAGGCCGAGTTCACCGCGATCATGGGGCCGTCCGGGTCGGGCAAGTCCACGCTGATGCACTGCGTGGCCGGGCTGGACACCTTCTCCTCCGGGTCCGTGCGCATCGGCGACACCGAGCTGGGCTCCCTGAAGGACAAGCAGCTGACCAAGCTGCGCCGGGACAAGATCGGGTTCATCTTCCAGGCGTTCAACCTGCTGCCGACCCTGACGGCGCTGGAGAACATCACCCTCCCGATGGACATCGCGGGCCGCAAGCCGGACAAGCAGTGGCTGGACAGCGTGATCCGGATGGTCGGCCTGGCCGACCGGCTGAGCCACCGGCCCGCCCAGCTCTCCGGCGGCCAGCAGCAGCGCGTCGCCGTCGCCCGCGCCCTGGCCTCCAGGCCCGACATCATCTTCGGCGACGAGCCCACCGGAAACCTCGACTCCCGCTCCGGCGCCGAGGTGCTGGGCTTCCTGCGCAACTCGGTGCGGGAGCTGGGGCAGACGGTGGTGATGGTCACTCACGACCCGGTGGCCGCGGCGTACGCGGACCGCGTGGTGTTCCTGGCCGACGGCCGGATCGTCGACGAGGTGTACGGGCCCACGGCCGACTCCGTGCTCGACCGCATGAAGCAGTTCGACTCGAAGGGCCGTACGAGCTGATGTTCCGCACCGCCCTGCGCAACGTACTCGCGCACAAGGCCCGGCTCCTGATGACCGTGCTCGCCGTCATGCTCGGCGTGGCGTTCGTGTCCGGGACGCTGGTCTTCACCAACACCATCTCCGACGCCTACCAGAAGAGCTCCGCCAAGGGCTTCGGCCAGGTCGACGTCGCCGTCACGGCCGAGGGCCAGGCGGACAAGGGCAACACCATCGGAAAGACCCCCGAGCTGACGCAGGCGATGCTGAACCGGAGCGCGAAGGTCCCCGGGGCCGAGTCCGCGACCGGCGTCGTCACCGGTTTCACCGCCATCGCCGACAAGAAGGGCAAGCTGATCGGCGGCGGCTGGCAGTCCGAGGGCGGGAACTACTGGGGCACGAAGGACGCCCGGTACCCGCTCGTCAGCGGCCACGCCCCGAGCGGCAAGGGCGAGGTGCTGATCGACTCCAGGACCGCCGAGCGGGCCGGCTACAAGGTCGGCGACAAGGTGCGGATATCCGTCGACGGCCCCGTGCTCACCCCGGTCGTCAGCGGCGTCTTCACCACCGACGACGGCAACGTCGCGGCCGGCGGCAGCCTCGCCCTCTTCGACACGGCGACCGCGCAGAAGCTGTTCGGCAAGCCGGGCACGTACGACCAGATCGACGTCAAGGCGAAGCCGGGCACCAGCCAGACGGCGCTTCAGGACGCGCTGGAGCAGGCCCTGCCGAAGAACCGCGTGGAGACCACCACCGGCAAGGAACTCGCCGACTCCCAGGCGGAGCTGATCTCGTCCCAGATGAGCGGGCTGAAGCAGGGCCTGCTGGTCTTCGCGGGCATCGCGCTCTTCGTCGGCACGTTCATCATCGCCAACACCTTCACCATGCTGGTCGCCCAGCGCACCAAGGAGCTGGCCCTGCTGCGCGCGGTCGGCGCCTCCCGCCGCCAGGTCACCCGGTCGGTGCTCATCGAGGCGTTCGTGGTGGGCACGGTCGCCGGTGTGACCGGTCTGGCCGCCGGCATCGGCATCGGCGCCGGGCTGCGGTCGCTGATGAGCTCGCTCGGCGCGACCGTCCCGGACGGCCCGCTGGTCATCACGCCCGGCACGGTCGTCGCCGCCCTCGTGGTGGGCGTCGTCATCACCATGCTGGCCGCCTGGCTGCCCGGCCGGCGCGCCGCGAAGATCCCGCCGGTGGCCGCGATGAGCGCGGTGCACGCGAAGGCGACCACCAAGTCGCTGGTGCTGCGCAACACGATCGGCGCCCTGTTCTCGGCGGCCGGCGTGGCGGTGGTCCTGGCGGCCACGACGATGGACGGCTCCGACGGCCAGGCCCCGATGGGCCTGGGTGCCGTACTGCTGATCATCGGCGTGTTCGTGCTGACCCCGCTGCTGTCCCGCCCGCTGATCGCGGCCGCCGCGCCGGTGCTGCGCGTGTTCGGGGTCTCCGGCAAGCTGGCCCGGCAGAACTCGGTGCGCAACCCGCGCCGTACGGCCGCCACGGCCTCCGCGCTGATGATCGGCCTGACGCTGATCACCGGTATGACGGTGATGGCGGGCAGCCTCCAGAAGTCGATCGACAAGATGGCGAGCGCGGCGATCCGCGCGGACTACGTGGTGTCGATGGCCAACGGCAACGAACTCTCCCCGGACGTGGCCGAGAAGCTCGCCGCCACCGACGGCGTCACCGCCAGCAGCCCGCTGCGCGACGCGGCCTCCCGCATCGACGGCGACACCGAGTACCTGACCGGCGTCAACGGCCCGGCGATCGGCAGGCTGACCGACCTGAAGGTCGACGACGGCTCCTTCCAGGTGGGCGGCTCACGGGTCGTCGTCGACAAGGACACCGCCAAGTCCCACCACTGGAAGGCCGGTTCGGGCTTCACCGCGCACTACGAGGACGGCAAGCAGCAGAAGCTGACGGTCGCCGGGGTGTACGAGGGCAACGACCTGTTCCAGGGCATCATGGTGGACAACGCGGCCCTGGCCCCGCACCAGGCGGACCCGGCCGACATGCGGGTCATGGTCAAGGCGGCGGGCGGCGCGTCCGACGCGACCAAGGACAAGCTGGAGAAGGCGCTGGGGAACAACCCGGCGATCAAGATCCAGGACAAGAAGGACCTGTCCGACTCGATCGCGCAGATGTTCACGCTGATGCTGAACATGCTCTACGGCCTGCTGGCGATGGCCGTGATCGTGGCGGTCCTCGGCGTCATCAACACCCTGGCCATGTCGGTCTTCGAACGCTCCCAGGAGATCGGCATGCTCCGCGCGATCGGCCTGGACCGCAAGGCCGTCAAGCGGATGGTGCGCCTGGAGTCCCTGGTGATCTCCCTCTTCGGCGCGGTGCTGGGCATCGGCCTGGGCGTGTTCTTCGGCTGGGCGGCCGGTGAGCTCATCGGCACGAAGATGGCGACCTACGAACTGGTCGTGCCGTGGGGCCGGATCGCCTTCTTCCTGCTGCTGGCCGGCACGGTCGGCGTCCTCGCGGCCCTCTGGCCGGCCCGCCGCGCGGCCCGGCTGAACATGCTGGCCGCCATCAAGTCGGAGTAACGGCCGCACGCCCGTACGGCAGCCGAGGCCCCGTCCTCCCGCACACCGGAGGGGACGGGGCCTCGCGCGTTCAGTTCCAGGTGCGGGACCGCAGCGGCAGGCCCGACGCGCCCGACTCGGGGGTGCGTACGGCGAGGACCTGGTTGACGCCGATGCGGTTGCCTTCGAAGGCGAGCGCGGAGGCCGCCATGTACAGCTGCCAGACGCGGGCGCGGCCGGCGCCGGTGAGCCGGACCGCGTGCGGCCAGTCGGCCTCCAGGTTGGCGACCCACCGGCGCAGGGTGCGGGCGTAGTGCTCGCGGATCGACTCCACGTCCCGGACCTCGAAACCGGCCCGCTCCAGCTGGGTGACCGTGGTGCCGAGCGGGGCGAGTTCGCCGTCGGGGAAGACGTAGGCGTCGATGAACGCGTCCACGTGGTACTCCGACTCCTCGCTCTGCGGACGGCGGGCGATCTGGTGGTTCAGGAGCCGTCCGCCGGGCTTGAGCAGGGCGTGCAGATCCCTGGCATAGCCCAGGTAGCGCTCGGCGCCGACGTGTTCGGCCATGCCGATGGAGGAGATAGCGTCGTACGGGCCGTCGGTGACGTCCCGGTAGTCCTGCACCCTGATCTCCACCCGGTCGGTGAGCCCCTCGTCGGCGATGCGCTTGCGGGCGTAGGCGGCCTGCTCCTGGGAGAGGGTGACGCCGACGACGCTCACGCCGTGCTCACGGGCCGCGTGGATCGCCATCGAGCCCCAGCCGCAGCCGACGTCGAGCAGGCGCCGGCCGGGCGTCAGGGCGAGCTTGCGGCAGACCAGTTCCAGCTTGTCGCGCTGGGCGGACTCCAGGGTGCCGGTCTCCTCCCAGTAGGCGCAGGAGTACACCATGGAGGGGCCGAGGACGATCTCGTAGAAGTCGTTGCCGACGTCGTAGTGGTGGCTGACGGCGCGTCTGTCGCTGCGCCTGGTGTGCAGATGGCCGGATCTGCGGACCTCCTCGCGGGGCGGCGCGGGCGGGACCGGGGGCCCGGCGAGCCGGAGCAGCCCGCGGGCGGCGGCCCTGACCTCGGGGTCGCGCAGCGCCTGCGCGAGGGTGCGGGCGTCCTCACCGCGCTCCCAGACCAGGCCGGACATCGCCTTCAGGACGGCGTACAGATCCCCCTCGATGCCCAGATCACCGGCCACCCAGGCGCGGGCCAGGCCCAGTTCGCCCGGCTTGAACAGCAGCCGGCGCACGGCGCGGCGATTACGGACGACCAGCATCGGTGCGCCGGGCGGTCCCGCCTGCGAACCGTCCCAGGCGCGGATACGCACCGGGAGCGGGACTCCCAGCATCTGTTCGAGCAGGCTCTTGAGCCGCGACGCGGCGTCGGCCATGGCGCACACCTCCGTACGAACCCCGGAATGTCCTCCCCCACGTAAACATCCACCTGCCCGCGACACAGTCCCGCAATGGTGTTACGTCTGGGCAAACACCCTTTCCGCCCAACACCGGGCACCCGAGAACGCCGAAGGACCTCCCGCACCACGGATGGCGGGAGGTCCTTCGATCGGGTTGTTCAGCGACCGGGGGAGGTCAGGAGGCCTTGGCCTTCTCCTCGGTCTTCGGCGCGGCGGCGACCGGCGCCGGCTTGGCGGCCTCGTAGAACTCCTCGCGGGGGTTCTCCATGGCGCCCAGGGAGACGACCTCGCGCTTGAGGAACATGCCGAGCGTCCAGTCCGCGAAGATGCGGATCTTGCGGTTCCAGGTCGGCATCGCCAGACCGTGGTAGCCGCGGTGCATGTACCAGGCGAGACGGCCCTTGAGCTTGATCTTCATCTTGCCCATGACGATCATCGCCACGCCCTTGTGGAGGCCGAGGCCTGCCACCGCGCCCTTGTTGGCGTGCGAGTAGTCCTTCTGCGGGAAGCCCCGCATACCGGAGATCACGTTGTCGCCGAGGACCTTGGCCTGACGCAGCGCGTGCTGGGCGTTCGGCGGGCACCAGGCGTTCTCGTTGCCCGCCTTGCGGCCGACGAGGTCGGGCACCTGGGCGTTGTCACCGGCGGCCCAGATGTAGTCCGTGCCCTTGACCTGGAGCGTGGGCTCGCAGTCGACGTGGCCGCGCGGACCGAGCGGGAGGCCGTAGCGGCCGAGCGCCGGGTTGGGCTTGACGCCCGCGGTCCACACGATGGTGTTGGAGTCGACCTCGAGGCCGTTCTTGAGCACGACGTGGCCGTCCACGCAGGAGTCCATGGAGGTGGACAGGTAGACCTCGACACCGCGGCCCTCGAGGTGCTCCTTGCCGTACTGGCCGAGCTTCGGGCCGACCTCGGGGAGGATCTTGTCGGCGGCGTCGACGAGGACGAAGCGCATGTCCTCGCGGGACACGTTCTTGTAGTACTTGGCCGCGTCCCGGGCCATGTCCTCGACCTCACCGATGGTCTCCGCGCCCGCGAAGCCACCGCCGATGAAGACGAACGTGAGCGCCTTGCGGCGGATCTCCTCGTCGGTCGTGGAGTCGGCCTTGTCGAGCTGCTCGAGGACGTGGTTGCGCAGGCCGATGGACTCCTCGATGCCCTTCATGCCGATGCCCTGCTCGGCGAGGCCGGGGATCGGGAAGGTGCGGGAGACCGCGCCGAGCGCGATGACGAGGTAGTCGAAGGGCAGCTCGTACGCCTCACCGACCAGCGGGGCGACGGTGGCGACCTTGCGGTCCTGGTCGATGGTGGTGACCCGGCCGGTGAGGACCTCCGCCTTCGGCAGCACGCGCCGCAGCGGGACGACGACGTGGCGAGGGGAGATGCTGCCGGCGGCGGCTTCGGGCAGGAAGGGCTGGTAGGTCATGTACGACCGGGGGTCGACGACCGTGACGGTCGCCTCGCCGTAGCGCATCTTCTTCTGGATGCGCCGAGCTGCGTACAGGCCTACGTACCCACCGCCTACTACGAGGATCCTGGGACGCTCCGTGGTGCTCATGCCATCGAGTATCCACCCGCCCCTCGGGGGTCGCTCGTGCGCCCCTTCACAAGCTTGCCGAGGCCCTGTGCTATCCTCCGCGGCCCGCGTGACGCAGGTCATGATCGCGGATGGGAACCGGCCGCCGGCGCGACCCGTTGTCAATGGCGCGTGAGCTGCCTCTCCGCCTGCTGGTGCCCCCTGTGAGTCCCCGGAAACACCCCTTGCGGACCTTCACCGGACACCGCCCCGCAAAGCCCTCCTGACCGGGCCTCCAGTCCTGTTGGACCCCCGAACGGCTCAACAGAACCTCTGGGATCCCTCTGACGGGCCGAATTCCTTGTGAAGAACTTCACGAACTTTTCCGGCGGAGCGTCGACGAGGGGCCCCTGAAGGCCCCTCAGTCGCGCTCAAACGTTATCCGACCTGCTCACTCGACGGCTACTGATCGGTAACAAAAGAGACCTAGGACACCGACCACGCGATGCCGTCGAGGATGTCGTGCTCGCTCACGACGACCTCCTCGGCACCGATCCGCTCCATGATCGCGAGCAGGATCAGGGCACCGGCGCCGATCACGTCGACCCGGCCCGGATGCATGCTGGGGATCGCCGCCCGCTCGGCATGGGTCGAGCGGAGCAGTTCACTTGTGATCTCGCGGACCCGGTCCAGCGGGACGCGGGAGTGATGGATGGCCTCGGAGTCGTACTCGGGCAGGTCCTGCGCGATCGCCGACACGGTGGTGACGGACCCGGCGAGACCGACCAGCGTGCGCGCCTCCCGCAGCGGGACCGTCTCCTCGGCGAGGTCGAGGGCCGCCTCGATGTCCGCCCTCATCGCGGCGATCTGCTCCTCGCCGGGCGGATCGCTCACCTTGCCGTCGCGCAGCAGGTGCCGCTCGGTCATGCGCACGCAGCCGATGTCGACGGAACGCGCGGCGCGCACATGGTCGTCGCCCACCACGAACTCGGTCGACCCGCCGCCGATGTCCACCACCAGGAAGGGCCTGGCGAGGTCCGCACGCCCCGTCAGCTCCTTCGTCGCGCCGGTGAAGGAGAACTCGGCCTCCTGGTCGCCGGAGATCACCTCGGGCTCGACCCCGAGGATGTCGACGACCCCGCGCACGAACTCGTCCCGGTTCTCGGCGTCCCGGGAGGCGGAGGTGGCGACGAACCGCACCTTCGCGGCGCCCAGTTCACGGATGACGTCCGCGTACTCGCGGCACGCCGCGAAGGTCCGCTCCAGCGCCTCGGGCGCCAGCCGGCCGGTGCGGTCCACGTCCTGGCCGAGCCGCACGATCGTCATGCGCCGGTCCAGCTCCAGCAGTTCGCCGGTGGCCCGGTCGACGTCGGCGACCAGCAGCCGGATGGAGTTCGTACCGCAGTCGACGGCCGCGACCCGGGAGAAGCCCTCCGGGACGAGCGGCTTGTCGGCGAAGAAGCCACTGCGGGCCTCGGCCGGGTCGAGGACCGTGCCCTCCTCGCCCGGGTGCTCGTCCGCCGGATCGGGCGCCTGGAGCGGCTGCACGCACGGCCCCTTGCGCCACCACTCGGGCAGCATGGCGAGCGCCTCGTCGCCGAGGGGGTTCACACCCGGTCCCGCGGCCAGCGAGTGGGCCACGAGAACGTGCAGGCACTTCACGCGGTCCGGCATGCCGCCCGCGCTCGGGAAGCCCGCCAGGACCTCGATCTCGTCCCGGCGCCGGATGTAGTCCTCGTGCGCGGCCCGGTAGGCGGCGGCCAGTTCGGGATCGCTCGCCAGCCGCTCGGTCATCTCCTTCATGACGCCGTTCGCCTCCAGCGTGCCGATCGCCGAGGCGGCGCGCGGGCACGTCAGGTAGTACGTCGTCGGGAAGGGCGTGCCGTCCGGCAGCCGGGGAGCGGTCTCCACGACGTCCGGCTGCCCGCAGGGGCACCGGTGCGCGATCGCGCGCAGTCCGCGCGGGGGCCGCCCGAGCTGCTGCTTGAAGGCCTCGACGTCCGCCTCGGTGGGCTCGGTGCGCGGGGTCTGGGGCAGATCAAACAGCGTCAGCGCGGAGCGCTGCCCTTGAGGGGTGGTGGTCGGGCGACGGGCGGGCGTTTCCATGGCTGTACGAAAGTCTCTCTGTGGGTTCACTGGTCAGCGGCGTCGGACTTGTCGACCCCGTCCCAGACGTTCGCGTACCAGGGGCGGTCGGCCGCCACCAGGTCGGTGCGCGCCTGCTTGGCCGCGTCCGGGTCGATCACGACGTACCCGGTCTCCCCCGGCATCACATAGTGCAGCCGCCGCCGGATCTGCTGCTCGGCGTACGTGTCGTCCTGCCACCGCGCCTTGAGGTCGCGCAGCTCTTCGACCCGCTCCTTGGCCTGCTGCTTCTCCCGCTGGAGGTCCGCGATCTGGGCGCGCTGGGAGACGTACTGCCGCATCGGGTAGGCCAGGGCCACCACCAGGGTGCACACCACGAGGGCGAGCAGCGCGGCCCGGCTGGTGAGCCGGGAACGGCGGGCCTGCCGTTTGGTCTGGGAGCGGTAGACCCGGGCCGCCGTCTGCTCGCCGAGCAGCCGGATCCTGGTCGCGGTGGAGAAACGGTCCCGTTCCTTCGCGGCCATCTGGCTCTCCGCCTCCCCTGCGTGCTTCCTACGTGCGTACGTCCCCGGACACGGTACGGGACCGGGTACGGGGACGTACGTACGACTGGCTAGGCCTTACTCGGGGTTGACCGGTTGGGGTCAGCCCTTGGAGACCTCGGCGTTGCCCCTGAAGCGCGGGAACGCACTGCGGCCGGCGTAGACCGCGGCGTCGTCGAGGATCTCCTCGATGCGCAGCAGCTGGTTGTACTTGGCGACGCGGTCCGAGCGGGCCGGGGCGCCGGTCTTGATCTGACCGCAGTTCACGGCGACGGCGAGGTCGGCGATGGTGACGTCCTCGGTCTCACCGGAACGGTGGGACATCATGCACTTGAAGCCGTTGCGCTGGGCCATCTCGACGGCGTCCAGGGTCTCGGTCAGCGAGCCGATCTGGTTCACCTTGACGAGCAGGGCGTTGGCGCTGCCCTCCTCGATGCCGCGGGCCAGGCGCTCCGGGTTGGTGACGAACAGGTCGTCGCCGACGATCTGGACCTTGTCGCCCAGCTTGTCGGTGATGACCTTCCAGCCGGCCCAGTCGTCCTCGAACAGCGGGTCCTCGATGGAGACGAGCGGGTAGGCCGCCACGAGCTCCTCGTAGTACTCCGTCATCTCGGCGGCGGAGCGGGACTTGCCCTCGAACTCGTACTTGCCGTCCTTGTAGAACTCGGACGCGGCGACGTCGAGCGCGAGCGCGATCTGCTCACCCGGGATGTAGCCGGCCTGCTTGATCGCCTCGATGATGAGGTCGAGGGCGGCGCGGTTGGACTCGAGGTTCGGGGCGAAGCCGCCCTCGTCGCCGAGACCGGTGGACAGGCCCTTGGACTTCAGGACCTTCTTCAGGGTGTGGTAGACCTCGGCACCCCAGCGCAGCGCCTCGGAGAAGGACTCCGCGCCGATCGGGGCGATCATGAACTCCTGGATGTCCACGTTGGAGTCGGCGTGCGAGCCGCCGTTCAGGATGTTCATCATCGGCACCGGCAGCAGGTGCGCGTTCGGGCCGCCCAGGTAGCGGAAGAGGGGGAGGTCGCTGGCCTCGGAGGCGGCGTGGGCCACGGCGAGCGAGACGCCGAGGATGGCGTTGGCGCCGAGGGAGCCCTTGTTGTCGGTGGCGTCCAGGTCGAACATCGCCTGGTCGATCAGGCGCTGCTCGGTGGCGTCGTAGCCGACCAGCTCCGGGCCGATCTGCTCGATGACGGCGAGGACGGCCTTCTCGACGCCCTTGCCCAGGTAGCGGTTGGGGTCACCGTCGCGGAGCTCGATGGCCTCGAAGGCGCCCGTGGAGGCGCCGGACGGGACGGCGGCACGACCCGTGCTGCCGTCGTCGAGGCCGACCTCGACCTCGACCGTGGGATTGCCTCGGGAGTCCAGGATTTCCCGGGCTACGACGACGTCGATGGACGGCACGAGCATCTCCTTCTTGGATGTGACGCTGAAAGTGCGGGGCTGTGTGCCTTGCGGCTGGGCCTTGCGACTAGAGCCTAACCGTCCCCGGGCCATCGGCAGCCGACCGACCGCCCCGTGGACACGGCGACGGTACACATTGTTCCCCAACGGAACAAAGGGCGGGAAGAAAAAAGAAACCCCGCTCCGGTGCGTACGGGGGAACACGCACCGGAGCGGGGGACCCCGTGGGGGACGGGGGGGTGACCCTCACGTGGCCTCCATCATGGAGGCCACGGATATGAGGGCGCTGTGGTCGTACTACCAGCCAGGTGTCACTTCAGGTGCAGCTGCTGGCCCGGGTAGATGACGTTGGCGTCGTCGACGATGTCCTTGTTCAGCTGGAACAGCTTCTGCCAGCCGCCGGCGACGTGGTGCTTCTCGGCGATCGAGCTGAGGGTGTCGCCCTTGACGACCTTGTACTCGCCGTCGCCCTTCTTGACCGTCTTGCCGGTCGGGGTGGTGACGGTCTTCTTGGCGGCCGGACGCTCCGAGGAGCGGGTGGCGGCCTGCTGGTCGGCCGAGCGGGTGGTGGTGCCGGCAGAGCTGGAGGAGTTGGAGGAGCTGGAGGAGCCGCTGCTCGAACCGGTGTAGGCGGCGCCGGACAGGCCCTTGCCGCAGACCGGCCAGGCACCCTTGCCCTGCGCGGCGAGGACCTTCTCGGCGACGGCTATCTGCTGGGCCTTGGAGGCCTGGTTGGCCTGGGAGGCGTACTGCGTGCCGCCGTACGCGGCCCAGGTGGAGGCGGAGAACTGGAGACCGCCGTAGTAGCCGTTGCCGGTGTTGATGGACCAGTTGCCGCCGGACTCGCACTGGGCGACCGCGTCCCACTCGGAGGCGGTGGCGGCGGAGGCGTTGCCGGCCGCCATCAGCGGGGCGGCGACGGCGGCGCCGGTGACACCGGCGACAGCGATGGCGCGGACGGCCTTGGACGGACGACGGTGCTTGCCCTTGCCGGAAAACAGCATGGATCGATCCCCTCACCGACGCCTGCGAGGTGAGCTGTCGGGTTCGGGCCGGTTGAGTTGCCCGGCCGCACCTCGCGTGGTTCTCGTGCGAGGCGCGGCTTCACCCCTAGCCGTCCCCGGTGGTCTTTCGACCTCCGGGCCCGGCGCTTACCTTGGGTCCCCCGCTCCTGCCTACGGCGCTTGACGCGACGACTGTTCCCGGGCAGCCGCTGGCAGGATTCGGCGTTGCGGCGGCCGGGGCTCGCGTTGACGAGCGGTCATGACCGTAGACACGCGATCCGCGGAAATTCAAAGACGATCAGGGCTTCTGAGACTCATCCCACACTTTCAGCAAAGCGGACAACAAGCCCAAAACGGGGCGTCAACTCCCGCTACTTTGCACCCGTTTCGGCACTGAGTTCCAGGGTCTGACCGGGGGCGATGTTGTTCGGGTCGCTTCCGATGTCGCCCTTGTTCGCGGCATAGAGCGCCCGCCATCCGCCCTCGAGGCCAAGGGAGTCGGCGATGGAGGCGAGAGTGTCACCGTCGCGGACGGTGTAGCCGCCTGCGGCGTGCCGGCCGGAGGTGGTGGCGGTCTGACCGCTTGTCACGGTTTCGTCCGCATTGTCGCCCCGGTGACGACCACTGCTGGCCACCCCGGTGTCCACAAGGCTCCAAGAACCCCCGGTCTGCCACGAATCGTCCGATTCATCGGCGTCAGGAGACACCGTGGCCGAGCTGCCGCTGCCCTCGGACTTCCCGGAGCCGGAAGATGCCGACTTGTCCGACTTGGCGGAATCATCCGAACCCTTGGAGCCGGCATCGACACCCGGGCTCGGCGAGGACGAGGCGTCCAGCGAGGGGCCGGAATCGGACGACTCCGACGAATCAGACGAAGACTTCGAGGAATCCTCGGACCCCTGGGACCCCTTGGAATCCTTCGAATCGGATGAATCAGATGAATTCGACGAATGGGAGGAATTGTCGGAACCGGATGATCCGGACCCGCCGACGCCCGTGTCGACGTCCACCGAACCGGAGTTCGACGTGAGGCCGGAGAGCAGGGCGCAGGTGGCCCAGGGCTTGGTGCCCTGGTCGGCGAGGATCTTCTCGGCGACCGAGATCTGCTGCGAACGGCTGGCCTGGTCCGGCGTGGAGGCGTAGTCGAGGCCGCCGTACTTGTCCCAGTCGCCCTGGGACATCTGGAGGCCGCCGTAGTAGCCGTTGCCCGAGTCGGCGCTCCACGAGCCGCCGCTCTCGCACTCGGCCACCTTGTCCCACGTGGTCCCGTCGGCCGCGTTGGCCGCGGATGCGCCGAGCAACGGGATGGCGATGGCGGAGCCGGTCACTCCGGCCGCGACGAGGAGGGCCGGAGCCTGACGGGGGCGTCGGTGGCGACCGTTCCCGGAGAGCATGCGGTGACCTTTCCCAAGACAGCAGTACCGGCGCGGCGACTGCGGTGAGGCGCCGCGCTGACGAGTGAACGTATCGGCAGACGATCACTTGTCACAAGTTAATGCCGCGCAGATCACGTGAAGATCACAGAGTTGAACGTCGGTCACTTTTTTGTGAAGGCGCCGTCCGCCCTCCCGCTTACCGGTCGATTACCGGACGGTCGTGAACTCCACGGGCAAGGTACGCAGTCCACGCATGATGAGCCCCCCACGCCACCGCAAATCGGCTGGTTCCACCGCGAGTCGGAGGTCGGGAAGACGGGTGAGGAGGGTGGCGAGCGCGGTCTGGCCCTCCAGCCGGGCGAGCGGGGCGCCGAGGCAGTAGTGGATGCCGTGGCCGTAACCGAGGTGCTGATTGTCACGCCGTGCGAGGTCGAGGACGTCCGGGTCGGCGAACCGCTCGGGGTCCCGGTCCGCGGCGGCGAGTACGACGAGGACGGGGTCGCCGGGTGCGATGTCCTGCCCGCCGACGGTGAGCGGCCGGGTGGCGAACCGCCAGGTGGCGAGCTCCACCGGGCCGTCGTAGCGCAGGAGTTCCTCGACGCCGGTCTCCAGCAGCTGCCGTTCTCCGCGCGCGAGGGACTCCTGAAGCCGCTGCCGCTGCCCGGGGTGGGTGAGGAGGGCGTACGTGCCGTTGCCGATGAGATTGACCGTCGTCTCGAACCCGGCGAACAGGAGGATGAACGCCATGGCGGCGGCCTCGTTCTCGGTGAGGTGCTCGCCGTGGTCGGAGGAGCGGATGAGACCGGAGATGAGGTCCTCGCCGGGCGCCGGTTCGGCCGGGAGCGCCTCGCGTTTCTTGTGGATCAGCTCGGCGAGGTAGCCCCGCATCTTCTTCACCGACCGTGCGACCCCGCCGCGCGGGCCTCCGCCGTGCCGGATCATCATCCCCGCCCAGTCCCGGAAGTCGTCCTGGTCCTCGCGCGGGACGCCGAGCATGTCGCAGATGGCGTAGATGGGGAGCGGGAAGGCGAACTCATGGATGAGATCGGCGGAGCCCTTCGCGGCGAACCCGTCGATGAGATGGTCCGTCAGCTCCTGCACGCGCGAGGCGAACTCGGCGACGCGGCGAGGCGTGAACGCCTTGCTGACGAGTCGGCGCAGCCGGGTGTGGTCCGGCGGGTCGATGTTGAGCAGATGCGTCATCAGCTCGGCCTTGCGCTCCCCCGGGATCCCCGTCTTGCCCTTGGCGTGCGCGGGCTCGTCGTGGTGCGCCGGGTTCTTCGACAGCCGCGGGTCGGCCAGCGCCTGCTTGGCGTCGGCGTACCGGGTGACCAGCCAGGCCTCCACCCCGCTGGGCAACTTCGTCCGCCGCACGGGCGCGTGCTCCCGGAGCCAGGCGTAGGCCGGGTAGGGGTCGCTCGCGAACTCCCAGGTGAAGAGGTCCGGGGCGGGCGCGCCGGGGGCTGCCTGGGGGTGGGGCTGGAGGTGGGGCTGGTTGGTCACCCCTTGACGGTATCCGGGTTTCCGGCGCGTGCCTCGGGGGCTATGGCTGTCCGCCGGACAGGTCCTGCCCCGCCACGCCCTCGGCGGCCCGTATCGCGTCCCGGTAGGCCCGCGCCGCCGCTCTCAGTGCCGCCTCCGGGTCGACGCCGTCCGCCTCGGCCCGGGTCGCGAGGGCCAGGAGGTCGTAGCCGATGCCCTCGCCCTGGGGCAGGGGTACGTCCAGGCCCGCGATGCGTACCCGGGAGGACAGCTTCGCGGCGAGGGCGAGGCCGGGCTGGCCGAGGGGGATGCCCTCGGTCACGGAGGTGCGCTGCTTCTCGACCGCCTTGGTCCGCAGCCAGTGCTCCTTGACCTCCTCGGGGGTCTCGGCCGTCGCGTCGCCGAAGACGTGCGGGTGGCGGTGGATGAGCTTGGCGACGATGCCGCCGGCCACGTCGTCGATGGAGAAGGGTTCGTCGGCGTCCTCCTCGGCTATGCGGGCATGGAAGACGACCTGGAGCAGGACGTCGCCCAGTTCCTCCCGCAGTTCCTCGCGGTCGCCGGCCTCGATCGCCTCGACGAGTTCGTACGCCTCCTCGATGCCGTACTTCGCCAGGCCCTCGTGGGTCTGGCGGGAGGACCAGGGGCACTCGGCGCGGATGCGGTCCATGACCTGGACGAGGTCGAGGAGGCGGGCCCCGGGCAGGTCGTAGGAGGCGGGGAGCAGCTCCAGCTCCGGCATGGAAACCCGGCCGGTGCCGGCGAGTCGGGCCAGGCCGTCCGTGAGGGCCGGCTCGCCCTCGCCCGTCGCCACGACCACGACCGTGTGGCCGCCGGCGCAGGCGTCGACGAGTTCCTGGGCGGTCGGGGCGGCCTCGTCCACGGATATCCCGGCCTCGCGCAGATAGGGCAGCTGCGGATGGGCGCCGTCCGCGCACAGCACGCGGTCGGCGCCGCGCAGCGCCTGCCAGGCGGGCCAGGACAGCAGTCCGGGCGCGACACGGTGGCTGGTGGTGAGCAGGACGATCCGGCCGGGGGCGGCGTCCGGGCCCGGTACCTGCGCGTCTTCGAGGCTGGTGGTGTTCACGCCTCGAACGTAACGCACACCCACCGGCGGCCTCGCGCGTTGTCCACAGGGCGGGGATGACGGTGGGATCGTATGACCGGACTCGGACGGGACTCGGACCAGACCCGGGCTTGGCCCCGGGCTCGGACCCGGGCCTGCACCCGCCCGACCTACGCCGTCTCCTGCGTCCCGCTCCCCGTGACCTCCCGTACCCACGGCGTCTTCGCGTCGACCCGGCTGCTCTTCTGCACGTCCCAGGTGCCGTAGCGCGGGTTCAGGTCGACGTGGAGTTCCTTGGACGCGGTGGACAGGGCCTTCCAGAACGCGGGCTGGGTGGTGTCCGTGCCGAGCTGGGTGGCGAGCTTCTGCGCTTCGAGCTGGAGGCGCAGATTGTCGTCGAGACGTGCGGGCGCGATGCCGTACTTCTGGAGCCAGGTCGTCTCCAGCCCCTTCGCCCCGCCCGCCTGCTGCTCCAGGCCGGTGCGCATCTGCTGGATCTCCTTGCGGCTGACCGTGACGCCCTGGTCCTGCGCGGCGCGGTGCAGCACCCGGTCGAGGACCATGTTGTGCAGGGTGTCGCGGGTGAGGCTGCTGGTGGAGGCCAGGACCTGCTGGTACTGCGCCTCGCCGGGCACCGCGGCCTGCTGCGCCCGGCGCACCTCGTTCACCCGGCTCTCCAGCTGGGCGACGGTGATCCGCTGGCCGCCGACGACGGCCGCCGCGCCGGGGTGCGCATCGTTTCCGCACGCGGTGAGCAGGGGGGCCGCGGCGGCGATCGCGGCGGACAGGACGAGCGCGGTGCGACGGCGGCGGTGCAAGGAAACCTCCAAGGGAGATTGTGCGGCGGTGCACAAAGTCTTGCGGTGATCGATGGTAGGCAGTGGGCAAGCTCTGGCCAACCCATTCGACCAACGATTCGCGCGCGCTTCGGGCACCGCCGCGTGCCCCGGGAGGATGCGGGAGGGCGCGGGAGGGAGCCGGTCAGCCGGTGATGGCCACCGGAGCGTCCCACGCGTCACGGTCGACGGTGATCGTGACGCCGCCGTACGTCTCCTTGCTGTTGACCATGTACTGGTGGGCGCGGCTGTGGTTCGTGAACTGGGTGGAGCCCCACGGCCAGTCCGCGGTCGTGGTGTTCTGCTTGTCCCACAGCGCGTACCAGAGGTTGCCGGGCAGGTCCGTCTTGTCGGCGGCGGTGGCGATGGCCTTGGCGCTGGAGCTGGTGAAGCCGTAGTAACCGGTGCGGTACGTCTTGGCGTGCAGGCCCTTGTCGAAGGCGCGCACATACGTCAGCACCGCGTCGTTGCACGACTTGTTCGTGGTGTCGTACGACTCCATGTCCAGGTAGATCGGGCTGCCCGCCTTCATCCCGAGCGCGGAGGCCTTGGCCACGGCGTCGGAGGCGTCGGAGGCGCCGAGGGAGGCGGCGGTGGAGGTGGTCAGCTTCTCCGGGTTGGAGCCGGACTGACACGGCGGCTGGGCACCGACGTACAGCGGGATGAGCTTCCAGCCGAGACCGCTGACGTACTTGACCCAGGAGGCGGTGAGGTTGGGCTGGCCGCAACCGCGGTTCTTGCCGCCCACGTAGACGGCCGCGGCGCCGTAGAACCCGGTGTGCCAGGCCTTCATCGCGGACTGGGAGGGCGCGGCGCAGGTGTCGAAGGCGCGGCCGGTGTACGTCTTCTGCGCGGGCCAGGTGGTGGCCGCCATGGAGGTCTGCGCGGCGATGCCCGCGCCGGCCACGACGGCGGCACCGGCGACGCCCCACGTGATGTATCTGCGCTTCTTGGACTGCCGATGGCTGGACCTGGACATGGAAGACCCCACCCTTGTAGTGCTGCGTGCCGGGAACTGCGTGGCAAAAACGGACGGCACCTTATCCCGCGCCGCCCCCGTGTTCGGAAAACTCCGCCCCAGGAAGATCACAAAGATCCCTCAGGGAACGGCAAAGACTAACCACGGACCTGCCCCAGCCACTGCAGGGTCCGCCTGATCTCGGCGGCCAGCGGGTGCCCGGGGCCGTGCACGCGCTCCACGTCCAGCACGAGGCGCGCGAGCGTGTCGTGGGCGGCGGGCCGGTCGCCGAGCGCGAGCAGCAGGTGGCCGATGCGGCGGCGGACGTCGTGGGCGAGCTGCGGGTCGCCGGAGACGTACTGGTTCTCGTAGTACGGCAGCAGCGCCCGGTACTCGGCCAGGGCCGCCGCGGGTTCGCCGAGCTGTTCCAGGCACTGGGCGGCGTCGTAGCGGAAGCGCAGGGACTGCGGGTCGGCCTGACCGGCCTCGGTGGCGCGTTCGTCGGCCAGACGGCGCAGTTCGGGCAGCGCCCGCCGGTACTGGCCGTCGTCCATGAGCGTGGCCGCGTACTGCTTGCGCAGGGTGCGGACGACCGGGGAGTGCTCGCCGTGCTGTTCGGCCGCGGCGGGCAGGATCGCGCCGAGGATGTCCACCGCCTGCGTGATGCGGCCCTCGCCGAGCAGACGCTTGACCTCGTCGACGGCCGCGGCGACGTCGGGCTTCTCGGTCACGGACGGGGTGGGCGCGACGGGGGCGGGCTGGGGCGCGGGCGTGCGCGCGCGGTCCGGCCAGGGAGCATGCGGGCGCAGGAAGGGACGCGTCGGGTCCAGCGGGGCTCCGGTGGGTGTCCCGCGCGCGGGCAGCAGCAGCGCGAGATGCTCGTACACCTCCTGCGCGGAGGCGGGCCGGTGCTGCGGGTCCTTGGCCAGCAGGCGCAGGACCAGCGCCTCGAGGGCTTCGGGGACCTCGGGGCGGAGCCGGCGCACGGGCAGTGGCGGCTCGTACAGGTGCCGGTGGAGCACGCCGAGCGCCGTGGAACCCGCGAACGGGACGTTTCCGCTGAGCAGTTCGTGCAGCAGCACACCGAGCGCGTACAGGTCGGTGTACGGGCCGACCGCGCCGCCCATCGCCTGCTCCGGCGCCATGTAGGCGGGCGAGCCTATGGGCGTGCCGGTGTGGGTGAGGCGGGTGGTGTCGGCGTCCATGACGGAGGCGACGCCGAGGTCGAGGACGGTGACCGTGCCGTCCTGCTTCACCATCACGTTGCGCGGCTTGAGGTCGCGGTGCACGATCGGCACGGCGTGCACCGCGCTCAGCACGGCGCACAGCTGCGCGGCGACCGCGACCGCCCACTGCCACGGGTACGGGTCGTGCTCGGCGAGGTGGTCGGAGAGGTCGGCGCCGTCGACGTACTGCATGACGAGGAACAGTTCCTCGCCCTCGCTGCCCGCGTCGTGCACGGTCACCAGTCCCGGGTGGTCGACCTGCGCGGTCACCCGGCACTCGCGCACGAACCGGCGGCGCAGCTCGTCGGCCTCCTGCCCGGCCACCTTGTCGGGGCGCAGCAGCTTCACTGCCACGCGCCGGTCGAGCCGCTGGTCGTACGCGGTCCACACCTGGCCCATGCCGCCCTGCCCGATGAGCGTGGACAGCTCGTAGCGGCCGGCGACGACGCGTCCTTGCGCCACGGTCACCTTCCGCCCTCGTGGTTGCCGTCGTGGTTGCGCAGGTAGTCACTCAGTTCGTCGAGCTCCGCGCGCACCTGGTCGATACGTGCGGGCGCCGGGCGCTGGGGCGGCGGCGGGGTGGGTATCGGCGGCTGGGGCAGCGGCGTGTGCGGCACCGGGGGCGGGGTGTGCGGGCTCTGCGGCGCGCTCGGCACGGTCGCCGCGGTGAACGGCGACGGCGGCTGTGCGTAGCCGTACGCCGGTGCCATGGCCTGCTGCGCGGTGTACGCCTGCTGGAGCCGGTGGAAGTGGCGGATGTCGGCGGCGAGGTAGTACGCGATCGCGGCCACCAGGGTGCCGAGCAGCAGGAAGACACCCAGGTAGCCGCCGGGGGTGTGGACCTCGTCCCCGCCTTCGTTGCCCAGCAGCACGAGGCTGAGGATGTCGGCGGCGACCACCGCCACGAACAGGCCCCAGTCCAGCGACTTGCGCGTCACGACGGCCAGGCGCAACAGCATCGCCGAGGTCAGCAGACCGATGCTGAAGATCGCGATCACCACGAACAGCACCCGCAGGAAGACCAGCCACCCGATGTGGGGCGGCTGCTTCACCGGCTGTGCGTAGCCGCGGCCTTGCATGGCTGCTCCTGTTGCCTGAAGAGGGCGTGCGGTTGT
This sequence comes from Streptomyces sp. NPDC046915, assembly GCF_040644935.1. Taxonomy (NCBI): domain Bacteria; kingdom Bacillati; phylum Actinomycetota; class Actinomycetes; order Kitasatosporales; family Streptomycetaceae; genus Streptomyces; species Streptomyces sp. NPDC046915. The sequence goes on along the minus strand of NZ_JBEYXB010000021.1, from coordinate 90,414 downwards.
CGCTTCGAGCGTATAGGCCGACACGGACAAGCGGTCCCAGGTTGTACCGAACCGTTGTCGTGCTGATCACTTTGCTCCACGATCACCTCAACCGGGCGCCACCGTTCCGTCCGTCAGGCCGTCGTACATCCCGCGCACGAGCTGCTCGCCGAGCCGGCCCGCGTGCCTGAGCGCCCGCTCGAACTCGTCGAGGGCCCGGAAGCGGCCGCCGTAGCGCCGTTGTTCGTCGAGCGGCAGCCGGGGCAGCTGGAGCCGGCGCGCGTCGAGGCGGGTGGCGGTGGACGCGTAGCTGCTGGCCTGGCGGTTGTTGGCGGTGCCGCGCAGGAACCCGGCGATGAACCACGGGTCGAGCGCGGTGGGATCGGGGCGCAGGAGCACGAGGTTGCGGCCCAGGGCGGCGCCCGCCGTCGTGTCGTCGATCACGCGCGCCACCGAGCCGCCGCCGAGCACCGGGACGACGACGTCGCCCGGTTCGGTCAGCACGGCCTCCTCGTCGCTCTCGGGGAGCGTTCCCGAGGGTGCGGTGCCGGCGAGGACGTCGTGGTCGGTGAGGACGGGCACGCGCGTGTGGCCGCCGCTTCCGCCCGTGCGCATCACCAGGGCGCCCCCGCGCGCGAGTTCGCCGATGGTGGTCAGCGGCCAGCGAGCGGGCCGCGCGGAGTCGGCCGCGGGCGGGGTGAGGTCGGCGGTCAGGCGCAGGGTCTCGCCCAGGCGTTCGCGTACGGCCGTGAGCTGCTGCGCGCCGTCGGCCGCGACGGGCGGCGGGAGATGGCGGGCGGGGGCGAGGTCCACGTCGTCGTCGAGGAGTTCGATGACCGGCACCGAACGGGCCAGCCCCGGCCGCTCCTCGCACCCTCCCTCGCGCTCGGAGGCGCGCCAGGCGTCGAGGACCGCGTCCCGCACGGCCTGCCAGTCGGGCCCGCCGCGCCCCTCGGTGGCGAACCGCCCGGTGTCGGCCAGCAGCACCTGGGGCTGCGCGGGCGTCCGGTCCGGGCGGCGCAGCACCCACAGGTGCAGGGGGATGTTGTACGGCGGCGCCGCGCCCACCGGCAGCGCGACGACGGCGCGCAGCGCGCCCCGGCGCAGCAGGTCGGCGCGGATACGGCGGCCGGAGCGGCGGGAGGCGGCGGCGGGCGGCATCAGCAGTACGGCGGTGCCGCCGTCCCGGAGCCGGGCGAGCGCGTGCTGCACCCAGGCGAGCTCGGATTCGGTGCGGGCCGGGAAGCCGTACTCCCAGCGGGGGTCGTAGGCGAGTTCGTCGTGCCCCCAGTTGCGCTCGTTGAACGGCGGATGGCACAGGACGGCGTCGGCGCGCAGCTCGGGGTAGGCCTCCGCGCGAAGGGTGTCGCCGACGGCGGCGCGCACCGTCACGCGCGCGTGCAGCGCGCTGCGCAGCGCGGTGAGCGCGGCGAGTTCGGGGGCGCTGTCCTGGGCGTACAGCTCCTGGCCGGGGCGGGTCTCGACGGCGCGCAGGAGGGCGCCGGTGCCGCAGGCCGGGTCGAGCACGGTGCGGGCGGGGCCGGCGAGCTCGGCCATGAGCCGGGCGAGTTCGGCGGGGGTGAGGGTGTACTGGCGGGGGTTGGCGTCCAGGTGCCGTCCCAGCAGGAACTCGAAGGTCTGCCGTGCGCCCAGCTCGGCGGCGAGTTCGGCGGCGCCGCGCAGGAGGGGGGCGGAGGGGAGCAGTTCGGGACCGGCGGGGATGTGAACGGCTGGGGCGCTGTTCACAGGCTGGGAGGTGTTCACATCGGCTGGAGTGTGAACAGCGGGTGCGGTGCGCGCCGCGCCCGGGGTGTTCACAGCGGCCGTCCCGCTCGCGCCCCGCCGCTTGTGAACGCGGGCGTCACGCGTCACGCCGAAGCGCGGTACGAGTACCTGCTCCAGCGCGTCGGGCAGCATCGCGGCCAGGCGCGCGTCGGAGCCGGCGCTCACGTCCAGCCAGACGGTGGGGCGTTCGTGGATGAGCAGCAGGACCGAGCCGGCGTGCACCAGCGCGGTGACCGGCCCTTCGGGGTGCCCGGCGAGCTGTTGCCAGACCCGTTCCCGCAGGGGGACCTCGGCGAGTTTGCCCTGCTTGCGCAGCCAGGCCTCCACCTCGGCGAGGGCGAAGGAGGGGCTGGTCTCTGTGCCGCCGACGGGCTTGGGGAAGTCGGCGTGCCGACGGCGCCAGTTGCTCACGGCGGCGCGGCCGACGCCGGCGAGCCGTGCGATTCCGGCGGCGGTCACTTCTGTCGCGTTGTCCTGCACCCGCCCGGCTCCCCTCGTCCATGTGTGAGCCGAGCATAGCGGCGTACACATGATCCACGCATTCACGACCGTGTACCTAACCATCTCCGTGAACCGTGTTGACTCGGTTCACAAGCTCTGCTCTTATTGACCCAGCGAACGAGCGACCGCCGGACGGAGGCGGTCGCCGCGTCGGGAGGGGATCGCCATGGGCATGAAGGGCAAGGTCGCGCTGGGCGCTGTCGTGGGGGTCGTCGTCATCGGTGTCGTGTCGGCGAACGCCGGCAGCGACAGCAAGGACGGCGGTTCCGGCAGCGGCAGCAAGGGGTCCTCCGCCTCCGCCCAGCACAAGCCCGGCAGCAAGAAGGACGCGGGCGGCTCGGAGACCGCCGCGAAGAAGGTCGCGTTCGAGGGGGACGGCGACTTCCAGGTCGGCAAGGACGTCAAGCCCGGCACCTACCGCACCACCGGGAACACCGACGACATGTGCTACTGGGAGCGGGCCAAGGACGCCTCGGGCGAGACGGACTCCCTGCTGGCCAACGACAACGTCACCGGCACCAGTTACGTCACCATCAAGGCCACCGACAAGCTGTTCAAGTCCAGCGGCTGCAAGGACTGGGAGGCCGTCGACCCGAAGGCGAAGGGTTCACCCGCCTCGACGGCGGACGGCGACGGCGGCATGTTCAAGGTGGGCACCGATCTCGCCCCGGGGACGTACAAGTCCACCGGCAACGCCGACGACTCCTGCTACTGGGAGCGCACCAAGGACGCCGAGCAGGGCCTCGACTCGATCATCGCCAACAACAACGTGACCGGCACGGCCGTCGTCACCGTCAAGGCCACCGACGCCTACTTCAAGACCACCGGCTGCGGGGACTGGAAGAAGGCCGGCTGAACCGGCCGCCACCGGGTAGCACACCCCGACGGCACCGGGGCGCGGCGGCCGGCCACCCGCCGCCCCGCGCCCGCCCCATCGCTCACCGTCTCTCACCATCTCTCACCATCTCTCACCAAGGAATTCCCATGCGTCGCACCGCACTTGCCGCCCTCTGCCTCGCCGCCGCGACCACCGTCGGGCTCACCGGCTGCATGCCGGGGCAGGACAAGGCGGACAACAAGCCGGCGAACAGCAAGTCGAAGGAACCGTTCGCCGGGCTCTCCGGTGGCGAGGTCGCCGACCGGGCGATGAAGGCCACCACCGGAGCCTCGTCGCTGCGGATGAAGGGCGATGTCGCCGACGACACCGACGGCACCATCCGGATCGACATGGCCCTGGACAAGAAGGGCGAGTGCGCCGGCACGATGAGCATGGGCGGCCAGGGCAAGGCCGACCTGATCAAGACCGGCGACACCGTCTACATGAAGTACGACGAGGCGTTCCTGCGCGCGCAGAGCAAGGGCGAGTCCAAGTCGGACACCGACGCGGCCGTGGCGATGCTGGCTGGCAAGTGGACCAAGATGGCCGCCAAGGGCCAGGACGCCAAGGACATCGCGAGCTTCTGCGACCTGGACTCGGTGCTCGGCGGCGCCGAGGACGGCAACTCGGACGCCACCCGCGGCAAGACGACCACCGTCGACGGCACGCCCGCGATCGTGCTGCACGAGAAGGACGGCAAGGACCGTTACACCGTCTACGTCGCCACCCAGGGCAAGCCGTACGTGCTGCGGGTCGACGGCTCGTCCGCCAAGGAGCCGATGAACCTCGACTTCAGCGACTTCGACCAGCCGGTGCCGGCGAAGAAGCCCACCGGCAAGATCATCGACCTGGACACGCTGGGCGGCTGAGCCCGGCTCAGCCCGCGTGGAACCGTGCCGGCGCCTCCGTCGGGTTGCCGCCGGCCGGGAGCTTCTGGCCGGGGCAGGTCCTGAGGACCTTCTCCATCGCGGTCTTCTCGGCGGCGGTGACCCACAGCCCGTACTTCTTCTTCACCGCGACCTGGGCGGCGACGTAGGGGCAGCGGTAGGACTTGTTCGGCGGTATCCAGGTGGCCGTGTCGCCGTCGCCCTTGCCGCGGTTGGTGCTCGCGTCGACGGCTATGAGGTTGAGCGGGTCGTTGGCCAGGGCTATGCGCTTGCTGGGGTCCCAGTACTTGGCGCCCTTCTGCCAGGCGTCCGAGAGGGCGACGACATGGTCGATGTCCACCAGGCTGCGACCGCGCCGGTAGGTGACGTCCTTGCCGGAGTACGGATCGGGATCAAGCTGCCCGTAGGACACCTTGCAGGTGCCGCCGGTGAACTTCACCTCCTTCAGGTCGCGCTTGAGGATGTCGTCGCGGGTGTCGCAGGAGTTGGAGTCGGTGTCGGCCCAGGCCGTGCCGAACCGCTCCCGGGAGTAACCGGTCTTCGGCGCCCGGCCCTTGACGGTCAGTGACTGGGCGGCCGTGAGGGCGGCTCCCCCGCCCCCGGCCGGTGCGGGCCCGGAAGAGCCCCCGGCCCGCTGGTCCTTGCACCCGGCCACGGCGATCACGACGACAGCGGCGACGACCGCCCCGCCCCTCAGACGCGTCACGTGCCTCCCCCTTCGCCACCCCTTGTTCCGCCCTCGCACGGACAGACCCGCTCCTGGTCCCACCGTATCGGCCGGGGAATGCGCAGCGGAGAGCGCCCGGGGGAGGACGGCAGGCGCGTGAAGCGCGTGAACGTCCTGACCCTCCGCCCTGATACCCCCTTTTCCTCAGACCTTGCCGATGCCGAGCGTGGATTCCGACGGCAGCAGGCCCGAGGAGAGCACCGCGACCCAGTAGTCGCCGAGCAGATCGGCCAGGCGGTCGGTGGCGGATGCACCGAGTATCCGCCAGGGGGCGGCGGCGAGTTCGTCGGTGTGCTGCTCGACGCGGTGGCGCAGGTCGCGGCCCGCCTGAGTGGCCCTGCCGTCGGCGTCCACCAGGCCGCGGGCGGTCAGGCGCTCGCGTGCGGCCGTCCATTCCTCCGTGCTCCAGCCCCGGCTCTCGAAGCGCTCGACGGAGGCGGCGCCTGTCGCGGCGAACGACACCAGCGCCTCGACCGGGTCGAGACCGGCGACGAGCAGGGCGGCGAGGTGGCCGTCGCCGCGGTGTTCGCGCAGGATCGTCGCGGCGTGCCAGAGCTGGAGGTGGGGGGCGTCGGGCCAGGGCAGTTCGGCGTTGGCGGCGGCGAGCGGGCGGCCGGCGGTGTTCGCCGCCTCGGCCGCGCGCCGGGCGAGGGCGGCGGCCTCGGTCAGCTCGGGGCTGTCGACGCGGTCGCCGAACAGCGCGCGGTACGCCCGGTCGATCGCCCGCGTTCTGGCCTTCAGGACCTCTTCCGGGCTCGCCGCCTTCCACGCCGGGTCGATGTGCTCGGCGACCATGCGGGGGCTGAAGCTGTAGAAGGCGGAGGCCACCCGTTCGCTGCCGGCCGTGCCCAACGGGGCCGCGCGATAGGGGAAGTAGCTCGGCCAGCGCTCCTCGGTCGCGAATCCGAGCGTGGCCGCCTCCTCGAAGGCCTCCGGTGCGTAGTACAGCACCGCGTGCAACGGCTCCAGCAGGTGCCAGAGCTGCCGCACCCGGGACAGCTCGATCCCGGCCTTGCTGACGTGCTCAGACATGGCGTGACTCCTCAGCGCGCTCGGTCCGGCTCCGCAACTTGACACTGACAAGATTGCCTCGCGTCCACGAACTTGTCAATGCCTAGATTCGGCGTACGCTGCTGACCATGAGCCCCAGCAAGCCCACCCCCGGCAAGCCCGCCCCCGACGCCCCCACTTCCCCCCACCGCCCCTACCACCACGGCGACCTCCGCCGCGCCGTCCTCACCGCCGCGCTCGACGTCATCGCCGCCGACGGCCCCTCGGCGCTGAGCCTGCGCGACCTCGCCCGCCGGGCCGGGGTCTCGCACGCGGCGCCCGCGCACCACTTCAAGGACCGCACCGGCCTGCTCACGGCGATCGCGGCCGAGGGGTACGGGCTGCTGGCCGCCGCGCTGCGGGAGGCGGCCGATCTGAAGGACGCGGGCGTGCGCTACGTACGCTTCGCGCGCGAGCACCCGGCCCACTTCCAGGTGATGTTCGCGCCCGGACTGCTGCGCGCCGACGACCTGGAACTCACCACGGCCCGGACGCTCGCCGCCGACGCCCTGCGGCACTCCGTCGCCGCCGTGCCCGCCGAGGGCCGCGGCCCCGACGCCCGCCTGGCCGGCGTCGCCGCCTGGTCCCTGGCCCACGGTTTCGCCACGCTGCTCCTCGGCCACAACCTCGACGGCCCCCTCGGCGACCGGAACCCGGAGGAGGTGTTCAGCACCCTGGCGGCGATGCTGTTCCGCCCCGCCACCCACTGATCCGGGCTTGACCCTGCCCCTGGCGTCAGGGTCCGACGATCCCGGCATGAGCGAACCGAGCACCCCGAGCACCCCGAGCACGCCGAGCGAACCCGCCAACACCCCCCGCACCGTCCTGGTCACCGGCGCCGGCACCGGCATCGGCCGCGCCACCGCCCGCGCCTTCGCCGCCGAGGGCGCGCACGTCCTGGCCGTCGGCCGGCGTCCCGCACCCCTCGCCGAGACCGCCGACGGTCATCCCGGGATCACCACCCTCCCCGCCGACATCACCGCCGAGGACGGCCCGGAAACCGTCGTCCGCACCGCCCTCGAGCGCCACGGGCGCATCGACGTGCTGGTCAACAACGCGGCCGTCGTGAACACCGAGTCGCTGCGCACCTATTCACGCGCGTCCGTGCGACCCCAGCTCGCGACGAACCTCCTCGCCCCCGTACTGCTCACCCAGGCCGCCCTCCCCGCGCTGGAGGACAGCCGCGGTGTCGTGGTGAACGTGACGACGTCCGTCGGTCAGCGCGGCTGGCCCGGCAACTCCCTGTACGCGGCGGGCAAGGCGGCCCTCGAAGTGCTCACCCGCAGCTGGGCGGTGGAACTCGCCCCGCTCGGGATCCGGGTCGTCGCCGTCGCCCCCGGCGCCGTCGAGACGCCGATCGCCGACCACTCGGGCTACACGCCCGAACAGCGCGCCGCCATCCGCAAGTGGCAGCTCGACCACACCCCGCTCGGCCGGGTGGGCCGCCCCGAGGAGGTCGCCTGGGCGATCACCCGACTGGCCTCGCCGCAGGCGTCGTTCATCACCGGCGTGATCCTCCCGGTGGACGGTGGCGCCGTGGTCGCCTGACCTGCCGGTGGACGGCGACGCCCGGTCACCCGACCTGCCGATGGGCATCGGCGCCCGGTCACCCGACCTCGCGCAGCGCCGCCGCCAGCCGTTCCCGCACCGCCAGCTGGGCCGCGATCCGCGCGTCCAGCACCGCCAGCCGGTCCCGGGCGACCCGCAGCCCTTTGGGGGACGGGGATCCGGCGGTGACGTCCCCGTCCAGGCACGGCAGGAACGCCCGTACGTCCTCCAGGGTGAGGCCCGCGTCCAGCAGGTGCCGGATGTTGCGGACGCGGACCACCGTCCCGGCGTCGTACTCGCGGTAGCCGTTGGCGGCGCGCTCCGAAGTGATCAGCCCCGTCTGCTCGTAGTGCCGCAGGGCGCGGGGCGTCACCCCGGCAGCCGTCGCCAGCTCACCGATCCGCACGCGTCTCCCCTGCTCACGACCCCAGGATCGAGGCCAGGAACTCCCCGACCCACCCCAGCAGTTCCCGGCCGACCAGCGGCTTGCCGCCCACCTTCGCGGTCTTGGGACGCGGCACCAGCACCTGGTGGACGGCCGGCTTGATGACCGTCCCCGGGTACAGCCGCTTGACCCGCAGCTCCTGCGACTCCCGCAGTTCCACGGGGGCGAAGCGGATGTTGTTGCCCTGGAGCACGACCTCGCCGACGCCGCACGCGCGCGCGAGCATCCGCAGCCCGGCCACCAGCAGCAGGTTCTCCACCGGCTCGGGCAGCTTGCCGTACCGGTCGACGAGTTCCTCCCGTACCGCCTTGATGTCCTCCTCGGTGTTGGCGGAGGCGATGGCCCGGTAGGCCTGGAGGCGCAGCCGCTCGCCCGGCGCGTAGTCGTGCGGGACATGCGCGTCGACGGGCAGCTCGATCTTGACCTCGAGCGGCGGCTCCTCCTGGATCTCGCCGGTCTCCAGCTGGCGCCGGTAGTCCGCGACGGCCTCGCCGACCATGCGGACGTACAGGTCGAAGCCGACGCCGGCGATGTGGCCGGACTGCTCGCCGCCGAGGAGGTTTCCGGCGCCACGGATCTCCAGGTCCTTCATGGCGACGTACATGCCGGCGCCCATCTCGGTGTGCTGGGCGATGGTCGCCAGCCGTTCGTGCGCGGTCTCCGTCAGGGGCTTCTCCGGCGGGTACAGGAAGTACGCGTACCCCCGCTCACGCCCTCGGCCGACCCGGCCGCGCAGCTGGTGCAGCTGGGAGAGGCCGAAGTTGTCCCCTCGTTCGACGATCAGGGTGTTGGCGTTGGAGATGTCGATGCCCGACTCGACGATCGTGGTCGAGACGAGCACGTCGAACTTCTTCTCCCAGAAGTCGACGACGACCTGCTCCAGCGCCGACTCCGACATCTGGCCGTGCGCGGTGGCGATACGCGCCTCGGGGACGATCTCCCGGAGCCTGGCGGCGGCCCGGTCGATGGACTCGACCCGGTTGTGGATGTAGAAGACCTGGCCCTCGCGCAGCAGTTCGCGGCGGATGGCCGCGCCGATCTGCTTCTCCTCGTACGGGCCGACGAAGGTGAGCACCGGGTGCCGCTCCTCCGGCGGGGTGGTGATCGTCGACATCTCGCGGATGCCGGTGACCGCCATCTCCAGGGTGCGCGGGATGGGGGTGGCCGACATGGTCAGCACGTCCACGTTCGCGCGGAGCTTCTTCAGCTGCTCCTTGTGCTCGACGCCGAAGCGCTGTTCCTCGTCGACGATGACCAGGCCGAGGTCCTTGAACTTCGTCTCCGAGGAGAACAGCCGGTGGGTGCCGATGACGACGTCGACGGCGCCCTCGCGCAGCCCCTCCAGGACGGCCTTGGCCTCGGTGTCGGTCTGGAAGCGGCTGAGCGCCTTCACGCTGACCGGGAACTGGCCGTAACGCTCGGAGAACGTCCCGAAGTGCTGCTGCACCAGCAGTGTGGTGGGGACGAGGACCGCGACCTGCTTGCCGTCCTGGACGGCCTTGAAGGCGGCGCGGACCGCGATCTCCGTCTTGCCGTAGCCGACGTCGCCGCAGATCAGCCGGTCCATGGGGACCGACTTCTCCATGTCGTCCTTGACCTCGGCGATGGTGGTGAGCTGGTCGGGGGTCTCGGCGTACGGGAAGGCGTCCTCGAGCTCGCGCTGCCAGGGGCTGTCCGCGCCGAAGGCGTGTCCCGGGGCGGCCATGCGCGCGCTGTACAGCTTGATCAGGTCGGCGGCGATCTCCTTGACGGCCTTCTTCGCGCGGGCCTTGGTCTTCGTCCAGTCGGCGCCGCCGAGCCGGTGCAGGGTGGGGGCCTCGCCGCCGACGTACTTGGTGATCTGCTCCAGCTGGTCGGTGGGGATGTACAGGCGGTCGCCGGGCTGGCCGCGCTTGGCGGGTGCGTACTCGACGACGAGGTACTCGCGAGTGGCGCCCTGGACGGTGCGCTGCACCATCTCGATGTAGCGGCCGACGCCGTGCTGCTCGTGGACGATGTAGTCGCCGGTCTCCAGGGTGAGCGGGTCGATGGTCTTGCGGCGGCGGGCGGGCATGCGGGTGCCGTCCCGGCCGGCCGCCTTCTGGCCGGTGAGGTCGGTCTCCGTCAGGACGGCGAGTCTGAGCGCCGGGTCGACGAAGCCGTAGTCGATGGAGCCGCAGGCGACGTGCACGACGGAGGGGCTGAGCTCGCCGAGGTCGCCCGTCTTCGCGTCCGACACGGCCAGGCGGGCGGCGATGCCCTCGCCGCCGAGCACCTCCACGGTGCGGGCGGCCGGGCCGTGGCCCTCGGTGACGAAGACGGTGCGCCAGCCGTCGGCGAGCCAGCCCTTGGTGTCGGCGAGGGCCCGGGCGGTGTCGCCGCGGTAGGTCTCCGGGGCGTGCATCCCCAGCTTCAGCGTGTCCGCGTCGAGCTCGTCGTCCGCGGCGAACGGCGAGACCGACCACCACATCATGTCAAGCTCGCGCGCGCGGTCGCGGACGTCCGCGATGGACCACAGGGAGGCCGCGCCGACGTCGATGGGCGCCTCGCCGCCGCCCGCGGTGGCCGCCCAGGAGGCCTGGAGGAACTCCTGGCTGGTGGCGACGAGATCGGCGGCACGCGTGCGTACCCGCTCCGGGTCGCACACGACGGCCATGGCGCCCTTGGGCAGTACGTCGAGCAGCAGCTCCATGTCGTCGACCAGGACCGGGGCCAGGGACTCCATGCCCTCGACCGCGATGCCCTCGGCGATCTTGCCGAGCAGTTCGCCCAGCTCCGGGTGCTGTTCGGCGAGGGCACGCGCACGCGTGCGGACGTCTTCCGTCAACAGGAGTTCACGGCACGGCGGTGCCCACAGGCCGTGCTCGGCGACCTCCAGCGACCGCTGGTCGGCGACCTTGAAGTAGCGGATCTCCTCGACGTCGTCGCCCCAGAACTCGATGCGCAGGGGGTGTTCCTCGGTGGGCGGGAACACGTCGAGGATGCCGCCGCGCACGGCGAACTCGCCGCGCTTCTCCACCAGCTCCACGCGCGCGTACGCGGCCCCCGCGAGGGCCTCGACGATCGCGTTCAGGTCGGCGGTCTGCCCGGTCCGCAGGGCCACCGGCTCGAGGTCGCCGAGGCCCTTGACCTGCGGCTGGAGCACGGACCGTACGGGGGCGACGACGACGGAGACCGGGCCGGTCTCGGGGTCGTCGGGGCGGGGGTGGGCCAGGCGGCGCAGGACGGCGAGGCGGCGGCCCACGGTGTCGCTGCGCGGGCTGAGCCGCTCGTGGGGCAGCGTCTCCCAGGAGGGGTACTCCACGACGCCCTCGGGGGACAGCAGCGTGCGCAGGGCGGCGGCCAGGTCCTCGGCCTCCCGCCCCGTCGCCGTGACCGCCAGCACCGGGCGGCCGGCGTCGCGGGCCAGGGCGGCGACCGCGAAGGGACGGGCCGCCGGGGGGCCGACCAGGTCGACGTGCATGCGGTTGCCGTCGGCGGACGCCTTGATCGCTTCCGCGAGGGCGGGGTCCTTGACTACGGCGTCGAGCAGACCGTGCAGGCTCATTCGGGGGCGGCTTTCGTCCGGGGCGGGCAACACGACGGGCCCGACACGCGTCGCGGGCCGGGGGTGTCCAGCCTACGACGCCGCGCTCGCGGACGCGGGCGGCTGTGGACAGCCTGCGCTTTCCGGTCCGGGGAGGGCGGCGACCCGGGCCGTCGGGAAGCACACGCGGCGGACAGCGAAGAACCCGGCGCCGGGAAGTCCCCCAAGACTCCCCGGCGCCGGGATTTCCCCCCGCAACCCCCGTGTGCGGTGGTCGTACGGCCGCTCCTGCCTGTGCGGCTAGTGCCGCGGCAGGCAACGTTTGCCCGTCAAGGAGCGGCGTCCGGTGCGTGCTCTCGGCGTGCCGGGTGCGAGCCCTCGTACTGGATGTACTTGGGCTTGTGCCCGGTGCGGCGAGTGGGGGCACCTCCCACGCCCTTGAGGCAGTGGGGGAGCGTGCCGGGCGTCGCGACGGGGCGAACGTTGCCTGTGGCGGCACTAGTCCGTCGCGATCGCGTTCAGTACGTTCATCCGGCCCGCCCGGAACGCCGGGATGAGCGCCGCGAACAGTCCCACGAAGGCCGAGCCGACGAAGACGAAGATGATGGTCGGCCAGGGGATGTCCAGGACCTTCAGGCCCTCCAGGGCGAGCAGCTTCTGGGCGGTGGCTCCCCAGCCCATGCCGAGGCCGAGGCCGAGCAGGGCGCCGAAGAGGGCGATGACCACCGACTCCAGGCGGATCATGCGGCGCAGCTGGCGTCGGGAGAGGCCGATGGCCCGCATCAGGCCGATCTCCCGGGTGCGCTCCACCACCGACAGGGCCAGGGTGTTCACCACGCCCAGGACCGCCACGATGATCGCCAGGGCCAGCAGGCCGTAGATCATGTTCAGCAGCTGGCCGATCTGGTCCTTCAGGTTCTTCTTGTAGTCGGTCTGGTCGCGGACCTTGTACTGCGGGTAGTCGTGCAGGGCCGACTTCAGCGCCTTGTACGCGGCGGCCTGCTGCCCGTCCTTGGCGGTGGCGAAGACCAGCTGGTCGAGCGGCCTCTTGCCGGCGGGCACGTACTTGGCGAGCGTGGCGGTGGAGGTGTACTTGGCGCCCTGGTCGATCACGTCGTCGCTGCTGGTGATCGCGCGGACCGTCAGGTGGGCGGTGGCGCCGCCCTTGAAGGCGACGTCGATCTTCGAACCGATGTGGATGCCGTGGGCCTTGGCGAACTTCTCGTGGACGGACATCGAGTCGGGCAGGTAGGCGTCCTTGAGGTCGCCGGCGACGGTCTTCTTGCGCAGGTCGCTGGCGTACGTCGGGTCGGCCGCCGTGATGTCGGTGTCCTTGAGGGTCTGGCCGTCGGGGGTGGTGTAGTCGGCCCGAGCCACCTTGTACTCGGTGACCCGCGCGAGGCCCGGCGTCGACTTCACGGCCTTCACCGCCTGCGGGACGACCGGGTCCCCGTTGTCGTTCTGGATGATGAAGTCCGTACCGACGGTCTTGTCGAGCTGGTCGGTGGCGGAGGCCACCATGGAGGAGCCGACCACCGACAGGCAGGCGACCAGCGCGAGGCCGATCATCAGGGCCGCGCCGGTGGCGCCGGTGCGGCGCGGGTTGCGCAGGGCGTTGCGCTCGGCCATCCGCCCCACGGGCCCGAACATCCGCAGCAGCACCGCGCTGAGCACCCGCACCAGGCCGCCGGCCAGCAGCGGGCCGATGACGACGAACCCGATCAGGGTCAGCACGATGCCCAGCCCCAGGTACGGGGAGCCGTCCTTGGCCTTGTCGACCGAGGCGGCGGCGTACAGGCTGACGCCGCCGGCACCGGTGAGGAGGGCGCCGATCAGGGCCCGTATCCAGCCGGATTTGGCGTCGGACGGGGCGCCCGCGTCGCGCAGCGCGGCCATCGGGGAGACCTTGCCGGCCCGCCGGGCGGGCAGGTAGGCGGCCAGGACGGTGACCACGACACCGAGGAACAGACCGATCACCGGGGTCGTCCAGGCGACCGTCAGATCGTCCGTCGACAGGTGCATGCCCATCTTGCCCATGAGCTTCATCAGGCCGACCGCGATGCCGACGCCCGCGCCGACGCCGAGCACGGACCCGACCACGCCCAGCAGCAGCGCCTCGGCCAGCACCGAGCGGTTGACCTGCTTGCGGGAGGAGCCGATGGCCCGCATCAGGCCGATCTCCCGGGTGCGCTGGGCGACCAGCATGGAGAAGGTGTTGATGATCAGGAAGATGCCGACGAGGAAGGCGATCCCGGCGAAGCCGAGCATCGCGTACTTCATGACGTTCAGGAAGCTCTCGACGTCCTTCTGGTTGGCGTCGGCGACCTCCTTGGCGGTCTGCACCTTGTAACCGCCGCCGCCGAGTTCGGCCACGACGTTCTTCTTCAGCCGGTCGTCGGTCACGCCCTTGGCCGCCGTGACGTTGACGTTGGTGTACACGCCGGTCTCGCCGACGAGCGTCCGCTGCGCGGTGCGGGTGTCGAGGTAGAAGATCGCCGCGCCGGGGTTGGTGACGGTGAAGGTGGCGATGCCGGAGATGCGCGCGGTGTGTGTGCCGACCGTGGTGATCACACCGATCTCGTCGCCGAGCCCCAGGTGGTGCTTGTCGGCGGTGTCGGCGTCGATCATGATCTGGCCGGGGCCCTTGGGCGCCGTACCGGAGGTGATCTTCATGGTGCGGGCGTCGTTGTCGTTCCAGCTGCCGACGATGGTCGGGGCGCCGCTGCTGGGCGAGAGGTTGTCCTTCTTGGCGTCGACGACGGTCGCCCTGGTGGAGAACACCGTCCCCTCCGCCGCCTTGACGCCCTGGGCGTGCCGGATCCTGCCGAGCACCGAGGCGGGCATCACCGGCGGCTTGCCGGTGTCGGAGGTCGTCTGACCCGTGTCGGAGGCGCCCTTGGCACTGACCTGCACATCGGAGGAGGTCGCCTGGAACAGCTTGTCGAAGGTGGTGTTCATCGTGTCCGTGAAGACAAGAGTCCCACTCACGAAGCCCACCGACAGGAGCACCGCTATCGCCGACAGCGCCATACGGCCCTTGTGCGCGAAGAAGTTGCGCATCGAGGTCTTCAGGACGGTCATGACGTACGCCCCCGGGCGTCGAAGTCCTTCATGCGGTCCAGGACCTGATCGGCCGTCGGCTGGTGCATCTCGTCGACGATCCGGCCGTCGGCGAGGTACAGCACCCGGTCCGCGTACGACGCCGCCACCGGGTCGTGGGTGACCATCACGATGGTCTGGCCCAGCTCGTCCACGGACCTGCGCAGGAAGCCGAGGACTTCGGCGCCGGCCCGGGAGTCGAGGTTTCCGGTCGGCTCGTCCCCGAAGATGATCTCGGGGCGGGCGGCCAGGGCGCGGGCCACGGCGACACGCTGCTGCTGGCCGCCGGAGAGCTGGGTGGGCCGGTGCTTGAGCCGCTCGGCGAGGCCGACGGTCTCCACCACGCGGTCCAGCCACGCCTTGTCGGGCTTGCGGCCCGCGATGTCCATGGGCAGCGTGATGTTCTCGAGCGCGTTCAGCGTCGGCAGCAGGTTGAACGCCTGGAAGATGAACCCGATCCGGTCCCGGCGCAGCTGGGTGAGCTTCTTGTCCTTCAGGCCGGTGATCTCGGTGTCGTCCAGGTAGATCTGGCCGCTCGTCACCGTGTCGAGCCCGGCCAGGCAGTGCATCAGCGTGGACTTGCCGGAGCCCGAGGGGCCCATGATCGCGGTGAACTGGCCGCGGGCGATGTCCACGTCGACGTGGTCCAGGGCGACGACGCGGGTCTCTCCCGACCCGTACGCCTTCACGACCTGCCGCGCCCGCGCGGCAACGGCCGTACGCCCTCCAGTGCCCCCGTGCCTGGGAATGGTCACAGCCGATGTCACGGTAAGTCTCCTATGTCGGTCAGCAGGTCTGCGGGTGCGCCCCGGTGAGCCGGTGCGTCGTTCTGGGTACGCCGATGAGTCTCGCGTCCGGCGGGGCCACGGCGCGCTGGTGCGAAGCCCCGTCTTCCAGGGGGGTTAACCCCACCCTCGCCGGTTCGGTCAGCCGCCCCCCAGCGGCGTAAAGCCAGGTTAAGGACCACGCCGGTGCCGTCTCGTCCTCCGGCGGTACGAACCCTCCCCCAGCCGTTGTACGGATGAACCCCTAGGGGCGGTCCACCCGCGGGTGGAGCCGCTCTCGGGGTCCCGCTCCACCCGGCGGCCCCGACAGGCTGCACCCTGCCGTCACGTGAGGGTCAAGTGGGAAGCTGTCCCCGGCAGATAGGTGCAAGGGGCAAGGGATCGGGGGCTTCGATGGGCGGTACGGCACCCGCGATACGTGACGGCACGGCACGTCCCACCGCGACCCGCGGGCGGGGCGCGGTCGTCGCCGCCCTCATGCTCGCCATGGCGCTGGCCGCGCTGGACTCCACCATCGTCTCCACGGCCGTACCGCAGATCGTCGGCGACCTCGGCGGGTTCTCCGTCTTCTCCTGGCTGTTCTCCGGATACCTGCTCGCCGTGACCGTCACCCTGCCGGTCTACGGCAAGCTCTCCGACACCTTCGGCCGCAAGCCGGTCCTGGTCGCCGGCGCGGCCCTCTTCCTGCTCGGCTCGCTGCTGTGCGCCACCGCGTGGAACATGGCCGCGCTGATCGCGTTCCGGATCGTGCAGGGCCTGGGCGGCGGGGCGTTGCAGGGCACGGTGCAGACCCTGGCCGCGGACCTCTACCCGCTGGCCGAACGGCCGCGGATCCAGTCCAGGCTGTCCACGGTGTGGGCGGTCTCGGCGGTCGCGGGACCGGGGATCGGCGGGGTGCTCGCCGCGTACGCGGACTGGCGGTGGATCTTCCTGGTCAACCTGCCCATAGGGGCGGCCGCACTCTGGCTGATCGTCCGTCACCTGCACGAACCCGTCCGTGCCCCGGCGGCCCCTGCCCGGATCGACTGGGCGGGCGCGCTGGCGGTGTTCGCCTGCGGCGGTGTCCTGCTGACCGCGCTGGTGCAGGGCGGGGTGGCCTGGGCGTGGCTGTCGGCGCCCTCGCTGGCCCTGTTCGGCACGGGACTCGTCCTCATCGGGGTCGTGGTGTGGGTGGAGCGGCGCGCGGCGGAGCCGATCATCCCCGGGTGGGTGTGGCGGCGCCGGACGATCGCGGCGGTCAACCTGGCACTCGGCGCGCTGGGGTTGCTGATGGTGGCGCCGGCCGTGTTCCTGCCGACGTACGCGCAGTCGGTGCTCGGCCTCGCCCCGGTGGCCGCCGGGTTCGTCCTGTCGGTGTGGACACTCAGCTGGCCGGTGTCGGCGGCACTCAGCCAGCACGTCTACCGGCGCATCGGCTTCCGCGACACCGCCATGCTGGGCATCGGCTCGGCCACGCTGATCCTGCTCGCCTTCCCCTTCCTGCCCTTCCCGGGCCGGGCCTGGCAGCCGGCGCTGCTGATGCTGCTGCTGGGCGGCGCGCTGGGCCTGTTCCAGCTGCCGCTGATCGTCGGGGTGCAGTCGACGGTCGGCTGGGCGGAGCGCGGCACCACCACCGCGTCGGTGCTCTTCTGCCGCCAGACCGGGCAGACCATCGGGGCCTCGGTGTTCGGCGCGGTGGCCAACAGTGTCCTGGCCGCCCGGCTGGGCGGCGTGGGCGACCTGGACTCCGTGACCCGGGCGCTCGACGCGGGCACGGCGCCCGAGGCCACCCGGCGGGCGATCGCCGACGCCGTGCACGCGGTGTACCTGGGGGCGGCGGGCGCGGCGGCGCTGGCGTTCCTGGCGCTGCTGGTGCTGGCGCCGCGGCGCTTTCCGGTGCTCACCGAGTGAGCGCTTCCGGGCCGGTCAGGGCAGCCGGACGGAGACCTCGGGGTTCCGCGGTGACGGCCCGTCGAGCAGCGGCTGTGCGATGCCCTTCAGGTGCAGGTCGAAGAAGGCGGCCACGTACGCGCGCGTGATCGCTTCCGAGCGCCCCGAGGAGAGCACGTTCGGGTCGGCGACGCCGAGCAGTTCCGCGAGCAGGGGCGCGTCGGTGAAGGTGCCGTGGTCGGACCCGGCGACCGTCAGCCAGCGTTTCCAGCCGTCCAGGCGGTCCCAGGCCTGGTTCCAGGTCTTGTCGTCGACCCCGGTGGCCTCGCTGAAGAGCAGGAAGGGGCGGCCGTCCAGACCGGCCTCGGGGACCGGCGCGAAGAAGGTGCCGTCCATGTTCACCCCGGCCCGCACCCGGTCGTCGGCGGCCATGGTCGCGGCGGCGGCGTCACCGCCGATGGAGTGCCCGGCCATGCCGATCCGCTTCGGGTCGATCATGCGGGCGTACCGCCATGCGGGATGCCGGCCGGTGAGCCGGTCCAGTACGAAGGAGACGTCCTTGGCCCGGCTCTCGGCGATGGCCGCGGGGCCGCCCGCCGGGGGCGCGTCGCAGATGGCGCAGGGCAGCGTCCGGCCGTCGGGCAGGGTCGTACCGGCGGTCTCGTACAGGTGGTCGACGAGCGCGACGACGTACCCGCGGCCGGCGAGGTCCTCGGCGAGACCGGTGAGCGTGGCACGCGGCAGGGTGAAGCCGGGTGAGAGCACCACCAGCGGGAACCTGCCGTGCGCCGGGTGCGCGCCGGGGTGCGCCCAGGTCCGTATGCCGCTGATCGTCTCGGGCGGGACGGTGGAGTCCGGGACCTTCATGGCCAGCAGGAGACGTGCCTCCTCGGTGGTCATGTACGGGGCGGTCGGGCCGCGGGTCCCGGTCCGGGCCGGGTAGTACACCGACACCATCAGCTGCCGGGGGCCCGCGGACGGCACCCAGGGGTCCGGACGGTGGGTGTCGACGAGGTGCAGCATGCTGCGGCCGACGGCGTGCGGGCCGGTCGGGCGGGGCAGCGCGGCCGAGGCGGCGTGGGTGGCCGAGCCGGAACGGGCGGACGAGACGGCGGCCGGCGCCGGTGCGGCGGACGCGGGGCCGGCACCGAGGATCGGCAGCGACAGGGCGAGCGCGGTGGCCGTGACGGCGGCTGAGCGACGGCGTCCATGGGGTCTGTTCATGGCGGAGACGCTAGGAGGCGGCACCGTCCCCGGCATCGCCTCGGGGAGGTACGTACCCCTCGTCCCGCAGGGGCACAGGGGGCCCGCCTGCGGGCGTACATCCGGGGCCGGTGGTCCGACTCCGGTCGCACACCCGCGGGTTAACGCCGGTAACACCCGAGGTCAGACACGTTTGCGCATAGTAAGCGCATACCGACCGTCCAGTTTGGTGAAAACCCCACGCGCCCCGGAAGCCTGCGAGTAGCGTGCCCACTCGCTCCCCCCCACCTCCCTGCGGTCCGCCGCCACGGACCCGAGCCACGCAAGGAGCACGGGATGTCCTACGACCCGTTCTCGCACCACCCTCCGCAGCACCCCACACAGCACCCACCGCATCACCCACCCCACCTCACCTACCCCTGGCAGCCACCACCCCCCGAACCCCACCACCCCCGGTCCGCGCCCCGGCGCGAACCGCTCGGCCACCACAGCGATCTGCGGATCCTGCGCAGCGCCTACCGCTGGCAGCGCCGCACCGCCACCCTCACCGCGCTCGGCTACTTCACCCTGTTCCTGCTGCTGTCGGCGTTCGCACCGGACCTCATGACGACCCCCGCCGCCGACGGCATCCCCACCGGCCTGCTGCTCGCCCTGGCCCAACTGCCCGTCACCTGGCTGGCGATCGCCCTCTACGAACACACCGCACGCCGCCGCGTCGACCCGCTCGCCGACCGCATCCGCAAACAGGCCGCACTCGACGCCAAGCGGGGGGCCGCACGATGACCGGCTTCAGCGACTCGGCGCAGGCGATGTCCCTGGTCGCCTTCTGCACCGTCGCCACCATCACCCTGCTGCTGTGCGTGATGACCGGCCCGGACCGCGACGACCTCGACGAGTTCTACACCGGCTACGGCTCCCTCTCCCCGCTGCGCAACGGCCTCGCCATCGCCGGCGACTACATCTCGGCGGCGACCGTGCTCGGCACCGGCGGCGTGATCGCCCTGTGCGGCTACGACGGCATCGTGCTGGCCCTGAGCACGACCCTGTCGCTGATGCTGCTGATGTTCCTGCTGGCCGAACCCCTGCGCAACGCCGGCCGCTTCACCATGGGCGACGCGCTGGCCCGCCGCACGCCCGGACGCGGTGCGCGGATCGCGGCCTGCGCGGTCACCATCGCCGCGCTGCTGCCGCTGATGCTGGTGCAACTGGCGGGCGCGGGACAGCTGATGGCGTTCCTGCTCGGCTTCTCCAACGAGTCGGTGAAGACCGGATGCGTGGTCGGCATCGGCGCCCTGATGATCAGCTACGCGGCGATCGGCGGCATGAAGGGCACCGCCCTCATCCAGATCCTGAAGATCGTGATGCTGCTCGGCTCCGGCGCCGTCATCGCCGTACTCGTCCTGCACCGCTTCGACTGGGACCCCGGCGCCCTGTTCGACCAGGCCGCGCGGCAGAGCGGCGCCGGACCGGCCTTCCTCCACTCCGGTCTCCAGTTCGCGGGCGGCGCCGCACCCCGCCTGGACATGATCACGTCCGAGCTGACGATCGTGCTCGGCGGCGCCTGCCTGCCGCACATCACCATGCGCATGTACACCGCCTCCAGCGCCCGCCAGGTGCGCCGCTCGATGTCCTGGGCGGTGTCCTGCGTGGCCCTGTTCGTGCTGGTCATCACGGTCGTGGCGGTCGGCGCGACGGCCCTGGTCGGCAGCAGGGCCATCGCGGGGGCCGACCCGCACGGCAACACCGCCTACCTGCTGGGCGCGCGGGCCGCGTTCGGCTCCGACATCTCCACCGCGGAGACGCTGCTGTTCACCACGGTCACGTCCGCGATCTTCCTGACCCTCCTGGCCTCCGTCGCCGGAATGATCCTCGCCTGCGCCAACTCCCTGGCCCACGACGTCTTCGCCACCCGCGTGCAGGAGATGTCCGCGACCCGCGAGATGACCCTGGCCCGGCTCTCGGCCCTGGCGATCGGCATCCCCGCGATCCTCCTGGCCACCCTGGTCCAGCACCACAGCCTTCAGCCCCTGGTGACCCTCTCCTTCTGCCTGGGCGCCTCCGCCATCGCCCCCGCCCTGGTGTACAGCCTCTTCTGGCGCCGCTACACCCGAACGGGCCTGCTGTGCACCCTGATCGGCGGCTCCCTCGCCGTCCTGCTGCTCATGCCGGGCACCAACCTGGTCTCCGGCTCCCCCGTCGCCGCCTTCCCCGACGCCGACTTCAACTGGTTCCCGTTCACCACCACGGGCCTGGCCTCCATCCCCGCCGGCTTCGCCTTCGGCTGGCTGGGCACGGTGGCCTGCGGCCGGCGCAAGGCCGAGGAGCAACGACGGCAGTACGAGGCGGTGGAGGGCTGGATCCTGGCGGGGGTGGTACGACGGTAGACGCACCGCCGGAGGAAGGGCCCGGACGGGACCGGGCGCCGCGCGCGGCCCGCGCCCGGAGGGACGGAACGCGCGCGGCACGGCACGACACACAGCCCGAGCCGCGAGAGACAAGGCGCACAGCCCAGCACCAGCCGGAGCGAGGCACCCGGCCCGGCACCGGCCAGGACGACACCCGCAGCCCGACGCCAGGCGAAGGCAGGACGCACAAGGCCCACGCCGGCCGGAGCAAGACACGACGCCCAGCACCAGCCGGAGGAAGGCCCACGGTCCAGTGCCAGCCGGAGCCAGGGCCGCCGCACGGTGGGCATCCGGTTCGGCTACTCGGCCCCTCGGCCCTTCCAGGTCGTGAGGCTGCTGCGCACGGAGTCCATCTGTGCCTGCATGAGGTCCCACGTCTCCCCGTGCTCGCGCAGCACCCGCTCCGTCTCCCGGGCGATCAGGTCCTCGCGCACCCGGGCCTCGGCAAGGATCTCCGCGGCACGCGCGCGTGCCTCCTCCTGACCGGGCGCCTCCCCCTCCCTCGCCGCCACGAGTTCCCGCTCCGCGTCCAAGACCGCGGCCTCCGCCCGGGCCACCTGCTCGACGTGCAGCGCGTCGAGCGCGGCCGACCGCTCGACCTCCTCCCGCTCCACCGCCGCCCACCGCTCGGCGTGCTCCCGGGCCTGCTCGGTCAGCATCCCCGAGGTCCGCTGCCGTACCTCCCGCAGCGCCGCGAGCGCCTCGCTGCGGCTCTCCTTCACCACCCGCCGCGTACCGACCCGGAGGGCGTCGGCCTCGGCCTGCGCCGCGAGCAGCCGCTGACGGGCCCATTCCTCGGCATCCCCGACGAGCGCGTCCGCGTACTCCTGGGCCGCCCCGCCCACGCCCTCGGCGTACGCCTGCGCCTGAGCGAGCTCGGTCCGCGCGGCGTCCCGCGCGGACTCCCGTACGGCGTGCGCCTCTTCCACCCCGAGCTGGAAGAGACGCCGCGCACTCTCGCCGAGCGACTCGTACGTCGGCGGCGCGAGCTGCGCCACCGCCTCGCGCAACCGGGCCACCTCCGCCGCCATGTCCTTGGCGAGCACGGTGAGCCGGGCGGCCCGCTCCCAGGCGGCGTCCCGCTCCCGGGAGAGCGCCTCGACGCACGCGTCGACCCGGTCGGGCCGGTAGCCGCGCCCCCGGACGGAGACGAAGCCGTGCGACGACACCGGTGCACTGCCCATTCTGTGAACCCCTCTCCGCCAGACACACACGAAATGATGATTTCGCGCATATCTTGATGTATCGGACGCAAGTGTTCATAACGCGACACTCCGCAGACACAACACGGCAAGGTTCTGGCAGCACGCGAAGGGGCCGACCCCGGTCACCCGGGTCCGGCCCCACCGACTCCACCAGCCGCGCTACCTGATTCACCGCACTCCGGCCTTTCAGGCCGGGGGCGAAGCGAACGCCGCGGTGGTGACGGGGGGCGTCACGGTGTTGTTCCGGCGGAGCCGGGCAGTGCACGGCACCGGTGACATCTCGCGCACATGTTCCCGGTGACGGTGGGTGTTCGAGCTTTCTACAGTGATCGTCATGCAGCTCCGGTACGCGTTCAGGCTCTACCCGGATGCCAGTCAGCGCGCCGCACTGGCCAGGGCGTTCGGGTGTGCCCGGGCGGTGTTCAACGACGCGGTCCGTGCCCGTGAGGAAGCTCGCCGAGCCCGGCAGTCGTTCCCGACGGCCGGTCAGCTGTCCCGAAAGCTGATCACCGAAGCGAAGCAGACGGCGGCACGCTGCTGGCTGGGTGAGGTCTCCGCCGTCGTCCTCCAGCAGTCCCTGCGGGATGCCGAGACCGCATACCGTAACTTCTTCGCCTCCCTCAAGGACACCCGCAAGGTCCCCAGGACCGGGCCGCCCCGTTTCAAGTCCCGCAAGGACGCGCGGCAGTCGATCCGGTTCACGGCCAACGCCCGCTGGAACGTCTCCGACAGCGGCCGTCTGAACCTGCCGAAGATCGGCGCGGTGAAGGTGAAGTGGTCCCGCACGCTGCCCACCACCCCCACCTCCGTCACCGTCATCAAGGACGCGGCCGGGCGGTACTTCGCCTCCTTCGTCATCGACACCGATCCCACCGCCGACACCGCACGGATGCCCGAAACCGACCGCACCATCGGCATCGATCTCGGCCTCAAGCACTTCGCCGTCCTCTCCGACGGCACGAAGATCGACTCCCCGCGCTTCCTGCGACGCGCGGAGAAGAAATTGAGGAAGGCCCAGCAGGAGCTGTCCCGCAAGCAGAAGGGATCAAAGAACCGCGCCAAGGCCCGACTCAAGGTCGCCCGCGCCCACGCCAAAGTCGCCGACGCACGCCGCGAGTTCCATCACCAGCTCTCCACGAAACTGATCTCCGAAAACCAAGGGATCGCCGTGGAGGACCTGTCGGTGGCGGCACTGGCCCGCACAAAGCTGGCCAAGTCCGTGCACGACGCCGGTTGGGCATCGTTCACCAGCATGCTGGAATACAAGGCACATCGATACGGCCGGACCCTGGTGAAGGCCGGCCGCTTCGAGCCGACCTCCCAGATCTGCTCCACCTGCGGCGTCAAGGACGGGCCCAAACCCCTCAGCGTCCGGGAATGGACCTGCACCGCCTGCGGCACCGTCCACGACCGGGACACCAACGCCGCGATCAACGTGAAGACGGCCGCCGGACTGGCGGTATCGGCCTGCGGAGCGCCGGTAAGACCAGGAGCAATCCCGGCACGGCACGAAGAAACAGGAAGCCACGGATTCCCGACCGACCCCCGTGCCGCGTAGCGGCACGGGGGTCGGTCGGGAAGGCCAAAATCCTCGCCCTTCAGGGCGAGGAGCATGTCAAAGCAGCCCGTCCCACATCTGCTCCAGCAGCACCGACCACCAGCTCTCCGGCGACCCCAGCGCCGCCGGGTCCAGCGAGGCCAACTGCGCCTGGAAATCGACCGTCCAGCGACCCGCCTGCTCCGGATTCAGCCCGAACCGCAGCCGCCACATCCGGCCCAGCAGCGCCAGACAACGCGCGAACTCCGGCAGCCCGGAGTTCACGAACTGCGGCGGTACGGGCCCACCGCCCGGCCCCGCCTCCACCGGCACGGCGACGATGTTCGCCGTCCCGTACTGCACACAGATCGCCTTGCCGAAGTCCGTACCCATGACCAGGTACGACCCCGCGTCCGGCGCCGGCTGCACCCCACGCTCCGCCGCCAGCTCCGCCAGCGTCGGCACCGGACGCCCCGGCTGCGCCTGCGCCCAGAAGAACGGGCCCAGGTCCAGCGGCAGCCCGGCCACCACCAGCGTGTGCGCCACGATCGGCGGCACGCCCTGCCGCGACACCGCCCCCTGGTCGAACCGGAAGACCCCCGGCCCGAACGCCGCCGCCAGCTCCTGCGCGATCGCCTCCGGCGGAATCGGCGGCGCGGGCTGCACCGGCGGAATCGGGGCCCGCACCGGCGCCGGCCGCGCGGGACCGTCCGCGACCTGGTGCAACTCGCCCTGGTGCGCCAGCAACTGCTGCATGCCCTGCTGCCGGCTCGCGTGATCGGTCCCGTACGGCGCGATGCTCGCGATCCGCGCCTGCGGCCACTGCTCCCGGATCATCCGGGCACAGTACGCACCCGGCAGCTCGCACGACTCCAGCTCCGTGTGCAGCTCCAGCACCTGGTTCGGCGGCACGTTCATCGCACGCAGCTCATGGAAGATCTGCCACTCCGGGTGCGGCGTACCCGGCGCCGAACGCCGGATCAGCTGCTGCTCGGAACCATCCTGCGCGCGATAGCGCAGCACGGCCTGATACCCCGGGCCGACCATCGGCTGCCCCTGCTGCTGCGGGTAGCCGTACGCCGGAGGCTGCCCGGGCGGCGGCGTGGCACCGGGCGGGGGCATGGCACCAGGCGGGGGCATGGCACCGGGGGGCGGCATGGCACCAGGCGGGGGCATGGCACCGGGAGGCGGCATGGCACCAGGCGGCGGCATCGCGCCCTGCGGCATCGGCTGCGGGGCAGCCGGTACACCGGGGGGAGGCGGCGGAGGTGCGCCGGGCCCGGACACCGGGGGCGCGGCCAGCACGGTCTCCGCGTGATGCACCGCATTACGCCCACCGCCCGTGGAAGGCCCTTGCGGAGCGGGCGGGTTGGGCACACCCGGACCAGCCGGGGCACCCGGCGGCTGCGGACCCGCGGGCCCCTCCGGACCGAGCGCCGACACGAACTGCGTCGGCACATACCCGCCCGCCGGAGCACCCGGCGTCCCGGGCGCACCCGGCGGAGGCGGCGGCGCGGCACCCGGCGCCCCCGGAGCACCCGGCGGCGGAGGCGGCGCACCCGCCCCACCACGCGCCCGGCGCGGCGGAGGCGCAGCCTTGCTCGTCGCGGCGTCCGCGATGTCCCCGGCGTTCGGCGCCAACGGCCGCCCCGGAGCAGCCGGGGCACCCGGACCACCGGGCCCGCCCTGGCCCCCCGGACCGACCGGAGGCTGAGGCGCGCCCGGAACACCCGTCGGTGCTCCCGGGGCCTGCGGATAGCCGTACCCGGGAGCACCCTGCGGGCCGCCCGGCGGCGGAGGCGGCGGAGCACTGCCCTGCGGCGGCACACCCGCAGCCGGCGGAGGCGGGGGCGGAGGCGTACTCGCCTGCGGCACACCCGGCGCCGCTGGATAGCCGTACGACGGCGCACCCGGCGGCGGCGTGCTCCCCTGCGCGGGCCCCGGAACCGGCACGGCGGCCGGAGCCCCCGGACCGTCCACCGCCGGCGCGACAGCCGTCGGCGGCAGCTGACTGCCCCCCGACAGCAACGCCGTCTTGGCATCCGGCGGAGTCGGCGAACCACCGCCGGACTCACTCAGCGGCGGCGCGAACACCGTCGCCGGCAACGGCACGGACCGGTCCTCACCCGCATCCCCGTTGGTGTCCGTACCCGCCCAAGGCGTCGCCCCCGCGGGCGCCGGCCCCTCGGAACCGCCCCGCTCATCCACCCCGGCGGCCGGCCACGGCGCACCACGGCCCGGCACGCCATCCGCGGGCGCGGCGTCCGACGGCGCGACGCCAGAGGGCACGGCATCTGCCGGCGCGGCGTCCGACGGCTCGGCACCCGAAGCGCCGGCAGGCCCCGGAACCGGCACGCCCGCCTGCGTCCGGGGCAACTCACCACCCTGCGACCGACGATCCGGAATCCCCAGCTTGTCCGCCGCCTCCTGCAACCACTCCGGCGGACTCAACAAGAACGACGTCTGATTCAGATCCACCCGCGCCGCGGGCGCCGGCACCGCGTCCGCCACCTCGGCCTCACGGCCGTACTCCTCCTCGTACCGGCGGATCACCTCACCCACCGGCAACGCCGGCCACAAGGTCGCCTCACCACTGTCCCGAGCGATGACCAGCCGCTGCCCGCCCGCGTCCGACCGCGGGCCCTCCGCCCGGTCCTCACCCCACACCACGAAGCCGAGTTCGAACTCCCGTACCCGCACCTCACGATGCTGGTACACGGGCACGTCCCCGTTGATCCACTCTTCCGCGCGCTCCTGCGCCTGCGCGAACGTCACCATCGCCGAAGCTCACTCCCCCACGGAAGAGACCGGAACGGCATGCGCGAAACCGCCGTCCACCATCAGGTTCGCCACCGTCTCCAACTCCGGCGGACTGCCCGCCAGCCGCGACAGAAAGGCGTCGAAGTCGTCACCACACGACAGCAGCAACCGCTCCACCCGCTCCGCCGGGGGCCACGCCGGATCCACGTCCCGCGCGTCGTCGTACGCACAGAACCACACCGAACCGGCCCGCTCGCCGCGCACCTTCACCGCCAGCAGACCACCCTGCACGAAGGCCACCCCCAGGTAATCCTTCGTCAGATGGTCACGCAAACACTTGTTCACATACACCAGGTCATTGACCGCGGCCTCGTCCCGCACCGTGAAGAACGGCTGATCCACCAGCAACCCCAGCTCGGCGACCAACGCCGTCCCCACCGGCGCACACCCACCCGCCGCCTTCAAGAACGACCGATAAGCACCCGGCAACCGATACCCCAGGTCCTCCTCGACCCCCTGCACCTGCGACTCCGTCACCGCCACACCCGACTTCGGCAGACCGAAATGCGCCGGACGCGTCTCCTGCAACGGCCGCGTCCCCCGCTTCCCATGGTCCACCCCAGACGTCGCCACCCCACCGTGATGCCGCAGCAACGCCTTCACCTCGACCGGAACCAGCTCCAGCCGCCGCGAACCCACCACGTGATGCCACGTCCAGCCGTGCGGCGTCGCCACATCCGGCACCGTGTCCCACAACTCGTGCCCCGTCGCCGCCAACGCCGCGTTGGCCGACACGTAATCCGTCAGCCGCAACTCATCGACACCGAAACCCTCGGGCGGCTCGGCGACCTCCGCCGCCGCACGCGCGTACGGCGAGAAATCGGGGTACCCGCGCTCGTCGACACGTACCCCTCTCGGGTGACGTGCGGCCCGGACCGGATCCGGGAAATGCACGACCTGCCCGGCATAGGCCGCGTTCGGCGGCGCGGCTTGCTGCCCGAGCCGACCTGTCGTCATGGCGGTAGCCCCCTGCGGCGTTCTCTCAGGCCTGTACGGCGGATTCGATCGCGGATGCCGACAGCCTATGCGGTACGCCGACCCCGGTCACCGGCCCTCCACTTCCGTGACCAGCCGTCACCCCGCCGTGACAGCCTGACCCGACCAGGGCGTGTCGCACCGCCCCAGCTTCCGCACCCGCCACGCGATTTGGCAATCTGTGTCCTTCGGGGGACGCCCGGGAGGGAAAGAGGACCATGAACACCATCCAGGCCGGAGGCGGTGGAGACGTACACGCGGGCGACCCCCGCATCGGCTGGAGCAACACCGAGACGCCCCACGCCCCCACCCTCCTGCACCGCCGCGACGGCATCCTGCCCACCGTCGCCGCCGCCCTCTCCGTCCGCGGCACCACCCTCACCGGCACCGCCGCCCGCAGCGACCACACCCCACCCCTCCACCCCCTCGTCCAGGACTTCCTCGACGCCCTCACCAGCGGCCAGCGCGACCGCTTCACCGGCCGCTGCGCCGAAACCATCCTCATCTCCCGCCACATCACCGCCGCCGACACCGCCCGCAGCAAACGCGCCGTCCGCAAACCCATGACCAACAGCGAAGCGCGCAAAGCCCTCAAACAGGCCAAACTCACCGCCCGCCGTATACGCGAGGACGGCGACCCCCTCCACGGCAGCTTCGCCACCCCCTGCCGCGCCTGCACCGCCCTCAGCGCCCACTTCGGCGTCCGCATCGTCGACCCCACCACCGACGACTGAACCCACCACCCGCGAACCTCCGCACCAGCACGACGAACGAAGGGCAGATGCACACCGACCGCACCACCACACGCTTCTCCGTCCCCGTCGACGCCGCCCTGCGCACCGCAGGCTGGCAACCCGGACGCTGGGACATAAAGCAGGCCGAATACTGGGCCGACACCCTCCGCGACCACACCTCACCCGCCGGCCACCGCCACACCGTCTTCCCCGCGGCCGTCGAAGCCTGGGCCGAATTCGGCGGCCTCCACATCACCCCCACCGGCCCCGGCCGCCAGATCGCCCCCGCGACCCTCCACCTCGACCCGCTGCACGGCGTCCACCACGCCCGCACCCTCGGCGACCTCGGCCGCGCCCTCGACACCGACGTCTGCCCCCTCGGCGAGGAGACCGACACCCACTCCCTCCTCGCCATCGACGCAGCGGGCCGCGTCTACGCCCTCGACCACACCGGCGACTGGTACCTCGGCCCCGACATCGACCACGCCCTCACAGCGCTCATCTCCGGCATAGCACCGGTACGCCTCACCGCCGGCTGACCCCGCCGCCCCCGCGGCTCACGCCGCCGGAATCACCGCCGACACCCGGAAACCCCCCGCATCCGTCGGCCCCGACACGAACACCCCACCCAGCGCCGCGACCCGCTCCCGCATCCCCACCAGGCCGTTACCACCCGACGGCAACCCCACCGCCGACGCCGACCCCACCTCCGGCGGCGGCTCGTTCTCCACCTGCATCGCGATCTCCGACACCCGATGCGCGAGCCGCACATACGTCTTCGCACCCGCCGCATGCTTGTGGACGTTCGTCAACGCCTCCTGCACCACGCGGTACGCCGTCTGCTCGATCTCCCGCGCATACGACCGCGCGTCCCCCTCCACCGAGAGATCCACCACCATCCCCGCGGCGGCCGACTGCCCCACCAGCTCGTCCAGCTCCGACAGACACGGCCCGTCCTCGTCCGCGGCCCGGGAAGCCACCTTCGCGGCCACCACATCCACAGCCGCCAACTGCGCCTGCGCGGCCCGCCGCTCCACACCGTCCCCCGACCGCAGCACCCCCAGCATCTCCCGCAGCTCGGTCAAGGCCTGACGCCCCATGTCCCCCACCAGCGCCGCGTTCCGCGCCGCCTTCTCGGGATCCTTCCGCGCCACCGCCTGCAACGCCGCCGCGTGCACCACCATCAGGCTCACCCGGTGCGCGACCACGTCGTGCATCTCCCGCGCGATCCGCGTCCGCTCCTCGCCGCGCGCCCACTCGGCCCGCTCCTCCGCCCGCTCGGCCAGCAACTGAAGCTCCCGCTCCAGACTGTCCGCCCGCTCCCGCAGACTCTCCATGAGCCGGCGCCGGGCACCCACGTACAGCCCCAGCAGCAGCGGGGGCGCGGTCAGCCCGAGGGACGTCGTGATGGAGGCGAAGGGGACGAACCAGTCCCCCAGCGTCAGATCCCCCCGCGCCATGTCCTGCCGCACCCGCACGAACGTCACGATCATCGTCCCCACCAGGGACATCCCCGCCAGCGCCACGATGATCCGACGCGGCAGCTCACACGCGGCCAGCGTGTACAGGCCCACGATCCCCATCAGGAAACCCATCTGGGCCGGAGTGATCGCGATCGCCACCAGCACGACGGCGATCGGCCACCGGCGGCGAATCAGCAGCACCGACCCGGCGAGCAACCCGAACACAATGCCGACGGCCACCGGAATCCCGGCATCACGCGCGAACGGGATCCCCTCCGCGCCGCACTCCAGAGCCGACACCAGCGCGAGACTCCCGTCGAGCACCGCACTGCGCCACCTCGCCCACCACCACGGGCCGGTCGGGCCCGTGGCGTGCTCTTCCCCCGTCGTGGTCATGCGTCCAGCCTACGTTCGGCGAGTGCCGCTTTTCCGGTGAGTTTCGCGGACTGGCCTACACCACACTCCGTAATCGAATAACAGCGAAACCGGCCGGTATCCCTCGAACTGCTGAACCACACCCGTTCGACCCCGGAAGCGAGCATTCCGCCCGGACGGTATGCCTATGGCACATTCAGCAGGCAAGTACGCGGACTTCGAGGCGCTGCGGGAGCGGGCGGTCGCCTTGCGGCGGGCGGGGCTCAGTCTTCGGCAGATCCGGGACGAGCTGAAGATCTTCAACAACGACATCCTCAACCAGTTGGTGAAGGGGGAACCACCACCGGAGTGGACGAAGCGGCCGAACGCGAAGGACGACCTGCGGGCGAAGGCACGGGAGTTGCGGCTTCAGGGGTGGACGTACGACCAGATCGAGGCGGAGCTGGGGTGTTCACGGGGTTCGGTTTCGCTATGGGTGCGGGATCTGCCGAAGCCCGAACGACGCGACCCTACGGAGCAAGCCAAACTCGCGGCCCGGAAACGCTGGGAGCACGAGTTGGCAGTACGGGACGAGGAGCGCCAAAAGACCAAGGCGGCCGCAGCCGCCGCGGTGGGCAAACTCTCCGACCGCGAACTGTTCCTGCTCGGCGTCGGGCTGTACTGGGCGGAGGGCGGCAAGGACAAGCCCTACGCCCGCCGCGAGACCGTCGCCTTCATCAACAGCGACCCGGACATGATCTACGTCTTCCTGGCATGGCTCGAGCTCCTCGGCGCCGAACAGGAACGCCTCAGGTTCAGCGTAATGATCCACGAGACGGCAGACGTTGCGGGCGCAGAAAGGTACTGGGCGGACCTCATCGGCGCCGACCGGGCTTCGTTCAACAAGACCACCCTCAAAAAGCACAACCCCAAGACAGTCCGAAAGAACGTCGGCGACGCTTATCGGGGCTGCCTGGTGGTCAAAGTCCTGAAGGGTGCCGACTTGTACCGTCGCATCGAGGGCTCTTGGTACGGCATAGTGTTGTCCGTGCGCGAGACCGATCAACGAAATCGGACATGGCACGCAAACCATCCCGGATCGTCTAAAGGTAGGACAAACGGTTTTGGTCCGTTGAATGAGGGTTCGATTCCTTCTCCGGGAGCATGACAAGTAGCGGGCCCTGACAGCACTGTCAGGGCCCGCTCCCATGTCCCCCAAGAAACGCCCCGGTATCCTGCGGATGTCCCCACCCGTCCAAAGCCGAAGGGCAACCCCGTGAGCGTCATTCGCCCGGCAGCCGTCGTCGTTCTCGCAGCGGGTGAGGGCACCCGTATGAAGTCGGCCACACCAAAGGTCCTGCACGAGATCTGCGGCCGTTCCCTGGTGGGCCATGTGCTGGCCGCCGCCCGTGAGTTGAACCCCGAGAACCTGGTCGTCGTGGTCGGCCACGCCCGCGAGCAGGTCACCGCCCACCTGGGCGAGGTCGACCCGAACGCGCGCACGGCGGTGCAGGAGCAGCAGAAGGGGACCGGGCACGCCGTGCGGATGGGCCTGGAGGAGCTCGGCAGCGGTGTGGACGGGACGGTGGTCGTCGTCTGCGGTGACACTCCCCTGCTCACCGGTGACACCCTCGCGCGGCTCGCCGAGACCCATCACGCCGACGGCAACGCCGTGACCGTGCTGACGGCCGAGGTTCCGGACGCGACCGGGTACGGCCGCATCGTTCGTGACGATGCCACCGGTGCGGTCACCGCGATCGTCGAGCACAAGGACGCCAGCAACGCCCAGCGGGAGATCCGGGAGATCAACTCCGGGGTCTTCGCCTTCGACGGGCAGCTGCTCGCCGACGCGCTGAAGAAGGTGCGGACGAACAACAGCCAGCACGAGGAGTACCTGACCGACGTCCTCGGGATCCTGCGTGAGGCCGGTCACCGGGTCGGGGCTTCCGTGGCGGGTGATCACCGTGAGATCGCCGGGATCAACAACCGCGTGCAGCTCTCGGAGGCGCGTCGGATCCTCAACGACCGGTTGCTGGAGCGGGCGATGCTCGCCGGTGTGACCGTGATCGACCCGGCGACGACGTGGGTGGACGTCACCGTCACCTTCGAGCAGGACTCCGTCGTTCACCCCGGCACGCAGCTGCATGGTTCCACTCACCTCTCCGAGGGTGCGGAGGTCGGTCCCAACAGCCGGCTGAAGGACACGCATGTGGGTGCGGGGGCCCGGGTGGACAACACGGTGTCCGACGGGGCTCGTGTCGGGGCGCAGGCGAGTGTGGGGCCGTACGCCTATCTGCGTCCGGGGACGCGGCTGGGCGTCAAGGGCAAGATCGGCACCTACGTCGAGACGAAGAACGCCTCGATCGGGGAGGGGACCAAGGTCCCGCACCTGTCGTACGTGGGTGACGCGACGATCGGTGACCACACGAACATCGGTGCGGCCAGTGTGTTCGTGAACTATGACGGCCAGGAGAAGCATCACTCCACGATCGGTTCGCACTGCCGTACCGGTTCGGACAACATGTTTGTGGCGCCTGTCACGGTCGGGGACGGCGCGTACACCGCCGCGGGGTCCGTGATCACGAAGGATGTGCCGCCGGGTTCGCTGGCCGTGGCCCGTGGTCAGCAGCGGAATATCGAGGGTTGGGTGGCTCGCAAACGTCCGGGGAGTGCGGCGGCGAAGGCGGCCGAGGCGGCTTCTGGGCAGGGGTCGCGCGAGGGCTGACCGGAAACGGGTGCGTCAAACACGGCGTACCGTGATAAGTGCACATCCTGCACCCCACCTGCTGAGAGACCTCTGAGGAGACAGTGCTGTGACCGGGATCAAGACGACCGGCGAGAAGAAGTTGATGTTCTTCTCCGGCCGCGCCCACCCCGAGCTTGCCGAGGAGGTCGCCCACCAGCTGGGTGTCGGGGTCGTCCCGACGAAGGCCTTCGACTTCGCGAATGGCGAGATCTATGTGCGTTATCAGGAGTCGGCGCGTGGTGCGGACTGTTTCCTGATTCAGAGCCACACGGCTCCGATCAACAAGTGGATCATGGAGCAGTTGATCATGATCGACGCGTTGAAGCGTGCGTCGGCCCGTTCCATCACCGTCATCGTGCCGTTCTACGGTTACGCGCGGCAGGACAAGAAGCACCGTGGTCGTGAACCGATCTCGGCGCGTCTGATCGCGGACCTGATGAAGACGGCGGGTGCGGACCGCATCCTGACGGTGGATCTGCACACGGATCAGATCCAGGGCTTCTTCGACGGGCCGGTGGATCACCTGTTCGCGCTTCCGCTGCTGGCGGACTACGTGGGCCGGAAGGTGGAGCGGGACAAGCTGACCGTGGTGTCGCCGGACGCGGGTCGGGTGCGGGTGGCGGACCGCTGGTGCGACCGGCTCGGTGCGCCGCTCGCCATCGTGCACAAGCGGCGTGACAAGGACGTGGCGAACCAGGTGACCGTCCACGAGGTCGTGGGTGAGGTCAAGGGGCGTGTGTGTGTCCTCGTCGATGACATGATCGACACGGGTGGGACCATCTGTGCTGCCGCCGACGCGCTGTTCGCGCACGGTGCGGAGGATGTGATCGTGACGGCGACGCATGGCGTGCTGTCGGGGCCGGCGGCGGATCGGCTGAAGAACTCGCGGGTGAGTGAGTTCGTGTTCACGAACACGCTGCCGACGCCGGGTGAGCTGAACCGGGAGCTGGACAAGATCACGGTGTTGTCGATCGCTCCGACGATCGCGAGTGCGGTGCGTGAGGTGTTCGAGGACGGTTCGGTGACGAGCCTCTTCGACGAGCAGTGAGGTTTCTGCACAGCTCTCACGCGGGCTAGTTGAAGATCCTTTTGGTCCGGCCTCCCTCTCCGAGTAGACTGCTTCAGTTGCTCGGCGAGGGAGGCCGTACCCCGTTTTCGGGGCTGTACGGCGGTCCGTAATCGACGCGCTCTTCGTAGCAGGCCGTTCGTGGCCGGGTAACCTCCCCCACTCTCGACTCCGCTCGAGCGGGGGGACCCCACATCGTTTCCTGATGTTCTACGAGGAGTGAACATGTCCGAGGTGAAGATCGCCGCCGAGACCCGTAGCGAGTTCGGCAAGGGTGCCGCCCGTCGTATCCGCCGTGACAGCAAGGTTCCCGGTGTGCTGTACGGCCACGGTTCGGACCCGCTGCACCTGACCCTTCCGGGCCACGAGCTGCTGCTGGCGCTGCGTACGCCGAACGTCCTGATCTCCCTGGACATCGACGGCAAGACCAACGAGCTGGCGATCCCGAAGTCCGTGCAGCGTGACCCGATCAAGGGCTTCCTGGAGCACGTGGACCTGCTGCTGGTCAAGCGTGGCGAGAAGGTCACGGTCGAGATCCCCGTGCACGCCGAGGGCGAGCTTGCCCCGGGTGGCAACCTGCTCGAGCACGTGCTGAACGCGCTGCCGGTCGAGGCCGAGGCCACGCACATCCCCGAGTCGGTCACCGTGTCGGTGGAGGGTCTGGAGGCCGGTGCCTCGATCCACGCCAAGGACATCACGCTGCCGAACGGCGTGACCCTGGCCGTCGACGAGGACGCCGTCGTCCTCCAGGTCCTGGCCGCGCAGGTCGAGGAGGCCCCGGAGGGCGAGGAGACCGAGGGCGAAGAGGTCGCCGAGGCCTGATCCTCGCTTCTCATCATCGTTTCGTCAGCCGCTGTTCCCGTGGGGGGCAGCGGCTGGCGCGTATCAAGGAGACATGGACGTGACCACTGGCGCCAACGCCCCCTGGCTCGTCGTGGGGCTCGGTAATCCAGGGCCCGAGTACGCGATGAACCGGCACAACGTGGGTTTCATGGTGGCCGACCTGCTGGCCGAGCGGATCGGGGGGAGGTTCAAGCGTGCGGGCAGGGCGCAGGCGCAGGTGGTGGAGGGGCGGATCGGTCCTCCGGGGCCGGCGAACCGCCGGGTGATCCTGGCGAAGCCGATGTCGTACATGAATCTGTCGGGTGGTCCGGTGAACGCGCTGCGGGACTTCTACAAGGTGCCGGTGGCGAACATCGTGGCCGTGCATGACGAGCTGGACATCGATTACGGGATCTTGCGGCTGAAGCTGGGCGGCGGGGACAACGGGCACAACGGGCTGAAGTCGATGACGAAGGCGATGGGGTCGGACTACCACCGGGTGCGGTTCGGGATCGGGCGGCCGCCGGGGCGGATGCAGGTGGCCGATTTCGTGTTGAAGGACTTCTCCTCCGCGGAGCGGAAGGAGTTGGACTACTTCGTGGACCGGGCGGCGGACGCGGTGGAGGCTCTGGTGATCGAGGGGCTGGAGCGGGCGCAGAGTACGTACAACTCCTGACTTGTCGCCCGGGGAGGTTGACCGGTCGTAGGGGGATGGCCAATGATCCCGGCCATGCCTGCTGCCGCCGCCACTCGTTCTCGTCAGGCCTCGTCCGTCGCGCTCCGGTTCGGTCAGTTCGCCGCGATGGGGACGGTGACGGCGCTGATCCTGATCGCGGGGGTGTGGGCGTCGTGGGGTACGGCGCAGCACGTGATGCTGGCGAAGGGGCGGGAGCACGGCACGATCACGGTGGCGTCGTGTGGTGAGGATGCGTGTACCGGGTCGTACCGTCCGGTGTCTTCGGGGTCGAGGGCGCGGGGTCGGGTGGTGATCGCTCAGACGGTGGCGGTGCATCGGGGCGGTACGTACAGCGTGGTGGTGAAGCCGGGGACGGACGAGGTGGTGCGTTCGGGGCCGGCGGGGATTCTTTACGCGTGGGTGCCGTTGGGCGGTGCGCTGTTGCTGGCGTCGGTGGTGGTGGCGGGTGGTCTGCGGCGGACGCGGGCGGCCTGGGTGCTGGCGGGGTCGGGGGTCGCGCTGCTGACGGCGGCTTTCGTGACGGTGTGACCTCTCCGTCTGATGTACGGCATGAGAATGCCCCCGGGTTCGGGTGAACCCGGGGGCATTCTCATGCCGTGTGCGGTGGGTCAGCCGGTGTTGCGCAGGCCCGCGGCCACGCCGTTGACGGTCAGCAGCAGGGCGCGGGAGAGCAGCGGGTCGGGCTGCTCGCCGGCGGCCGCGGCGTCGCGCTGGCGCTTGAGGAGGGTGACCTGGAGGTAGGAGATGGGGTCCAGGTAGGCGTCGCGGATGGCGAAGGTCTGCTTGAGGACGGGGGTGGCGTCGAGCAGTTCCTTCTCGCCGGTGATCTTGAGGACTTCGGCGACGGTGAGCTCGTGTTCGGCCTTGATGGTGTCGAAGACGTGCTTGAGCTCGTCGGGGACGAGGGTGTCGACGTAGTGCTGGGAGATGCGCAGGTCGGTCTTGGCGAGGGTCATCTCGACGTTGGAGATGAAGTTGCGGAAGAAGTGCCATTGGCCGTGCATCTCGTCGAGCACGGTGTCGAGTCCGGCGGCGCGCAGGGCCTTGAGGCCGGAGCCGACGCCGAACCAGCCGGGGACGATCTGGCGGGACTGGGTCCAGCCGAAGACCCACGGGATGGCGCGCAGTCCGTCGAGCGAGACGCCCGAGCCGGGGCGGCGGGAGGGCCGCGAGCCCAGGTGCAGGTCGGCGAGCTGGTCGACCGGCGTGGAGGCGAGGAAGTACGTCGGCAGGTCGGGGTCCTCGACGAGTTCGCGGTAGGCGGCGTGGGCGGCGTCGGAGACGACGTCCATGGCGGCGTCCCAGCGGGCGAGGGCTTCGTCGGACTGGCGGGGTGCGGTGTGCAGGGCGGAGGCCTGGAGGGTGGCGGCGACCGTCAGTTCCAGGTTCTCGCGGGCGAGGGACGGGATGAGGTACTTGTCGGAGATGACCTCGCCCTGTTCGGTGACCTTGATCTCGCCTTCGAGGGTGCCCCAGGGCTGGGCGAGGATGGCGTCGTGGCTGGGGCCGCCGCCGCGGCCGACGGTGCCGCCGCGGCCGTGGAAGAGGCGCAGGCGTACGCCGTAGCGGTGGGCGACGTCGCGGAGGCGGCGCTGGGCGCGGTGGATCTCCCACTGGCTGGTGGTGATGCCGCCGAACTTGGAGGAGTCGCTGTAGCCGAGCATGACCTCCTGGACGTCGCCGCGCAGGGCTACGAGCCGTCGGTAGGAGGGGTCGGAGAGCATGTCCTCCAGGATGGTGTCGGCGGCCTTGAGTTCGTCGGTGGTCTCCAGGAGGGGGACGATGCCGATCTTGGCCCAGCCGGCGTGGAGGTCGAGGAGGCCCGCCTCGCGGGCGAGGACTCCGGCGGCGAAGACGTCGTCGGCGCCCTGGCACATGGAGATGATGTAGGACTCGATGACTTCGGGGCCGAAGACTTCGAGGGCCTTCTTGACGGTCTGGAAGACGCCGAGGGTCTTCTGGCCGGCCGCGTCGACGGGGGCCGGGGTGGGTGCCAGCGGCCTTCTGGAGCGGAGTTCCTTGGCGAGGAGCTTGGCGCGGTAGTCGCGGGGCATGTCGGCGTAGCGCCAGGATTCCTCGCCGAGGCGGTCGAAGAGCTGGCCGAGGGCGTGGTGGTGGGCGTCGGCGTGTTCGCGGACGTCCATGGTGGCGAGCTGGAGGCCGAAGGCGGCGAGGGTGCGGATGGTGCGGGCGAGGCGGCCGTCGGCGAAGAGGCCGCCGCGGTGTGCGCGCAGTGAGGTCTGGATGGTCCGCAGGTCCGTCAGGAGCTCGGTGGTGCCGAGGTAGTCCCGGCCCTCTTCGTGGGGAGTGCCCTTGGCGAGGCGCTGCTTGGTGTTGGCGAGCTTCTGCCGGATGCAGGTGGCCTTGAGGCGGTAGGGCTCTTCGGCGTTGAGGCGCTTGTAGCGCGGGCTGATCTCGGGCAGGCGTTCGAGGTCGGTGCGGAGGGATTCGAGGAGTTCCTCGGTGGCACCGGTGTAGCGGATGGAGTTGGAGAGCAGGCCGCGGAGTTCGTCGACGGTGTCGAGGGCGTCGTTGATGCCGTGTTCGTGCTGGAGGATGAGGACGTCCCAGGTCACCTGGGGGGTGACGTTGGGGTTGCCGTCGCGGTCGCCGCCGATCCAGGTGCCGAAGGTGAGGGGGCGGGTGTCGTCGGGGAGCTTCACCCCGACCCGCTCCAGTTCGGCGGTGAGGTCCTCGAGGA
This sequence comes from Streptomyces sp. NPDC046915, assembly GCF_040644935.1. Classification (NCBI taxonomy): domain Bacteria; kingdom Bacillati; phylum Actinomycetota; class Actinomycetes; order Kitasatosporales; family Streptomycetaceae; genus Streptomyces; species Streptomyces sp. NPDC046915. The sequence continues at coordinate 52,629 of NZ_JBEYXB010000021.1, read as the reverse complement.
CGTCGCCGACGGCGCCGGCGTGCAGTTCGTCGAGGTAGTAGATGGCGTTGCGGGCCTCGTCGGCGGGCTCGGGGCGGACGACGCGGAGCTCGTCGGTCTGCCAGACGAGGTCGATGTTCTCGGCCAGCCGGGTGTCGTGGCGGCGGCGGTCGGAGTCGATGACGGGGGTCTCCAGGAGCGCGGCGATGCGCCGGAGCTTGTTGAGGACCGACCGGCGGGCGGCTTCGGTGGGGTGTGCGGTGAACACCGGGCGAACGTTGAGGTGGGTGACCGATTCGCGGACGTGCTCGGGGTCGGCGTCCTTGAGGCGGTCGGCGGTGCGGGCGAGGAGGCCGCCTTCGGCGGCGCGCTTGGCGCGCAGTTCGCGGCCGCGGTGGACCTGCTCGGTGACGTTGGCGAGGTGGAAGTAGGTGGAGAAGGCGCGGACCAGCTTGGCCGCGGTCTGAAGTTCCGTGCCGCGCAGCAGCTCGGCGGCGGCCTCGCCGTCCTCGCGGGTGAGGCGGCGGACCCTCTCGACGAGCTCGAGCAGTTCGGGGCCTTCCTGGCGGACGAGGGTCTCGCCGAGGAGGTCACCCAGTCGCCGGATGTCGGCGCGCAGCTCGGTGCTGGTCGTGGTGGTCTGGTCGTCGGCACTGCTCACAGGTGCGGCTCCTTGCAGTGTTGAAGCTCGTCTGGGAGGGGACCCGTGTGTCTGGGCCGTCTGCCGCGCGGTGGGCGCCGCATACGGGCCGGGCATCCGGGAAGAAAACAGAGCGGACCGCGCTGTCCGACCGACTCCAAGGATAGGTGTCCGCCGGGACGCGCAGGTTCTTGGGCTCTTGCCGCCGGTAGACACGCTGCCATACTTACGACGCCGTAGGTTACGGAACCGTAGGGAAGGACCGCTCGAGTCCCGCTGGTTCCCCTCCGACCGGCACCTGTCTCGACCCTCGACCCCACAGGGGACGCGCATGACCTCAAGTTCCGATGTGATGGAAGACGCCCCGCAGTCGACCGGCACCCCGAGCCACTCCGCCACGCTGGGCGGCGAGCAGAAGCGTTCGATCGAGCAGATCACGCTGCTCCTCTTCATCACCGTCCCGTTCGTGGCGTTGCTGGCGGCGGTGCCGCTGGCGTGGGGGTGGGGGGTGAGCTGGCTGGATCTCGGTCTGCTGGTGTTCTTCTACTTCCTGGGCTGCCACGGCATCACGATCGGTTTCCACCGGTACTTCACGCATGGTTCGTTCAAGGCCAAGCGGCCGTTGCGGATCGCTTTGGCGATCATGGGTTCGCTGGCGGTCGAGGGTCCCCTGGTGCGCTGGGTGGCCGACCATCGCAAGCACCACAAGTTCTCCGACGCGGAGGGTGATCCGCATTCGCCGTGGCGGTTCGGGGAGACGGTTCCGGCGCTGGTCAAGGGCCTGTGGTGGGCACACATCGCTTGGATGTTCGATGAGGAGCAGACGCCGCAGGACAAGTACGCGCCGGACCTGATCAAGGACCCGGCGATCCGGGCGATCTCGCGCCAGTTCGTGCTGTGGACGGCGCTGTCGCTGGCCCTGCCGCCGCTGATCGGCGGTCTGGCCACCATGTCGTGGTGGGGCGCGTTCACCGGGTTCTTCTGGGGGTCGCTCGTCCGGGTGGCGCTGCTGCACCATGTGACGTGGTCGATCAACTCGATCTGCCACGCGGTCGGCAAGCGCCCCTTCAAGTCCCGGGACCGTTCGGGGAACGTGTGGTGGCTGGCGGTCCTGTCCTGCGGCGAGTCCTGGCACAACCTGCACCACGCCGACCCGACGTCGGCGCGGCACGGTGTGGAGCGGGGCCAGCTGGACTCCTCCGCCCGGTTCATCCGCTGGTTCGAGAAGCTCGGTTGGGCGTACGACGTGCGCTGGCCGTCACGCTCCCGTATCGATTCGCGCCGTAACCCCCAGGAAGGCGGCTCTCGGCGCCGGAAGGAGCCGGCCGAGGCGGCATGATTGACGCCGTGGCGACCGACTCCAGCAGCACCCCGAGCAATGAGAAGCCGCGGCGAGCGCGTCGCACCCGGATGACCGGTGCCGAGCGCCGCCAGCAGCTGCTGGAGATCGGTCGCACCCTCTTCGCGGCGAAAGGTTTCGAGGGCACGTCGGTGGAGGAGATCGCGGCGAAGGCCGGGGTGTCCAAGCCGGTGGTGTACGAGCATTTCGGGGGCAAGGAGGGGCTGTACGCGGTGGTGGTGGACCGCGAGATGCGGCGCCTGCTGGACATGGTGACCAGCTCCCTCACCGCCGGGCATCCCCGTGAGCTGTGCGAGCAGGCCGCGTTCGCGTTGCTGGACTACATCGAGGAGTACACGGACGGTTTCCGGATCCTGGTCCGTGACTCCCCCATCCCGCAGTCCACGGGTTCCTTCGCCTCGCTGATCTCCGACATCGCCACCCAGGTGGAGGACATCCTGGGCCGCGAGTTCAAGTTGCGCGGCTTCGACCCGAAGCTGGCCCCGCTGTACGCGCAGGCCCTGGTGGGCATGGTCGCGCTGACCGGGCAGTGGTGGCTGGACGTACGCCGCCCGAAGAAGGCCGAGGTGGCCGCGCATCTGGTGAATCTGGCGTGGCACGGGCTGGACGGGCTGGAGCCCAAGCCGCGGTTGATAGGGCATCGGAAGAGCTAGTGCCGCGACAGGCAACGTTCGCCCCGTCGCGACGCCCGGCACGCACTCTCGCCGCACCGGGCACAAGCCCAAGTACATCCAGTAAGAGGGCTCGCACCCGGCACGCCGAGAGCACGCACCGGACGCCGCTCCTTGACGGGCAAACGTTGCCTGCCGCGGCACTAGTGGTGTCCGGCACCGGGTGTTGATCACCCGATGTGATGACCTTTGCCGGTTCCGGCGGCTACGGTGGGTATCCAGGCTGTTGAATCCCGCTCATGGGAGGAATCACCATGACTGCCGAGCCGAGCGCCGCCCACGACTTCGAGCCCGGCATCCACCTGCCCGTGCCGCCCCCCGAGGGCTTCACGGTCGACGACCTGTTCACCCTGCCGGACCTCCCGCCGCACACCGAGTTGATCGACGGGAGCTTGGTCTTCGTGAGTCCGCAGCGACGTTTCCACATGCTGATGATCGACTTGCTGGTGAACCGCCTGCGCTCGACACTGCCGGACCACCTGAGCGTCGAGCGGGAGATGACCGTGGTCCTGAACCGCCGCAACGGTCCTGAACCCGACGTCAGCGTCGTCCGTGCGGAAGCGGTGGCCGGACTTGAGCAGACCCGGTTCGAGGCGGCGGACCTGGTACTCGCGGTCGAGGTCGTCTCCCCGGACTCCGAGGCCCGGGACCACGACACCAAGCCCTTCAAGTACGCAGCCGCCGGAATCCCCTATTTCTGGCTGGTCGAGATGGCCGAGGGGAATCAGCAGCCGGTGATCCGGACGTACGAGCTCGACCCGGTGACCAAGGCGTACGGGCCGACGGGCACGTACCACGAACGCCTCAAGGTCACCGCTCCCTTCGACATCGACATCGACATCAGCCTGGACGCCCTGAGGAAGCCGTAGTCACCGGTTCCAGGAACTCCAGCCGGTTGCCCACCGGATCCTCGGAGTAGAAGCGCCGGTGGCCGGGCAGGTTGTCGTCCCAGGTCACCGGCGCCCCGAGCGCCGCCAGCCGCGCCGCGTACGCCCCGATACCCGTCACCCGCAGCCCCGGATGCGCCTTCTTCGCGGGCCGGTAGTCACATTTTCCGCCTCCGGCGGGGGCCGCCTCGATCCCCAGATGCAGTTGCACGACCCCCGCCTGGAACCAGCAGCCCCCGCGCGCCGCCAGCGCCGGCGGCTTCGGGATCTCCGTCATGCCGAGGACGTCCACGTAGTACGCCCGCAACAGGTCCTCGCTCCCCGGCGGAGCCGCCAGCTGCACATGGTCCACGGCCGTGAGCATCAGGTCTCCCTCGTCGCCACGGCGAAGATCCGCCGGAACGGGAACGGCGTGCCGTGCGGGCCTGCCGGGTAGGCCTCGCGCAGGGCCGCGCGGTACTCGGCCAGGAAGTCCTCGCGCGCCTCCGGGTCGTCGGCGAGCGCGGTGAGGACCGGGCGCAGGCCCGTTCCCTTGACCCAGTCGAGGACCGGGTCCTCGCCCTGGAGCAGGTGGATGTACGTCGTCTCCCACACGTCCGCCGTACAGCCCGGCCCGGTCAGCCGTTCCAGGTACGCCTCGGGCGCGAGCACCGCGTCCTCGTGGCGCAGGACGTCCGCGAGGCGGTCCTTCCAGCGGGCGGAGTGGGCCAGGGAGCGCATCAGGCGGTGGCTGGGGGCGGCGAAGTTGCCGGGGACCTGGAAGGCGAAGGTGCCGCCGGGTTTCAGGGCGGCGATCCAGTCGGCGAAGCGCCCGGCGTGGTCCGGGACCCATTGGAGCGTGGCGTTGCTGATGATCAGGTCGTGGGGCTCGGCGGGCGTCCAGGTCCGGGCGTCGGCGGGGGCGAAATCGAGGCGGCCGCCGCCCGCCGTGGGGCCCGCGTGGTCGACGTGGGCCTTGTCGAGCATCTCGGGCGAGTTGTCGTACCCGGTGATGTGGGCGGTGGGCCAGCGTGCGGCGAGCAGTGCGGTGACGTTGCCGGGGCCGCAGCCGAGGTCGGCGATGCGGGGCGGGTCGCCGGGGAGGTCGGGGACGCGGGCGAGGAGGTCGGCGAAGGGGCGGGCGCGGTGGCCGGCGTGCCGGAGGTACTGGGCGGGATCCCAGGCGGGAGTGGTCATGTTCCCCACCTTCCCAACCCGACTATCTCGACGTCAAGAGACTTCACATCAAGAGACTTCATGTCGACACAACCACTACACTGATCGTCATGGAGGACGAGGTCGATCGGCTGGTCGCTGCGTGGCGCCGGGAGCGCCCGGACCTCGACGTGGAACCGCTCGAGGTACTCAGCCGGGTCAGCAGACTGGCCCGGCACCTGGACCGGGCGCGTCGGCTGGCCTTCGCCGAGCACCAGCTGGAGCCCTGGGAGTTCGACGTGCTGACCGCGCTCAGGCGCGCGGGGACGCCGTATCAGCTCTCGCCGGGGCAGTTGCTGACCCAGACCCTGGTCACCTCGGGCACGATGACCAACCGCATCGACCGGCTGGCCAAGAAGGGCCTGGTGGAGCGGCTGCCCGACCCGAGCGACCGGCGGGGCGTACTGGTCCGCCTGACCGGCGAGGGCCGGGACCGCGCGGACCAGTCGCTGGCGGGCCTGCTGGACCAGGAACGGGCGATCCTCGCGGAGCTGACCAGCGCCCAGCGCAGCGAACTGGCCGGCCTGCTACGCCAGCTGACCGCCCCGTTCGACAACATCCCCGGCTGAGGAGCCTGCCGGGCGGACCAGACCGGAGACGCGGGCTGGTCAGGCGCTGTTGGTCTCCTCCGGCCTGATCCGCCCGGCAGGCTCCAGATCGACCGGCCCGACCCCCGCCCGCCGGGCCAGGGCGACCGCGGCGAGGGTGGAGTGGACGCCCAGTTTGCCGAGGACGTTCTGCATGTGGGTGCGGACGGTGTGCGGGGAGAGGAACAGTCGTTCGGCGACCGCCTTGCGGCCGAGGCCCGCGACCATGCAGCGCAGCACCTCCCGCTCGCGCGGGGTGAGGGACTCCACCAGCCGCTCGCTCTCCGTGCGGTGCTTGCGCGCGGCGGTCAGTTCCCGCAGCACCCCGGTGAGCAGGGCGGGCGGCAGATGCGTCTCGTCGCGCAGGACACCGCGGATGACGTTCAGCAGCCGGGACAGCGAGCAGTCCTTGGCGACCCAGCCCGAGGCGCCGGCCTGGAGCGCGAGAGCGGCCCGGCGCGGGTCGTCCTTCTCGGCGAGGACCACGGTCCGTACCCCCGGCTGCGCCGACCGGACGCCCGCGACCAGCGAGATCCCGTCGACGAGGCCTTCCTCGTCGCCCTCCTGCACCGGCACGGCCGGGCGTATGCCGGGCACATGGCCGCCCAGGTCGGCGTCGACGAGCAGCACGTCGTAGCGGCGGCCCTCGGCGGCCGCCCGCTCCAGGCAGCGCAGCGCGGCCGGGCCGCTGCCGGCGGCGGAGACGTCGACGTCGGGCTCGGCGGCCAGGGCGGCGGCGAGCGACTCGGCGAAGATGCGGTGGTCGTCGACGACCAGGACTCGAATGCGAACCACTGAAACCCCCACTGGTCCGGGAAACGACGACCTTGCGGGTACGACCCCACGGTTGACGGAAACACAACCGCACGGCCGCCGCCGTGCGGACACTGCTACCCCCACCGCGGGCGTCGTACCCGCGTGTCTCGCCCCCTGATCAGCACCGGCCCCCACCGGTGCTGCACATCAGGGTACGGACCGGGGCGTGCGGCGGAAGGCTATTTGCAGAACTGGCCGTCCGGCGCGTTTATGGTGTGCCGCATGTTTCGTATTGAGGCGGAAGTCGACAAGGCCCGACATGATCTGCTCCGCGCCCGCCTGCGCGACGCGAACACGGCCGCGTCGCCCGTCCTGGCCGCCCTGCACGGCACGCCGGGCGAACGGGAGCGTCCGCTGCACGTGTGGGCGTCGGACGGGACGGGTGATCTCGCGGGCGGAATGGTCGGCCACACCTGGGCGACCTGGCTGCACGTGACGTACCTGTGGGTCGACGCCCGCCACCGCGGCGCGGGCCTGGGCTCGCGCCTGCTCGCGGAGGCCGAGCGGATCGCCCGCGCCGGCCACGGCTGCCACCACGCCCGCCTGGAGACCTGGGACTTCCAGGCGCCGAACTTCTACCGCAGGCAGGGCTACGAGGTGGTGGGCGTGATCCCCGGCTATCCGCCGGGGATCACGGAGTACACGCTGACGAAATCGCTGCTCTGACCGGCTCAGCCGACCCGGCGCGCCCCCGCCGCCGGTACCGCCTCGAACACGCGGGGGGCCGTGAAGCCGGCCGCCGCGAAGGCCTCCTCGACGGCCTTGCCGACGGTGTCGACGTCGGCGGCCTCCGCGAGCACGATCGCCGAGCCGCCGAAGCCGCCGCCGGTCATCCGGGCGCCCAGGGCGCCGCTCGCCAGCGCGGTGTCGACGACCAGGTCCAGCTCGGGGCAGGAGATACGGAAGTCGTCCCGCAGGGAGGCGTGGCCCTCGGTCAGCACCGGGCCGATCGCCCGGGTCTCGCCCGACCGCAGCAGGGACACGACCCGCTCGACCCGCTGGTCCTCGGTGACGACGTGGCGCACCAGGCGGCGCACCTCCTCCTCGTCGCCCAGCCGCTGAAGGGCCTCGTCGAGCTCGCCGTAGGGGATGTCCCGCAGGGCGTCCACGCCGAGCAGCGCCGCGCCCTTCTCGCAGCCCGCGCGCCGCTTGCCGTACTCGCCGTCGCTGTGGGCGTGCTTGACCTGGGTGTCGACGACCAGCAGCCGCATCCCCTCGGCCGCGAGGTCGAAGGGGATCTGCTGCTGGGACAGGTCGCGGGTGTCGAGGAAGAGGGCGTGGCCCTCCTCGCAGCACGCGGACGCCGTCTGGTCCATGATGCCGGTGGGCGCGCCGACGTAGACGTTCTCGGCGCGCTGGCACAGCCGGGCCAGCTGCCAGCGCTGGAGGCCGAGCTCGTACAGGTCGTTCAGGGCGAGGGCGACGACGACCTCCAGGGCCGCCGAGGAGGACAGGCCCGCGCCGGTCGGGACGGTCGAGGACAGGTGGACGTCGGCGCCGGTGACCGGGTGCCCGGCCTCGCGCAGCGCCCAGAGGACGCCGGCCGGGTACGCCGTCCACGCGCGGTCGCTCTGCGGCGCGAGCGCGTCCAGGGAGAGTTCCACGACGCCGCCCTCGACGTCCGCCGAGTGCAGGCGCAGCACGCCGTCGCCGCGGCGCGAGACCGCGGCGGTCGTCACGTGCGGCAGGGCGAACGGCATGACGAAGCCGTCGTTGTAGTCGGTGTGCTCGCCGATCAGGTTGACCCGGCCGGGCGCCGACCAGACGCCCTCCGGTTCGGCTCCGTACAGTGCGGCGAAGTCCTCGCGGACCTGCTGTGCCCCCACTAGTGCTCCCTTGCGATGTGCTGGGCGAACTCCCAGGCGTCGGCGACGATACCGGCGAGGTCCGAGCGGGTCGGCTGCCAGCCGAGGCGCTCGCGGGCGGCGCGGGCGGAGGCGACCAGGACGGCGGGGTCGCCGCCCCGGCGGGGGGCCACGACCTCGGGGATCGGGTGGCCGGTGACCTTGCGGACGGTCTCGATGACCTCGCGGACGGAGAAGCCCTCGCCGTTGCCGAGGTTGCAGATCAGGTGTTCGCCGGACCGCGCGGCCTTCAGGGCCAGCAGGTGGGCCTCGGCGAGGTCCGCGACGTGGATGTAGTCGCGGACGCAGGTGCCGTCCGGCGTCGCGTAGTCGTCGCCGAAGACGGAGATCGACTCCCGGCGGCCCTGCGCGACCTGGAGGACCAGGGGGATCAGGTGCGACTCGGGGTCGTGGCGCTCGCCGTACGCGCCGAACGCGCCGGCCACGTTGAAGTAGCGCAGCGACACGGCGCCGAGCCCGTGGGCCGCCGCCTCGCCGGTGATCATGTGGTCGACGGCGAGCTTGGAGGCGCCGTAGGGGTTGGTGGGCCTGGTCGGCGCGGTCTCGACGATCGGGACCTGCTCCGGCTCGCCGTAGGTGGCGGCCGTGGAGGAGAAGACGAGCTTGCGCACGCCCGCCTCGCGCATCGCGCCGAGCAGGGCCATGGTGCCGCCGACGTTGTTGTCCCAGTACTTCTCGGGCTTCACGACCGACTCGCCGACCTGGGAGGACGCGGCGAAGTGCAGGACGCCGTCGTAGGAGGCGTCGAGCCACTTGCCCGCGTCGCGGATGTCGCCCTCGACGAACGCGGCCCCGGTGGGCACGCCCTCGCGGAAGCCGGTGGTGAGGTTGTCCAGGACGGTGACCTCGTGTCCGGCTTCCAGCAGGTGCTGGGCGACCACGCTGCCGACGTAACCCGCACCGCCCGTCACCAGGTACTTCCCGCTCATGAACTCGCTACCTCTCGCAATCGCTGAGCCGCGCGCTCCGGCGGCACGTCGTTGATGAACACGCTCATGCCGGATTCGGAACCGGCGAGGAACTTCAGCTTGCCGGAGGTGCGGCGGATGGTGAAAAGCTCGAGGTGAAGCGCGAAGTCGTCCCGCGTGACGCCCTCGAAGTCCTCCAGCTGGCCGAACGGCGCCTGGTGCCAGGCGGCGATGTACGGCGTGGGAGGCTCACCGTCCCCGAAGATCCGGTCGAAGCGCCTCAAGAGTTCCAGATAAACCTTGGGGAATTCTGAGCGTGCCGCCTCGTCCAGGGCGAGCAGATCGGGGACGCGGCGCTTGGGGTACAGGTGGAGCTCGTACGGCCAGTGCGCGGCGTACGGCACGAAGGCCACCCAGTGTTCACCCTCAAGGACGACCCGCTCATCGGCGAGTTCCCTCTCCAGGATGGCGTCGAAGAGGTTCTCCCCGCCGGTGGCTTCCTTGTGTGTCGCGAGCGATCGCAACATCAGCGCGGTGCGGGGGGTGGTGAAGGGGTACGCGTAGATCTGTCCGTGCGGATGCCCGAGCGTCACCCCGATCTCGGGGCCACGGTTCTCGAAACAGAACACCTGCTCGACGGAGGGGAGATGCGACAGCTCGGAGGTCCGGTCGGTCCAGGCGTCCAGCACCAGTCGCGCCTGTTCCTCGGTGAGGTCGGCGAAGGAGGCGTTGTGGTCGGAGGTGAAGCAGACGACCTCGCAGCGGCCGGAGTCGCCGGCCAGCGAGGGGAAACGGTTCTCGAAGACGACGACGTCGTACCACGAGTCGGGGATCTCGCTCAGCCGGTCCCCGTGCGAGGGACACAGGGGGCACTCGTCGGCCGGCGGGTGGTAGGTGCGGCCCTGCCGGTGCGAGGCGATCGCCACCGCGTCGCCGAGCAGCGGGTCGTGGCGTACCTCCGAAGTGGTGACCGTGCGTTCCAGCGGGCGCCGGTCCACCGCGTCGCGCACCGCGTCGTCCTTCAGGTCGTAGTAGATGAGCTCACGACCGTCGGCCAACCGGGTCGAGGTCTTCTTCACCGCGACTCTCCATCCGTACACCCAGCAAGGCATCAAACAGAACCGAACACATCAAACCACAAACCCCCACGTCCGTCACCATCACAATCAAACAAAGAACACCAAGCAAGGTGAAAGCCGCATGCGAACACCCATGTACCTGGCCGCCGAGCTCCGGCTCCCGACCAACTGGCTCGACTACACGATCCTCGCGATCTACTTCGTCGTCGTCCTGGGCATCGGTTTCGCCGCCCGCAGGTCGGTGAAGACCAGCCTCGACTTCTTCCTCTCCGGACGCTCGCTGCCCGCCTGGATCACCGGCCTCGCCTTCATCTCGGCGAACCTGGCGGCCACCGAGATCCTGGGCATGGCGGCCAACAGTGCCCAGTACGGCGCCTACACCGTCCACTGGTACTGGATCGGCGCCATCCCCGCCATGGTCTTCCTCGGCCTGGTGATGATGCCCTTCTACTACGGCAGCAAGGTCCGCTCGGTGCCCGAGTTCCTGCTGCTGCGCTTCGACAAGGGAGCCCACCTCCTCAGTTCGATCCTGTTCGCCTTCGCGGCCATCCTGATCTCCGGAGTGAACCTCTACGCCCTGGCCATCGTCGTCGAGGCGCTGCTGGGCTGGCCCCAGTGGGTGGCCATCGTGGTCGCCGGCGCCTTCGTCCTCGCCTACATCACCCTCGGCGGTCTGTCCTCCGCCATCTACAACGAGGTGCTCCAGTTCTTCGTGATCCTGGCGGCCCTCATCCCCATCACGGTCCTCGGTCTGAAGAAGGTCGGCGGCTGGGGCGGCCTGACCGACCGGCTCACCACCCTGCACGGCCACAACTTCACCACCGCCTGGGGAGGCACCGGCATCGGCAGCGCCAACCCGCTGGGCGCCAACTGGCTGACCATCGTGCTCGGCCTCGGCTTCGTGCTCTCCTTCGGCTACTGGACGACGAACTTCGCCGAGGTGCAGCGCGCGCTGTCCGCGAAGAACCTCTCCGCCTCGCAGCGCACCCCGCTGATCGCCGCGTACCCGAAAGTCTTCATCGTCTTCCTGGTGATGATCCCGGGCCTGGTCGCGGCGGCCCTGGTGCCGAAGATCGGCACGACCGGCTCGGGCCTGCAGTACAACGACGCCATCCCCTACCTGATGGAGCAGCTGCTGCCCAACGGCGTGCTCGGCATCGCCGTGACCGGGCTGCTCGCGGCCTTCATGGCGGGCATGGCGGCCAACGTGTCGTCCTTCAACACCGTCTTCACCAACGACATCTGGTCGAAGTACGTGGTCCGGCACCGCGAGGACGCGTACTACGTGCGGTTCGGGCGGCTGATCACGGCGATCGGTGTGCTGGCGTCGATCGGCACGGCGTTCCTGGCCTCGTCGTTCTCCAACATCATGGCGTACCTCCAGACGCTGTTCTCCTTCTTCAACGTGCCGATGTTCGTCGTCTTCATCGTCGGCATGTTCTGGAAGCGGGCGTCCGCGAAGTCCGGCTTCTGGGGGCTGCTCGCCGGCACCGTGACCGCGATGGTCAACTACTTCGTGATCTACAAGAAGGGCATCATCGGCATCCCCACCGACCAGGGCGCCAACTTCGTCTCCGCCATCGCGGGGTTCGTGGCCGGCGCGGTGGTCATGGTCGCCGTGTCCCTGTTCACCGCGCCGAAGCGGGAGCGCGAGCTCCAGGGCCTGGTGTACGGCACGCGGTCGCCGGGGATGGCCGAGCCGCCCGCACCCGGGGACGAGGCGTGGTACCGCCGGCCGGCGCTGCTGGGCTGGGGCGCCGTGATCCTGGCCGCCGCCTGCTACGTCCCGTTCTCGTTCTGACCGCGGGAGGATGGAGAGACCATGTCCGAGTCCGAACACTCCGGGTTTTCCGACTCCTCCGAGTTCTCCGAGTTCTCCGAGGAGAAGCTCCAGCGGGAGGTCATCGAGCTGGAGCAGCAGTCCGCGACGGCCGCACGGATCTTCGATCTGCGGCGGATCATCGGCGGCCTGTTCGTGCTGTACGGGATCATCGTGACGATCGCCGGGATCACCGCGTCCGATGCCGAGATCGCCAAGGCACAGGGGGTGAACATCAACCTGTGGACCGGGATCGGGATGCTGCTGCTGGGGCTGTTCTTCCTGGCCTGGCTGAAGCTGCGGCCCACTCCGCCACCGGTTCCGCATGCCGCGCCGGACGAGGAGCGGGACGGCGCGGGCGGCTGACGGGCGCCGGGTGCGTCACGGCTCCAGGCCGGTGGACGCCCGGTCCAGCAGTCCCGTCCGCGCGGCCAGCGCCGCCGCCTCCAGGCGGGAGCCCACGCCCAGCTTCATCAGGACCCGCTGGACGTGGGTCCGGGCCGTCGACGGGGCGATGCCCATGCCGGCCGCGATCAGGCGGGTGTCCTCGCCGTCGGCGACCCGGACCAGGACCTCCACCTCGCGCGGGGTGAGCATCTGAAGGAGGCGCTGGCCCTCGTCGTCGGGCTGGGCGGCGGGGTTGAGGAGCTCGCTGAAGGCACCCTGCAACAGCTGGGGGGCGACGGCCGCCTCCCCGGCCCTGGCCTTCATGATCGCCCGCTCGACGCCCTCGATGCGCTCGTCGTGCCGGACGTAGCCGGCGGCACCCGCCGCGAAGGCCGCCGCGATGCCCCGCGGCGACGGGACCGGGCCCAGCACCAGGACCGCGACCTGCGGGCGCTCCCGCTTGATCTTCACCACGGGGTCGAACACCCCCGGCTCGGCGGGCGCCGCCGTACCCAGCAGGCACACCTCGGGCGCCCGGCTGATCACCAGGTCCGCCGCGCCCGCGGCCGGTGCCGCCGCCGCGAGGACCCGGTGTCCGCGCAGCTTCAGCGCCGAGGCCAGCGCCTCCGCGAGCAATCGGTGGTCGTCGACCACCATGAGCCGCACTCCCATAGAGCAACCCCCCAGTCCCCCCCATGGATGCCCCACTATGGATGCCCACGGTCCACTTGGACAGAGGGCCCCCCGGCACCCCGCCCTTCATGCCCCCGGAAGCTACACGCTTGTTCGACGTTGCGCTGCCCCTACTGGTGAGAAGTGCCCCGGAACGCTGAAATTCCCGCTATTCCTCACAATCGACAGCGCCTGACGGGTGATCAGTTCTTGGTGCCGAAGGCGACGACCAGGTCCTCCTCGCTGCTCGACGAGCCGGACTTGTCGTCCGCGTAGATCGCCGACATGTACAGGTGGCCCTGGGAGTAGAGGATCTCCGCGTACTCCGGGAGCATGTTGGTCTCCGCGTCGCGCACCGACTCGGTGGCCGGGTTCTCCAGCAGCTTGGTCTCCTTGAAGGAGCCGCCGGCGACGCTGACGATCTGCCCGCCCTTGTCGTAGGGCGGACGCTTGTACGCGAGCAGGTTGCCGCCGTCCATGCGCAGCGGGGTGATCGTGTAGCCGTCGCCGGCGTCGGCGCGCTGGCCGGTCTGCTTGCCGGTGCCCAGGTTGAAGGCGACGATCTCGTTGGTCCTGCTGTACTGGCCGGTGCCGTCGTGCTCCTCGGTCGGCACGTACAGCGTGTCGTTGCCGACGACGAGCTCCTTGCAGTACTCGACGCGCGTGATGCCGTCGCAGCGGCCGCCGAAGGAGTCGCCCGGCGCGGAGATCCGGGTGCGCAGCTTGCCGGTCTTGTTGTCGATGGAGAAGTAGTCCGAGATGCCGCTGCCGTCGCCCGCGCTGTCGCCGACGTCGGCGGCGACCACCAGCGGGTCGGTGGAGACGACGCTGGCGTACTCGATGCCCTCGGCCATCTTGTACTCGGAGATCACCTTCCCGGACTTCGGGTCGATGGTCTGGATGTGCAGCTGGCGGTTGTCGTACTGGCCGCACTTGCGCACCGCCACCAGCTTCTCGCCCCCGCCGTACCCGGCGTCGTAGCAGGTGTCGGTCGACTTCGGCCGCCACAGCACCTTGCCGGAGGCGATGTCGAAGGCGGCGCCGCCGCTGGTGCTGCCGACGGCGACGGTGTTCTGCGCGACCGTCACGTTCTCGAAGCTGATCGGGTAGTCACCGGAGTCGACCGACTTCGTCCACAGCTTCTTGCCCGCGTCGAGGTCGATCGCGGCGATCTGGCTGCACCCCGCGGAGGAGCCCTTCGCGGGCGTCTTCGGCTGGAAGGTGATCGCCGTCCTGCCGTCGGACGTGACGTGGTTCGTGGCCGCGCAGACCGGGCCGGGCAGCTTGATCGTCCACAGCTTGGTGCCCTTGGCGGGGTCGTAGCCGACGATCTGGGCGATGCCGCTCTTGGCGTACACCTTGTCGGTGATCCAGGAGCCGGCGGTGGAGACGGTGTCGTTCGCCTTGGGCAGCGGGACCTTGAAGAGCTGCTCGGCGGCGGTGTCGGCGGGCACCTTCTCCTTGCCGCCGGTGGAGGTGCCGCCGGTGCCGCCGCCCTTGTCGTCCTTGCCGCCCGTGCCGCCGCCGGAGCTCGCGGTGTCCTTCTTCCCGCTGTCGTCACCGCCGGACTTCGCGTACCAGATCCCGCCGCCGATGATCAGGGCGACCGCGACCAGCGCCGAGACGATGATGACCACCGAGCTGTTCACCTTGCGCCCGCCGCCCGGCTGGCCGGCCTGCGGGTGCATCGGCATGGTCGGCTGGCCCGGGTAGCCGTAGCCGGGCTGGCCGTACGCGGTCGGCTGCTGGGTGTACGGGGCCTGCGGCTGGGCGTACGGGTTCGGCTGCTGGCCGGGGTAGCCGTAGCCCTGCGGCGGCTGCGGAGGCTGCGGCGCCTGCGGGTAGCCGTAGCCGGGCTGCGGGGCAGGGGGCTGCGGGGCCGGCGGGGTCTGCGGCTGCTGGGCCGGGGGCGGCGGAGGCGTCTGCGCGGGCGGCGAGGTCTGCGGCGGCTGCGACGGCTGCGGCGGGCCGAAGCCGCCCTGCTGCGGGGGCTGGTTCGGGGGCGGGGGCGGCGGCTGGGTCATGGCTGAGGTACCTCGGGAGGAAGCTCGGAGAACGGAACGGAGGGCGGCGGAAGAACCGGGCTCACTTGCCGAAGGCAAGCATCAGCTTCTCCTTCGCGTCGTCGTTCCCGGACAGCCGGGTCGAGGAGATGTAGAAGCGCCCGTCGGCCCAGGCCACGGCGCCGTCGTAGAAGCCGTCCTCGATCTCCGCGGTGCCGCTGGGGTTCTGGAGCAGCTTCGTCACCTGGTGACCGGAGCCAACGGTCGGGATCGACACGACCTGGCCGCCGGTGTCGTACGACGGGTGCACGTACGCGACGAGCTTGCCGCCCTCGGTCTGGACGGGGACCATCGACTCGTCCACCGGGGACTTCACGCGCCACTTCGCCTTGCCGTTCGCGAGGCTGATCGCGACGATCTCGTTGGCGCCGCTGGTGGTGTCGGTCGGCAGATAGAGGGTGTCGGCGTCGACGGCGACGCCCTGGCAGCCCTGGAGGTCGCGTTCGAGGATGGCCCAGCCGCAGCTCGGGGCGAACTTCTCGTCGACCTTGACCTCGGAGCGGAACTTGCCGTCGGCGGTGAAGGTGGAGATGTTCCAGGCCTTCTTGTCCTCGTTGGTCAGATAGACCACGAGCGGGTCGACGGAGTAGGTCCGCGCGACCGTCCAGCCCTTCTTGACCTTCTGGGTCCACCTGACCTTGCCGGTGGCCGGGTCGAGCGACTGGATCTCGTCGTGCTCGTCGCTGCCGGCGGCGTCGCAGGAGGCGACGGCGATCAGCCGGCCGGTGCCGCCCGCGAACGCGGTCGGGAAGCAGTCGGTGCCGTACTTCTTCTTGTCGTACAGCTTCTTGCCGGTGCCGAGGTCGTACGCCGTGCCCGACTGGGAGCGGCCCACCATCAGCGTCTTGCCGCTGATGGTCAGCTCGACGCTGATCGCGCTGTCGAACAGCCCGCCGTCGGCGACCTCGCCGCTCCAGCCCTTCTTGCCCGTGTTCAGGTCGATCTGCTGGAGCTGGTTGCACTTGGCGCGGTCGCTGGTGCCGCTCATGTACGCCACGACGACCTTGTCGTCGGCCGACTTCTGCGGGGTGACCGAGCAGATCTTCTGCGGGAAGGTGATGGGGGACCAGGTGGGGTCGCCGTCGCCCACGTTGTAGGCGAAGACCTGCTTGTAGGCCGCCTTCACGGCCGTCTTGCCGGTGATCCACATGCCGGGCGCGTCGGCGCCGGAACCGGGCGCGTCCGGTGCCGTCTTGTACCAGAGGACCTTGGCCTCGCCGGACTTGCGGCCCGCGTTGAGGTCCTCCGGGTCCGAGCCGCCGTCGCCGCTGCCGTCACCGGGGTTGGCCGGGGCGCTGGTCGCGGTGGCCTTGCCGCCGTCGCTCTTCTGCGCGACCGGCTTCTTCTTGCCGCCGTCACCGCCGGCGACCGCGTACACGGTGCCGCCGATGACCAGCAGCGCCGCCACCGCCGCCCCGATGACGATCGCGGGCTTGCCCTTGAAGGGGCCGCGCGGTCCGCCGGGCGGCGGGGTGCCGGGCGCGCCGGGGTACTGCGGCTGCTGCGGGTAGCCGTACCCGGGCTGCTGTCCGTACGGGCCCGGCTGCTGCGGCTGGCCGTACGGACCGGGCTGCTGCGGCTGGCCGTACGGGCCGGGCTGGGCGTAGGGGCCGGGCTGCTGCGGGTAGCCGTATCCCGGCTGGGGCTGCGGCGGTCCGGCGGGCGGGGCCTGTGGCGGCTGGGCCGGCGGTGGCGGCGTCGGGGCGCCGAATCCCCCCTGGGGTGGCGGGCCCTGCGGCGGGCCGAAACCGCCCTGCTGCGGCGGCTGATCAGGCGGCTGGGTCATCAGCGCGTCTCCCCCTCGTTCACTGATTTTTAGCCAGTTCTCAGACCGCTCTTTCTACCACCCGGGTCCGACAGCACAGCGGGCCGGACCAACCCCTGTTCCCAAGGGAGGACCGGCCCGTGATGCCGTCGTTATGCGCCCGCACGCCCCCTTCACACGGCGCGCGCGCCGCCTACGCGTCCTCGGCGAGTTCCAGCCAACGAAGCTCCAGTTCCTCGCGCTCCGAGACCAAGTCCCGCAGCTGGGCGTCGAGTTCGGCGACCTTGGCGAAGTCCGTGGCGTTGTCCGCGATCTGGGCGTGCAGCTTGGACTCCTTGTCGGAGACGCGGTCCAACTGCCGCTCGATCTTCTGGAGTTCCTTCTTGGCGGCACGCTGGTCGGCGGCGCTCTTCTCCGCGACGGCCGGCTTGGGGGCCGAGGCGGTGGCGGAGGCGGCGACCACCTCCTCCATGCGCTGCCGTCGCTCCAGGTACTCGTCGATGCCGCGCGGCAGCATCCGCAGGGTGCCGTCGCCGAGGAGGGCGTACACCCGGTCGGTGGTGCGCTCGACGAAGAACCGGTCGTGGGAGATGACGATCATCGAACCGGGCCAGCCGTCGAGGACGTCCTCGAGCTGGGTGAGGGTCTCGATGTCGAGGTCGTTGGTGGGCTCGTCGAGGAAGAGGACGTTGGGTTCGTCCATGAGCAGGCGCAGCAGCTGGAGCCGGCGCCGCTCACCACCCGAGAGGTCCCCGACGGGCGTCCACTGCTTCTCCTTGTTGAAGCCGAACGTCTCGCACAGCTGACCGGCGGTCATCTCGCGCCCCTTGCCGAGGTCGACGCGCTCGCGTACCCGCTGCACGGCCTCCAGGACCCGCAGGTTCGGGTCGAGTTCGCCGACCTCCTGGGAGAGGTAGGCGAGCTTGACGGTCCTGCCGACGGCGATGCGCCCGCCCACCGGCTGCGTCTCGCCCTCCGTGCGGGCGGCCTCGGCCATGGCCCGCAGCAGGGAGGTCTTCCCGGCGCCGTTCACGCCGACCAGGCCGATCCGGTCGCCAGGCCCGAGCTGCCAGGTGACGTGCTTGAGCAGCACCTTGGGGCCGGCCTGGACGGTGATGTCCTCCAGGTCGAAGACCGTCTTCCCGAGCCGGGAGGAGGCGAACTTCATCAGCTCGCTGCTGTCCCGGGGCGGCGGCACGTCCTTGATCAGCTCGTTGGCGGCCTCGACGCGGAAGCGCGGCTTGGACGTACGGGCGGGCGCCCCGCGCCGCAGCCAGGCCAGCTCCTTGCGGACCAGGTTCTGCCGCTTGGTCTCCTCGGTGGCCGCGATGCGCTCGCGCTCGGCCCGCGCGAAGACGTAGTCGGAGTAGCCGCCCTCGTACTCGTACACGGCGCCGCGCTGGACGTCCCACATGCGCGTGGCCACCTGGTCGAGGAACCACCGGTCGTGGGTGACGCAGACCAGCGCGGAGCGCCGCTCGCGCAGGTGCCGGGCCAGCCAGGAGATGCCCTCGACGTCGAGGTGGTTGGTGGGCTCGTCGAGGACGATCAGGTCCTGCTCCTCGATGAGCAGCTTGGCCAGCGCGATCCGCCGCCGCTCGCCACCCGACAGCGGCCCGATGACGGTGTCCAGACCCTTCGGGAAGCCCGGCAGGTCCAGCCCGCCGAACAGGCCCGTCAGTACGTCCCTGACCTTGGCGTTCCCGGCCCACTCGTGGTCGGCCATGTCGCCGATGACCTCGTGCCGGACGGTGGCGGCGGGGTCGAGGGAGTCGTGCTGGGTGAGCACCCCGAGCCGCAGCCCGCCGGAGTGCGTGACCCGCCCGGTGTCGGCCTCCTCCACCTTGGCCAGCATCCGGATGAGGGTGGTCTTGCCGTCGCCGTTGCGTCCGACGACCCCGATCCGGTCCCCTTCGGACACGCCGAGCGAGACACCGTCCAGCAGCGCACGAGTGCCGTACACCTTGCTGACGTTCTCGACATTGACCAGGTTGACGGCCATTTCACTCCTGCCGGCGGGACTGTATCGATGTGCGGCTCCGCCGCGTGGGTCAGCCTCCCAGCCTAATGCGCGGGGGCGACTGGTCCCTCCGCCTTCGTCCTGCGCTCCAGGTACCGGTCCGTCGCGTCCAGCATCCAGGTGTCCGTCCCGGGCTTCCAGTCGACCGGCCCTATGTGCTCGCGGCCCTCCACGCAGCGCGGGTCGTCGCGGTTGGCCAGCCCGTAGACGGCGTGGATCCGGACCAGCTGGTTGTCCTCCCGGACCAGCCCGGCCAGCGCGTCCGTGATCCCGGGTTCGCGCCCGGGGTAGTCGGCGAGCCAGCAGCACACCCCGCCCCGCACGTCGCCGTCCGGGTCCCGGGCCAGCGTGAGCACGGCGGCGAGGCTCTCGGGCCGGACCAGCAGATGGGGCCGGTCCGCCGACCGTTCCAGGGTGTGCGGGACGATGCCGCGTACGAGGGGGTCGGGATGGGCGAGGTACGACAGCCCGAGCGCCTCGATCTCGGGGCCCTCCGCGTCCTGGCTGAGGGCGTACAGCACGGCCCTGAGCACCTCCGGGTCGCGCTCCTCGCGGGCCCAGGGCAGGAGGACCTCGGCGCCGCGCCCGTCGAAGGGCGAGGCCTCCAGTGCGCCTCCGATGCAGAGGGAGAGCAGCAGCTCCGCGGCGAAGAGCCGGTGCAGGCGCTCCGGATGTCGGCTCAGTGCCACGGCGCTCTGCCAGGTCTCCTCGTCCAGGCGCCGGGCGAGGACCAGACCGGCCTGCCCCCACACGGCGTGGTCCCGGTCACCGTGGGCCAGCGCCCGCGCGAGCACCCCCTCGAACGGTGCCGGCACCCCGAAGTCGTCCTCCAGGCAGGTGAGGATCCCGAGGTGCCCGTCACGCGCGGTCAGCCCGCCGAGCGAGAACCGCGTGCACCAGGCGTACTCCCCGCGGTCCATGACCCTCTCCCGCCGCACGGGCCCGTCCTCGCCGGCGCGTCGGCGCAGTTCGGCCTCCACGCCGGTCTCGGCCCAGTGCCGGGCACGCGCCAGCAGTTCGGCGCGCAGGGGCGCGGGGATCCGGCGGGGGTCGAGGAGTTCGTCCACCATCTCCACCGAGCCGCCGTCGACCGCCCGCAGCAGCGGGGTGGAACCGTCCGGCAGCGGCCGGAGCGGGTCGGCTCCCGCGTCCACCAGGGCTCTGGTGATCTCCTCGTCGCAGGCCGCGACGGCCGTGCAGAGCAGGGGCAGGCCCGTCTCCGGGTCGACGGTGTCCGGATCGGCCGTGTCCAGCAGCCTGCGGGCCCGGTCCGCGTCTCCTCTGCGTACGGCGGCGACGAGTTCGTCGGTGGTCAAGCGTCCCCCTCTGTGCGCAAAGCTCTGTGCGCGAAGCTCTGTGCGCGAAGGGGGCAGCCTAGTTACGGCCGACGGCTCGGGCAGCCGAATTTGCGCCGACTACGCCCCTGCCTCCGGTGAAACCACGCTCGCCCCCGGCGCCGGCGCCGTAGCGATCCGCACCGTCCGGCAGGTCCCGGACGCCCGCAGCGCCTCGGCCACCGCCGTCGCCGCCTCCGGGTCGCGGACCAGGAAGGCCGTGGTGGGGCCCGAGCCCGAGACCAGCGCGGTGAGAGCGCCGGCCGCGCGGCCCGCGGCGAGGGTGTCGGCGAGCTCCGGGAAGAGGGAGAGGGCGGCGGGTTCGAGGTCGTTGGAGACGGCGGCGGCGAGCGCGTCGGGGTCGCCCTTGGCGAGGGCGTCGAGCAGGTCGTCGGAGGCGACGGGCTCGGGGATGTCACGGCCCTCGGCGAGCCGGTCGAACTCGCGGAACACGGCCGGGGTCGACAGCCCCCGGCCGGCCATCGCGAACACCCAGTGGAAGGTGCCGCCGACCTCCTGCGCGGTGAGTAGCTCGCCCCGCCCGGTGCCGAGCGCCGCCCCGCCCACCAGGCTGAACGGCACATCGCTGCCCAGCTCGGCGCAGATGGCGAGGAGTTCGGCGCGGGAGGCGCCCGTCCCCCACAGCTCGTTGCAGGCGACCAGCGCGCCCGCGCCGTCCGCGCTGCCGCCCGCCATGCCTCCGGCGACCGGGATGTCCTTGGCGATGTGGATGTGCACGGCGGGCTCGATGCCCCGGCGCTCGGCGAGGGTGAGGGCCGCGCGCGCGGCGAGGTTGGTGCGGTCCAGGGGGACCTGCTCGGCGTCCGGCCCGGCGCAGGTGATCCGCAGCTCGTCGGCCGGGGTGACCGTGACCTCGTCGTACAGGCCGACGGCGAGGAAGACGTTGGCCAGGTCGTGGTAGCCGTCGGGGCGGGCGGCGCCCACCGCCAGCTGGACGTTGACCTTGGCGGGGACGCGCACGGTGACGCTCACTTGCCGGACTCCTTGTGCTCCGCGATGCGCGCGAACTCCTCGACGGTCAGGGACTCCCCGCGCGCCTGCGGCGAGACCCCGGCGGCGACCAGGGCCGCCTCGGCCGCCGCCGCGGACCCGGCCCATCCGGCGAGGGCGGCCCGCAGGGTCTTGCGGCGCTGGGCGAAGGCCGCGTCGACCACCGCGAAGACCTCCCTCTTCGACGCCGTGGTCTTGACCGGCTCGGTCCGGCGGACGAGCGAGACCAGGCCGCTGTCGACGTTGGGCGCGGGCCAGAAGACGGTGCGGCCGATGGCGCCGGCCCGCTTGACCTCGGCGTACCAGTTCGCCTTCACGGACGGGACGCCGTACACCTTCGAGCCGGGCGGGGCTGCGAGGCGGTCGGCGACCTCCGACTGGACCATGACGAGGGTGCGCTCGATGCTCGGGAAGGTGTCCAGCATGTGCAGCAGCACCGGCACGGCCACGTTGTACGGCAGGTTCGCGACCAGCGCGGTCGGGGCGGGGCCCGGCAGCTCGGTGACGTGCATCGCGTCGGAGTGGACCAGGGCGAAACGGCCGGCGCGCTCGGGCATGCGGGCGGCGACGGTGGCGGGCAGGGCCCCGGCCAGTACGTCGTCGATCTCGACGGCGGTGACGCGGTCGGCGGCCTCCAGCAGGGCGAGGGTGAGGGAGCCCAGCCCGGGGCCGACCTCGACCACCACGTCGTCCGGGCGGACCTCGGCGGTGCGGACGATACGGCGGACCGTGTTCGCGTCTATCACGAAGTTCTGGCCGCGCTGCTTGGTGGGGCGCACACCGAGGGCGGCCGCCAGTTCACGGACGTCGGCGGGGCCCAGGAGGGCGTCGGGGGTGGGGCTGCTCACCCGACAAGGGTACGGGGCCGCGGCACGCGCCCTTCACCCGTGCAGCCGAGTCCCGCAGTGCGGCCAGGGAGCGGCCCCGCTCCGTACGTACAGCTTCTTCGCCCGGTACGTCTGTTCCGCGGCCGGGGCGTCCTGCGGGCGGCCGTTGCCGCCGAGGCCGTGCCAGGTGCGGGTGTCGAACTGGTAGAGGCCTCCGTAGGTGCCGGAGGAGTCCACCGCGTCGGGCCGTCCCCCGGACTCGCAGGCCGCGAGGCCCTTCCAGTCGAGGTGTTCGGCGCCCTGCACGGACGGGGGATGCGCCTTGGTGCCCACCTTCACCAGCTGTGTCCGGGGTGTGCGCACCACTTCGGACATCTCCCGGCGCGGCTGCTGCCTGACCCCGTTCACGGTCCGCTGGAGGTAGGTGACCCGTCTCAGTCCCGGCTGCCCGGCCCGCTCGACGACCTCCGTGCCCTTGAACAGGGAGGGGTCGTTCGTCCGCCGCACGTCGAAGGGGATCGCCTCCTCGCGGACCTCCTCGGCGCCGGTGATCCTCAGCACGGTCACCGTCTGCCCGTCGCGCGGGAAGCTGCCGGGCGGTACGGAGGTGGTGTCCTGGCCGTGCAGGGTGATCCCGGCCTCGGCCACCGCCTCTCCCACGGTCGCCGCGTTGGTGCGGATGGTGCGGGCGCGGCCGTCCGCCATGATCGTGACGGTGCGCTCGGTGCGCACGTCGAGCGCCAGCCCGGTACGTCCGATGGGCCGGGCCAGCGAGGTCGACAGGTACGCGCCCTCCGGCCGCACCCCCAACTGTTCGAGGGCCTCGCGCACCGTGTGCGCCGTCGTCCACACCTCGCGCCGGTGCCCGTCGAGCGTGAGCCGTACGGGACGCCCGTAACGCACCTCGACCTCGTCGCCGCTGGCCAGTGCCGTGCCGGGGGCGGGCACCACCACGTCGTGCGCGCCGGCCGGCACGCCTTCCTCGGCCAGCAGTTCGCTCACGTCGTCGGCGAAGGTGTGCAGGGTGCGCGGCTTGCCGTCGACGTCCAGCTCGATCGCCTTGTCCTTGGCGACGAACGCGGTGGTGCCGCCGGCGAGGAAGGCGACGACCAGCGCCTGCGGCAGCAGTCGGCGCACGGCGGACTCCGGACGCTCGGCGGAGCGCGCCCGGTGCCGGCGCGCGGCCCGCCCGCCGGCCTCGGGGGGCGCCACGGCTACGGCGGGCGCCACGGCCACGGGGGCCGCGTCGGGCTCCGGGTACACCGTCTCGGGCAGGCTCGCCATCCGCCTCGGCAACGGCAGCACCGGCTCGGTGACGAAGTACGCCTCGGCTTCGTAAGCGGGCCGGTAGGTGTCCTCGTAGCTCCCGTACGGCAGGGTCTCCGCGCCGTGCACGGAGGCGTCATGGCCGTACGGGCCGTACGTCTCGTACTGCGACTTGCTCACGCCGACACGCTCCAGGAGGCCAGAGGGGTCCGGATCGGGCCCCCAGAACCTAGCGGAGCGGACGTCACTCTCCAAAGCGACGCGACTACGGACGGTCGCCCCTCGAAATGGCGAAACCCGTCGAACTGGCGGTCAGTAGTCGAAGGCGCGAGCCGTGTTGGCGCCCAGCGCCGCCGCCAGGGTGTCCTCGTCGATGCCGCGCACGGCGGCCATGGCACGCACGGTGACGGGCACGAGGTAGGGGGCGTTCGGCCGGCCTCGGTAGGGCGCCGGGGTCAGGAAGGGCGCGTCGGTCTCGACCAGGACCAGCTCCAGCGGGGCGACGGCGAGGGCGTCACGGAGGTTCTGGGCGTTCTTGAAGGTGACGTTGCCGGCGAAGGACATGTAGTAGCCCTCGCGGGCGCAGATCTCGGCCATCTCCGCGTCGCCGGAGTAGCAGTGGAAGACGGTGCGCTCGGGGGCGCCCTCCTCCTTCAGCACCCGCAGCACGTCGGCGTGGGCGTCGCGGTCGTGGATGACAAGTGCCTTGCCCCGGCGCTTGGCGATCTCTATGTGGGCGCGGAAGGACCGCTCCTGGGCCGCCTTGCCCTCCGGGCCGGTGCGGAAGTGGTCGAGGCCCGTCTCGCCGACGCCCTTGACCTGCGGCAGCCCGGCCAGCCGGTCGATTTCGGCGAGCGCCTCGTCCAGCGCGGCGTCGCCGCCCGGCTCGCGGGCGCCCTGCCTCGACCAGCCGTCCGGGTCTCCGTGGACGATGCGCGGGGCCTCGTTCGGGTGCAGGGCGACCGTCGCGTGCACGCTGTCGTACGCCGCCGCCGTCTCGGCGGCCCACCGTGAGCCCTTGAGGTCGCAGCCGACCTGGACGACCGTCGTCACACCCACCGACGCGGCCTTCGCGAGGCCCTCCCCGACCGTGCCGGACTGCATGTCCAGGTGGGTGTGGGAGTCGGCGACGGGCACCCGGAGGGGTTCCGGGAGCGGCGGTGCTGCGTGCTTGTCGTGCTGGCCGCCCGCGGCGGAGGCGTTCGAAGGCATGCCCCGATCCTACGAAAGGGGCATGCCCTGCCGGTCAGCTCGCCTTGCGCTGGAAGGGATGGAGGAGATCGGACAGGTGCCAGTGGTGGTCCGGCTCGGCCGTGGCGTCCGCGGCCGCCGAGGGGACCTTCGGCGCCTCGACCGGTCCGGCCTGCGGTACGCGGTGCCGCTCGGCCGCGCCGCGGGCCGACGAGACCTGGCCCGCCCGCATGATCCGCACCACGTGGCCGTCGCAGTTCTGGCACGCGGGCCGGCTCAGCGGGGACGGCACGACCTGGCCGGCGGTCACGTACAGGACGAACTCGTGGCCGTCGGCGTCCACGTGGTGCTCTATCTCGTACGACCGTTCCCAGCCGTGCCCGCACCGCATGCAGGCGAAGGAATACGACTCGTGTACGACTGCGGTCGCGGTACCGCGCGGGCCGGTCTGCCCAGCGATCTCACTCATGCCAGCTCCTCCCCTTGGGGGCGAGGGACAGGTGCGTCCCTGTGACCAGTGGACTCTTCCGCCGACGTGAATGCAGCAGGGCCTGTCGAGTGTTGGAGGCGATTTGGACGTCGCTTGCCAAAGCGGCCCGGCGGCGGGGTCTGCGCTTTGCCTTGGGCGGCAGTGCTTTGCCCACCCATGGGGCGCACGCTCATGGGAGAAGAGGCCTGCTCAGGAGGGGTGTGAGCCCCTTCACACCCCCTCTCACACCCCCTCGGCGCGCTTCGCCGCCACGACCGCGTCGAACACCTCGCGCTTGGGAATCCCGGCCTCCACGGCGACCGCCGCGATCGCCTCCTTGCGGCGCTCCCCGGCCTCCTCCCGGACCCGGACGCGGCGCACGAGTTCCCCGGCGTCCAGCTCCTCGGGGCCGCGTTCGGGCGCCCCCTCGACGACGACGGTGATCTCGCCGCGCACGCCCTCGGCCGCCCACGCCGCCAGCTCGGCGAGCGGTCCGCGCCGCACCTCCTCGTACGTCTTGGTCAGCTCCCGGCAGACGGCGGCCCGCCGGTCGCCGCCGAAGACCTCGGCCATCGCGGCGAGGGTGTCGTCGAGGCGGTGCGGGGCCTCGAAGTACACCAGCGTGCGCCGCTCCTCGGCGACCTCCCGCAGCCGGGTGAGCCGCTCCCCCGCCTTCCTCGGCAGGAAGCCCTCGAAGCAGAACCGGTCGACGGGCAGCCCCGACAGGGCGAGCGCGGTGAGCACGGCCGACGGCCCGGGGACGGCGGTGACCCGGACGTCCCGCTCGACGGCCGCCGCGACCAGCCGGTACCCGGGGTCGGAGACCGACGGCATCCCGGCGTCCGTCACCAGCAGCACCCGCGCGCCGTTCACGAGTTCCTCGACCAGCTCCGGTGTCCGGGCGGACTCGTTGCCCTCGAAGTACGACACCACGCGCCCCTTGGGCGTCACACCGAGGGCCTGGGTCAGCCGGCGCAGCCGGCGCGTGTCCTCGGCGGCGACGACATCGGCACCGGCCAGCTCCTCGGCCAGCCGCGGCGGCGCGTCCGCGATGTCGCCGATGGGGGTGCCCGCCAAAACAAGGGTTCCAGTCACACCGTCATCCTCTCAGGGGCCCGGCGGGGCTTTCGGCGGCCCGGCGGGGCGGACGCATCCGGACCGGTACCACCCATGCACGGGACTCACACAGAACGGTTCCCTACGATGGCGCGGTGACCAGTACCGCGTCCTCCACGGACATCCGGCAGGGCCGGGCCCCGCACGACGAGCGGCCGGGGTGGCAGCAGCGGCTGCGCCGATTCGGCTACACGGCGGGGCCGAGAAGCGATCTCCGCGACCGGCTGGTGCCGCCGTACGCCGAGCCCAGCTCCCGTCTGTGGTCCGCCCTGGGCGTGCCGCCGATGCTGGCCGAGCGCATCACGCGCTGGTCGGGCTGGGGCGGTCCGCTGCTGGTGACGCTGATGGCGGGCCTGATGCGGTTCTGGAACCTGGGCAGCCCGAAGAAGGTGATATTCGACGAGACGTACTACGCCAAGGACGCCTGGGCGCTCGTCCACCGCGGCTTCGAGGTCAACTGGGACAAGAACGCCAACGATCTGATCGTGCAGGCGAACGGCCACGTCGCCGTCCCGACGGACGCGGCGTACGTCGTGCATCCGCCGGTCGGCAAGTACGTCATCGGGCTCGGTGAGCTGGTCTTCGGCTTCGACCCGTTCGGCTGGCGTTTCATGACGGCGCTGCTCGGCACGCTCTCGGTCCTGCTGCTGTGCCGCATCGGCCGCCGGATGTTCCGCTCGACGTTCCTCGGCTGCCTGGCCGGGGCGCTGATGGCGGTGGACGGCCTGCACTTCGTGATGAGCCGGACCTCGCTGCTCGACGGCGTGCTGATGTTCTTCGTGCTGGCCGCGTTCGGCTGCCTGATCATCGACCGGGATCGAACGCGTGAGCGGCTCGCCGCCGCGCTGCCGGTCGACGCCGACGGCCGTCTGCGCCCGGACGCCGACGTGGCCGACACCCTCCGCTTCGGCTGGCGCCCCTGGCGCTGGGCGGCCGGCGTGCTGCTCGGCCTCGCGATCGGCACCAAGTGGAACGGCCTGTACGTCCTGGCCGCGTTCTGTCTGATGGCGCTGCTGTGGGACGTCGGCGCCCGCAAGGTGGCCGGCGCCTGGCACCCCTACCAGGCGGTCCTCAAGTACGACACCGGCCTCACCTTCCTGGCCACGGTCCCGGTGGCCATCGGCGTGTACCTGCTCTCCTGGACCGGCTGGATCCTCTCCCCGGCCGACGGTTCCGGCGGCTACTTCCGCAACTGGGCCGCCACCGACGGCAAGGGCGGCTTCTGGTCGTACGTCTCGCCGGACTGGCTGCGCAGCCTGTGGCACTACGAGCACGAGGTCTACAAGTTCCACGTCGGCCTGTCCTCGCCGCACACCTACCAGTCCAACCCGTGGAGCTGGATCGTCCTGGGCCGCCCGGTCTCGTACTTCTACGAGTCCCCCTCCCCCGGCGCCGACGGCTGCCCGGCCGACGCGGGCCAGAAGTGCGCCCGCGAGGTCCTCGCCCTCGGCACGCCCCTGCTGTGGTGGACGGCCTGCCTGGCCATCCTCTACGTCCTGTGGCGCTGGGCCTTCCGCCGCGACTGGCGCGCCGGCGCCATCGCCTGCGGCATCGCGGCCGGCTACCTCCCCTGGTTCCACTACCAGCAGCGCACGATCTTCCTCTTCTACGCCGTCGTCTTCGTCCCCTTCCTCTGCCTGGCGGTGGCCATGCTGATCGGCACGATCATCGGCCCCGCCAGATCCACCGACGCCCGCCGCGTGATCGGCGCGACGGGGGCGGGCGTACTGGTTCTCCTGATCGCCTGGAACTTCATCTACTTCTGGCCGCTGTACACGGGGACGGCGATCCCGATCGACGACTGGCGTTCACGTATGTGGCTGGATACCTGGGTGTAGGACATATCTGGCCACATGCCTGATGTCCGTTCGGACACCTTTCCGAAAACCCTCCTCACAGGAGCCCCTCACGACACTTACAGTGCGGGCACCGGAAGTGACGGAACGGGGGAGGGGCGCGCGGGATGCGCAAGGGGGTCAAGGGCGCTGTCGTAGGCGGCGTGCTCGTGGTGTTGGTGGGCGGGGCCGGGTACGGGGCGTACAACGTCCTCTCCGCGCTGCACGACGACGGGACGGCGGCCGTGAAGACCGGGCCGCCGGACAAGGACGAGGTGAAGGACACCACCGCCAAGTTCTTCGCGGCGTGGGAGAAGGGCAAGGCGGCGACCGCGGCCTCGTACACGAACTACCCGGGCGACGCCGAGTCGCTGCTGACGGCGTACGGGCAGGCCGCGCACATCACCGAGGTGCACATCACGCCCGGCACCGCGAGCGGGGACACCGTGCCCTTCACGGTGAAGGCGACCGTGTCGTACGAGGGGAAGTCCGAGGCCCTCGACTACCGGAGCCGGCTGACGGTGGTGCGCGGTGAGACCACGCACCGGCCGCTGGTCGAGTGGCGGCCGTCCGTCGTCCACCCGCAGCTGCGCAAGGGCGACACACTCGTCACGGGCGACGCGGCGACACCGCCGATCGAGGCCGTGGACCGCGACGGGAAGGTGCTGACGAAGGAGAAGTACCCCTCGCTCGGGCCGATCCTGGACGAGCTGCGCAGCCGGTACGGCGACAAGGCGGGCGGCACGCCCGGCGTCGAGCTGGTGATCAAGCACGCCGACCAGAACGCCGCCGACACCACCCTCGTCACCCTCGCCAAGGGCAAGGAGGGCAAGCTCCGCACCACGCTCAGCGCCGGCGTCCAGGCGGCGGCCGAGACGGCCGTGCAGAAGTACGCCGAGTCGTCGGTGGTGGCCGTCAAGCCCAGCACCGGCGAGGTGCTCGCGGTCGCCAACCACCGGAACGACGGCTTCAACGCAGCCTTCCTCGGCGAGCTGGCCCCCGGCTCCACCATGAAGATCATCAGCGCCGCCACCCTCATCGACAACGGCCTCACCAAGGCCACCGGACCGGCCCAGTGCCCGCCGACCGCGACCTGGCAGAGCCAGACCTTCAGCAACCTCAAGGGCCTGACCCCCGACGAGCACGCCACCCTCTCCGACAGCTTCGCCCGCTCCTGCAACACCGCCTTCGTGAAGTTCGCGGACGACCTGAAGGTGGACTCCCTCACCAGGGAGGCCCAGGAACGGTTCGGACTCGGGCAGAACGACTGGAAGGTCGGCGTCCCGTCCTTCGACGGCCGGGTCCCCGCCTCCGGCGGCCCCGACACGGCCGCCAACCTCATCGGGCAGGGCCAGGTCCAGATGAGCCCCCTGAACATGGCGTCGGTGACGGCGACCGCGATGACGGGCACCTTCCGGCAGCCGGTCATCGTGTCCCCCGAGCTGGACGGGCGGGACATCGCCACGGCCCGCGGCCTGTCGCCGGCCACCGTCGCCCAGCTCCGCGCGATGATGAACCGCACCGCCACCAGCGGCACCGCGGCCGGCGTGATGTCCGGCCTGAGCGGCAGCGTCGGCGCGAAGACCGGCTCCGCCGAGGTCGACGGGCAGGCCAAGTCCAACAGCTGGTTCACCGGATACCGCAACGACATCGCCGCCGCCGCGATGACCCAAGACGGCGGTCACGGCATCGACGCGGCCGGTCCGATTGTCGCAACCCTGCTACGGACGGGTGGCTGAGATCACCCGAGCCGAAAGGGACTCTAGGGTGGATGCCGTCGTTGGGGAATGTGAGGGCTACGAGGGCAGCGGGGACCCCGGGGATTCGCGGAGGATCGAAGAGCAGTGGGCAACAGAAGACGCGTCGCCGAGCGACGGAAGACCAGCCCCGCCGTGGTCGGCGGGATGATCGCCGTGGTCGTCGGCGGCGCCGGGTTCGGTGTCTACGCGCTGTACGGCGGCGGCGCGTCGGCCGAGGACCGTGCGCACTCCGCCTCCGAACACAAGCACGTGAAGACCGGTCCCCCGTCCGCCACCGAGGTGCGCACCACCGCCGAACGCTTCCTGACCGCCTGGCGGCAGGGCAAGGTCACGCAGGCGGCGGCCGCCACCGACGACTCGGGTGCCGCCACCGCGCTGCTCACCGGCTACACCAAGGACGCCCACGTCAAGGGCGTCACGCTCACCGAAGGCACCCGCACCGGCGCCGAGGTCCCCTTCTCCGTGAAGGGCACGGTGTCGTACAAGGGCATCAGCAAGCCACTGGCGTACGACAGCACGCTCACCGTCGTAAGGCGCAAGAGCGACGGCAAGCCGCTGGTCGACTGGCACGCCTCCGTCGTCCACCCCGACCTGAAGGACGGCGACACGCTGGTCACCGGCGAGTCCGGCACCCCGCCCGTCAAGGCGCTGGACCGTGACGGCGGCGAGCTGACCGCGGCGAAGTACCCGTCGCTGGGCACGGTCCTGGACGGGCTGCGCGAGAAGTTCGGCAAGGTCGCGGGCGGCAAGGCGGGCGTGGAGCTGCGCGTGGTGCGCGGCAAGGCGTCGACGAAGGCGAAGCTGTCCGACAAGACGCTCGTCGAGCTGAGCAAGGGCACGCCGGGCACGGTGAAGACCACGCTCGACCCCGCCTTCCAGGCCGCCGCCGAACGGCAGGTCGGCAAGCAGAAGCGGGCGTCGGTGGTGGCCATGCGGCCCTCGACCGGCGAGATCCTCGCGGTGGCCAACACCGACCACGGCTTCAACACGGCCTTCCAGGGCTCCCTCGCGCCGGGCTCCACGATGAAGGTCGTGACGTCCACGATGCTGTTCGAGAAGAGGCTCACCACCCCGGGGGCCTCGCACCCCTGCCCCAAGACGTACAAGCTCGCCGGCTGGACCTTCCACAACGACGACGACTCCGAGATCAAGCACGGCACGTTCAAGATGAGCTTCGGGGCGTCCTGCAACAACGCGTTCATCGACTTCGCGCCGAAGCTGTCCGACAGCGACCTGACGAAGGAGGCCCAGCAGGTCTACGGCCTCGGCATGAACAACTGGGCCATCGGTGTCCCGTCGTTCGACGGCTCCGTCCCGGTGCAGAGCGGCGCGCAGATGGGCGCCTCGCTGATCGGGCAGGGCGGAGTGCGCATGAACCCGCTGAACATGGCCTCGGTGGCCTCGACGGTGGAGTCGGGCACCTTCCGCCAGCCCTACCTGGTGTCCCCGAGCGTGGACCACCGTACGACGGCGAAGGCCTCGCGCACGATGTCGTCGAAGACGCAGTCCGAGCTGAAGGAGGTCATGCAGTACACGGCCTCCTACGGCACGGCGGCCAAGGCGATGTCGGGGCTGGGCCCGAACTACGGCGCCAAGACCGGCTCGGCCGAGGTCGACGGCCAGAAGAAGCCCAACGGCTGGTTCACGGCGTACCGCGGTGACCTCGTGGCGGCCGGTGTGGTCCAGGCGGGCGGGCACGGCGGTGACACGGCGGGACCGATCGTGGCCTCGCTGCTGAAGATGGGCGGCTGAGCCCCGGTCAGGTCAGGCCCGTACGGGCTCGCCGACCAGGTAGGTCCGGCGCAGGAACCGGATCAGCGCCTTCGACTCGAACTGCACCACCGAGACGCCCTGCTTGTCGTGGAACTCCACCACGGCCTGCACCCGGCCGCACGGCCACACCCGTACGTCCCCGCTCTCCACCGGCACCCGCAGCCCCTGTTCGAGCAGAGACCGGGAGAGGGTCCACTCGTGCGGCCCGGGCAGGCCGACCCGCACCGCACGCGGGTCGGTATCGGGGTCGTAGCGAAGGACCACCGGCACGGCGGGATCCTCCGGGATGTCGTCGTCGGTGACTATGTGGGCTCGTGCGTACTGCTCGACTACAGACATCGGGCGGCCCCTCACCTTCGGTGACCTGTGCGGAAACTGTGCGTCCGCCTCCACTCCAATGTCGCATATCTCCCGTATTGTGCACCCCATGCCGCCAACTCGCTCTTGCAAGAGGTTCGCAACAACCCATTAAAATCAAACGGTGCACGTACCTGACGGATTCATCGACGCCCCCACCTCCGCGGTCACCGGCGTGGTCGCCGCCGGTGCCATCGCCGTGAGCCTGCGCGGCGCGCGACGCGAACTCGACGAACGGACCGCGCCGCTGGCCGGGCTGGTGTCGGCGTTCATCTTCGCGGTGCAGATGCTGAACTTCCCGGTCGCGGCCGGCACCAGCGGCCATCTGCTCGGCGGCGCGCTCGCCGCGATCCTCGTCGGGCCCTGCACCGGGGTCCTGTGCGTCTCCGTGGTCCTGCTCATGCAGGGCATCCTCTTCGCGGACGGCGGGCTGACCGCGCTGGGCGTGAACATCACCGACATGGCGATCGTCACGACCGTCGTGTCCTACGCCGTCTTCCGCGGCCTGGTGAAGGTGCTGCCGCGCAGGCGGCGCTCGGTCACCGTGGCCTCCTTCGTCGCCGCGCTGCTTTCCGTGCCGGCCGCGGCGGTCGTCTTCACGCTGATCTACGCCGTGGGCGGCACCACCGACGTGGCCCTCTCCAAGGTCGCCACCGCGATGATCGGCGTCCACGTCCTCATCGGCATCGGCGAGGCCGTGATCACCTCGCTCACCGTCGGCGCCGTGATCGCCGTACGGCCCGACCTGGTGTACGGCGCCCGCGGTCTCCAGCGGCGGCTGAAGCTGCGCGTGAACGGCGAACTGGTCGACGCCCCCGGGACACCGGTGCCGGCCGCCGCCCGGACCTCGCGCCGGAGGCTGTGGCTCACCGGCCTGGTCACCTCGCTCGTGCTCGCCGGGTTCGTCAGCTTCTACGCCTCCGCCAACCCCGACGGCCTGGAGAAGGTCGCCCACGACAAGGGCATCGACAAGAAGGCGGAGCGGCACGCGAGCTCCGACTCCCCGCTGGCCGGCTACGGCGTCAAGGACATCTCCGACGCCCGCCTCTCCGGCGGCCTGGCGGGCGTGATCGGTGTCGGGGTCACGGTCGTCGCGGGCAGCACGGTGTTCTGGGTGGTCCGCAGGCGCCGCACCGGCGACCCCGCCGAGACCCGTCGTACCGGCGAGCCGGCCGAGGCCTCCTGAGATGGGCGCCGGACACGCACACCGGCTCTACCGGCACGGGCACTCCCCCGTGCACGCCCTGCCGCCGCACACCAAGCTCGCCGCCGCCTTCGCCTTCGTGGTCGTCGTGGTGTCGACCCCGCGGGAGGCGATGTGGGCGTTCGGGCTGTACGCCGTCCTGCTCGGCGGGGTGGCGTACGTCGCGCGCGTGCCCGCCGGGTTCCTGCTGAAGCGGCTGCTGATCGAGGTGCCCTTCGTCGCCTTCGCCGTGCTCATGCCCTTCGTGGCGGAGGGTGAGCGGGTCGGCGTCCTCGGGCTCTCGCTGAGCGTGAACGGCCTGTGGGGCGCCTGGAACGTGCTCGCCAAGGGCACCCTGGGCGTCGCCGCCTCCGTCCTGCTCGCGTCCACCACCGAACTGCGCGAACTCCTCCTCGGCCTTCAGCGCCTCAAGCTCCCGCCGCTGCTCGTGCAGATCGCCTCCTTCATGATCCGCTACGGCGACGTCATCACCGACGAGATGCGCCGCATGCGGATCGCCCGGGAGTCGCGCGGCTTCGAGGCGCGGGGCGTACGGCACTGGGGCGTGCTCGCCAAGTCGGCCGGCGCGCTGTTCATCCGCTCCTACGAACGCGGCGAGCGCGTGCACCTGGCCATGGTGAGCCGCGGGTACGCCGGTTCGATGCCGGTGATCGACGAGGTGACCGCGTCCCGGGCGCAGTGGTCGTACGCCCTCACCCTCCCCTTCGCCGCCCTCGTCGTCTGTCTGCTGGGATGGATCCTGTGACACCTTCGCTGGAAGTGGCCGGACTGGCCTTCGCCTACCCCGACGGCCACCAGGCCCTGTTCGGTGTGGACTTCACCATCGCCCGCGGCGAGCGGGTGGCGCTGCTCGGCCCGAACGGCGCCGGCAAGACCACGCTCGTGCTGCACCTCAACGGCATCCTGGGCGGCGGCGCCGGCACGGTGACCGTGGCCGGGCTGCCGGTCGGACGGAAGCACATGGCCGAGATCCGGCAGAAGGTCGGCATCGTCTTCCAGGACCCCGACGACCAGCTGTTCATGCCGACCGTGCGGGAGGACGTGGCGTTCGGACCGGCGGCGGCCGGGCTGAAGGGGGCCGCGCTGGAGGAGCGGGTGCGCACCGCCCTGGAGCGGGTCGGGATGCAGGACTTCGCCGACCGGCCGCCGCACCACCTCTCCTTCGGCCAGCGGCGCCGGGTGGCGGTGGCGACCGTGCTCGCCATGGAGCCGGAGATCCTCGTCCTGGACGAGCCCTCCTCCAACCTCGACCCGGCCTCCCGCCGCGAGCTGGCCGACATCCTGCGCTCGCTGGACGTGACGGTCCTGATGGTCACGCACGACCTGCCCTACGCGCTGGAGCTGTGCCCGCGCTCACTGATCCTGAGCGACGGCGTGATCGCCGCCGACGGCCCGACCGGCGCACTCCTGTCCGACGAGGCGCTGATGCGCGTCCACCGCCTGGAACTGCCCTTCGGCTTCGACCCGCGGTCCGTGACAATGGGCGCGTGACACATCAAGAGGAGTCCGGGCCGCCGCTGTCGCCGCTCCTTGACGAGCAGTTGTGCTTCGCGCTGTACGCCGCCCAGCGAGCGGTGACGGCCGCGTACCGCCCGCTGCTCGACGAGCTCGGGCTCACCTACCCGCAGTACCTGGTCCTGCTGGTGCTGTGGGAGCGCGGCGAGACGACCGTGAAGGAGCTGGCCGGCGCCCTGCGCCTCGACTACGGCACGGTGTCGCCGCTGCTGAAGCGGCTGGAGGCGGCGGGTCTGGTCCGCCGCGAGCGCTCGGCGCGGGACGAGCGCTCGGTACTCGTCGCCTGCACGGTGCGCGGGGAGGACCTGCGTGAGCGCGCGGCCCGCGTACCCGGCACACTCCTGACGACGACGGGCCTCGACGCGGCGGAAGTCGCGCGGTTGCGCGAGGAGTTGTGGCGGCTCGCGGAACGCACCGCCCGAGCGGCGACCACCCGGTAATCGAAGTTACCCACAGTTACCTCCCCCGGCGGGGGACAGCCGACGTACCAGCCAGTACCTTGTGCACGATGCACTTGCGCACACCTGTTCTGGGGGAGGGCCCGCCATGACGGACGGCACCGCCGTCGACACCCGGCCGACGAAGATCATGTACGTCGCCGAAGCCACCGCGCACGGCGGCCGGAACGGCTATGTCACCAGCCAGGACGGCCATATCGAGCTCAAGGTGGCGATGCCTCCGGCGCTGGGCGGCGACGGCGACGGCACCAACCCCGAACAGCTCTTCGCGGCCGGCTACAGCTCCTGCTTCCACAACGCCCTGATCCTGGTCGGCAACCGGGCGGGCTACGACCTCACCGGCTCCACGGTCG
Source organism: Streptomyces sp. NPDC046915 (assembly GCF_040644935.1). Classification (NCBI taxonomy): domain Bacteria; kingdom Bacillati; phylum Actinomycetota; class Actinomycetes; order Kitasatosporales; family Streptomycetaceae; genus Streptomyces; species Streptomyces sp. NPDC046915. The sequence goes on along the minus strand of NZ_JBEYXB010000021.1, from coordinate 17,448 downwards.
CCGCCAAGGTCGGCATCGGCCCCAACAAGACCCGCGGCTACGGTCTCGCGGTCGCCCTCAGCGTCTCCCTGCCGGTCCTCGACCCGGACGTCGCCGCCAAGCTGGTCGACGCGGCGCACGAGGTGTGCCCGTACTCGAACGCCACGCGCGGCAACATCGATGTAACGATCGTCCTCGGCTAGCGAAACGCAGGAATCCCAGGCTCAGGGTCGGTGTTGCGGCCACTGTCGAAGGCGAGCCGGAGGGGAAGTACAGGACTATGGACGCGGACGCGGACGTGAACGGGGCGGTGGCCGAGGGCTTCGAGCCGGTCAGGGAGGCGTTCGCGGCCAACTTCGCGCTGCGGGGCGAACGGGGCGCGGCCGTGGCCGTGTACCGCGACGGGCACAAGGTCGTCGACCTGTGGGCCGGTACCAAGAACTTCGACGGCACGGACGGCACGGCTCCCTGGGAGCGGGGCACCGCCCAGATCGTGCGCTCCGCGACGAAGGGCGTCGCCGCCGCCGCGCTGCTGCTCCTGCACCAGCGCGGCGAACTGGACCTGGACGCCCCGGTCGGCGAGTACTGGCCGGAGTTCAAGGCGGCGGGCAAGGAGCACACCCGGGTCCGGGACCTGCTCGCGCACCGGGCCGGTGTGCCCGTCCTGGACCGGCCGCTGACGCCCGAGCAGGCCGCAGACCCCGACCTCGGCGCGGCGGCCGTGGCGGCCCAGGCGCCGGTGTGGGAGCCGGGCACCGACCACGGCTACCACGCGCAGACCTACAGCTGGCTCACGAGTGAGCTGCTCCGCCGGGTCACCGGCCGCCCGATCGGCGAGTGGATCGCCGCGGAGATCGCCGGGCCCGTCGGCGCCGACCTGTGGGTGGGGCTGCCGGAGACGGAGGCCGGGCGCGTGGGCCGGATCGGTCCGGTCGAGGCCCCCGAGCCGGCCGGCGCGCTGAAGACCCGCCCGAAGCGGGCGGTCGCCGAGGCCTACGCCGACCCCGGCTCCCTGACCTGCCGCGCCTTCGCCGCGATCACCCCGCTGCCCGACGAGAACTCCCCCGCCTACCGCGCCGCCGCCCTGCCCGCCTCCAACGGCATCGCCACCGCCGACGGCCTGGCACGCTGCTACGCGTCCCTGATCGGCGAGGTGGACGGCGGCACCCGCCTGTTCACCCCGGGCACGGCGGAACTGGCGCGCACCACGCACTCCGACGGAGCCGACCGCGTGCTCGTGGTGCACACCCGGTTCGGCCTCGGCCACATGCTGCACGGCGGCGCGTCCCCGCTGCTCGGCCCGGGTTCCTTCGGACACCCCGGCCGGGGCGGCGCCCTCGGCTTCGCCGACCCCGAGTCGGGCATCGCCTTCGGCTACGTCACCAACGGCCTGCGCAAGAGCGTGACGGCGGATCCGCGGGCACAGGCACTGGTGCGGGCGGTGCGGCAGTCCCTGCCGGCCGCCCGCTGACCAGTGCGGCGACAAGTGCGGTGCTCACACGTGGATCGCGTGGGACGTCCGCCCGGACGCCTCGTCGATCTCCTCGTGCGCCTTGGTCAGCAGTTGCATGGCCAGGTCGTTGAGGGCGCGGCCGCCCGCTATCTCCTCGCCGACCCGTGGCTGGTTGGCGTCGGTGCGGTGGCGGCTGGCGTGGCCGTGCGCCCGCACCTCCGTGCCGTCGGGCAAGCGGACCAGGGCCGCGGCCCGTGTGTGCTGCTGGTCCTCCTCGAACTCGAGCTCGATGTGCCATCCCACCGTGGTGCGCATCTGAACCACCTCCGGAACCGTTGATTCCAGAGTGCTCCTCGAAGGCCCGCGGCGTCACGTCGGGGCGCCACCGCACAGGCCGGGGACCGTCACTTCTCGTCGAAGCTGGCGAAGTACGCGGCGGCCATGTCCTCGTCCGCGTGGCCCTGCGCGGCGGCCCGCGCGAACCGTGCGGCGGCCGCCTCGGCGACGTCGAGACGGGCGCCGCCCCGCTCGCCGGCCCGGACGATCAGCCGGGCGTCCTTCTCGGCGGTGGCCACCGCGAACTGGGCCGGGGTCAGCCGCCCCTCCAGCACCAGCTGGGACTTGGCCCGCAGATAGCCCATGTCGAGCGGGCCGCCCTCGATGAGCCCGAAGAAGCTCTCCGGGTCCACGCCCAGCGCCTTCGACAGCGCCAGCACCTCGCCGGCCGCCGCAGTGGCCGCCAGGACCCAGCTGTTGGCGACCAGCTTCAGCCGGGTGGCCCCGGCCGCCGCCGCGTCCTCGCCGGCCCAGACGGTACGGGCGCCGACCGCGTCGAACACGGGCGTGACCGTCTCCCGCCCCGCCTCGGGCCCGGCGGCCAGCACGGTCAGCTGCCCGGCCTCGGCGGGCTGCCGGGTGCCGAGCACCGGGGCGTCGTAGAAGACCAGGCCGTGCTCGCGGGCGAAACCGGCCAGGTCGGCGACGGCTTCGAGTCCGGCGGTGGTGGACTGCACCCAGACGGCACCGGGCCGCAGGCCGGGCACGGCCTCGCGCATGGTCTCCCGGACCGTGTCGCCGTCGTACAGCATGGTCAGCACGACATCGGCGCCCTCGACGGCCTCGGCGGGCGTGCCGGCGATGTGCGCGCCGTCCGCGGCCAGCGGCTCGGCCTTGGCACGGGTGCGGTTCCAGGCGCGGACGGTGTGTCCGGCCCGGACGATGCAGCGGGCCATCGCGGCACCCATGATGCCGGTGCCCAGGACGCTCACGGTCAGCTTGTCGGTCATGGCGGTCACTCCCCTGTTCCCATGTCGCGGTAACAGGCCTCAGCTTCCCGTAGGCGGCAGGGACACGCCCGCTATCCGGTGTGCAGCATCAGCCCGATACCGACCACCATGAGCCCCGCGGCGGCGATCCGGGGCAGACCGAAGCGTTCCTTGAAGAACAGGGCCCCGATGGCCGCGCCGACGATGATCGAGGATTCCCGGAGCGCCGCGATGGGTGCCAGCTCGGCCCGGGTCTGGGCCCACAGGACCAGGCCGTAGGCGGCGACGGAGAGGGCGGCGCCGAGCAGGCCGAGGGCGGTGAAGGGGCGCAGGACGGCGACCGTCTCCCCGCGCCACCGCCAGAGGGCGTATCCGGAGATCCACAGCCCCTGGAGCACCATCAGCCAGGCGATGTACCCGAGGGCGGAGCCGGAGGCCCGCACGCCGAGCCCGTCGACGACGGTGTACGAGGCGATGGACAGCCCCGTCGCGAGGGCCGCCCCGATCGCCGCCCAGTCGGGCCGCCGCCCGCGCAGCCCCCACACGGCGACCCCGGTCAGCCCCGCGCAGGACAGCGCGACCCCCGCCGCGGCCCAGCCGTCGGGCACCTCGTGCGCGAAGACGGCGGCGAACACGGTGACCACCAGCGGGGCGGAACCGCGGGCGAGGGGATAGGCCTGCCCGAAGTCGCCCAGCCGGAAGGAGGTCATCAACAGGACGACGTACACGAAGTGGATGCCCGCCGAGGCGATCAGATACGGCCACGCCCGCGCCGCCGGGACCGTGGCGAAGCACGCCAGGACCAGCCCGATCAGCACACCGCCCGTCAGGATCAGGGTGAACCCGACGAGCTTGTCGGTGATCCGGTGCGCGATGGCGTTCCAGCTGGCGTGGGTGACGGCGGCGAGCAGGACGGCGGAGGTGACCAGCGGGGTCACGAGGTGCGCTCGCGCACGTCCACCAGGGTGGCTCGGGCGTGGGCGACCAGCGTGCCGGGTTCCATGGGGAAGACGGTGTACGGCGTTCCGGCGGCGCCCCACACGAGGTCGTGGCCGAGGAGTCCCCGGTCGGCGAGCACCCGCGTCCGGGTCCGGTGCCCGAAGGGCGGCACGCCCCCGATGGCGTACCCGGTCGTCTCCCGCACCACCTCGGCCTCGGCCCGGGTGACGCGAGCGGCCCCGAGCTCGGCCCGCACCCGCTCCACATCCACCCGCGAGGCCCCGTCCATGAGCACCAGCACCGGCACCCCGTCCGCCGCGAAGATCAGCGACTTGCAGATCTGGCTCAGCTCGCAGCCGATCGCGGCGGCGGCCTCGCCGGCGGTGCGGGTCGCCTCCGGGAAGCGGCGGATGCGTGCGCGGAGCTCCCCGAGGCCGAGTTCGTCCAGGGCGGCGGCGAAACGGGGGTGGGCTTCGCGGTGATCGTCGGCGTCAGTGGCGGCTGTCGTCGTCATGCCGGGCACGGTAGTGGCAGGCGTACCGGGCAGGCGACCGGGTTTCGGGCGGGCGCGGGGACAAGGAAGCCGGTGAGGGCGCGCCGTCCCCACGGCGCCCTCACCGGCGATTGTGGTCAGGAGCGGGGCGTCAGACGCCCACCAGCTCCCGGTCCTCGTCCTCGTCCCCGTCCTTGACGCGGGGCTCGTCACCGGCGCGCAGGCCCTCGCCCTCGACGTCCACGTTGGGCAGCGCGCGGTCCAGCCACTTCGGCAGCCACCAGGCCTTCTTGCCGAGGAGCGCGAGCACCGCCGGGACGATGGCCATACGGACGATGAACGCGTCGAAGAAGACGGCGATCGCGAGGCCGAAGCCGATCATCTTGATCATCGACTCGCTGGATCCGATGAAGCCGGAGAAGACGGCCATCATGATCACGGCCGCGGCCGTCACCACGCGTGCGCTGTACTTGAAGCCGGTCACCACCGCCTGGCCGGGCGTCTCGCCGTGGACGTACGCCTCCCGCATCCGGGTCACGAGGAACACCTCGTAGTCCATCGCGAGTCCGAAGACCACGCCGACCATGAAGATCGGCATCATCGACATGATCGGGCCGGTCTGCTCGACGTTCATCAGGCCCGACAGCCAGCCCCACTGGAAGACCGCGACCACCGCGCCCAGCGCGGCCGTCACCGACAGCAGGAACCCGAGCGCCGCCTTCAGCGGGACCAGGATCGAGCGGAAGACCACGATCAGCAGCAGGAAGGCCAGGCCGACCACCAGGGCCAGGTACGGCAGCAGCGCGTCGTTGAGCTTCTGGGAGAAGTCGATGTTCATCGCCGTGGAGCCGGTGACCAGCACCTTGGCGTCGGTCTTGGCGGTGATGTCCGCGCCCTTGTCACGGATGGCGTGGACCAGGTCCTCGGTGGTGGCCGAGGACGGCTTGGAGTCGGGGATGACGGTGATCGTCGCGGTGTCGCCGGCCTTGTTGGCCGCGGCCGGGGTGACCGTGACGACGTCCTTCAGGCCCTTGATCTCGTCGCCGACCTTGGTGAAGGCGGCCTTGGGGTGGGCGCTGTCCTTCGCGTCCACCACGATCATCAGCGGCCCGTTGAAGCCCGGCCCGAAGCCCTCGGAGAGGAGGTCGTAGGCGCGGCGCTGGGTGGTCGAGGTCGGCTGGGAGCCGTCGTCGGGGAGGCCGAGTTCCAGGGAGGCGGCCGGGATGGCCGCCGCGCCGAGGCCGATCACGCCGAGCAGGAGGACGGCGACCGGGCGGCGTACGACGAAGCTCGCCCAGCGCGTGCCCATGTTGGGGCGGCCCGCCTGCTTGGGCCCCCGGCCACCGCCGAGCAGCTTGCTCTTCTCGCCGGCCGGCTTGACCTTGCGGCCCGCGTAGCCGAGCAGCGCCGGGATCAGCGTCAGGGCGATCAGTACGGCGATGGCGACCGTTCCCGCCGCCGCGACGCCCATCTTGGTCAGCATCGGGATGTTGACGACGGACAGGCCGACCAGGGCGATGACGACGGTCAGACCGGCGAAGACCACCGCCGAGCCGGCCGTGCCGACGGCCCGTCCGGCCGCGTCCTCGCGGGCGCGGCCCTCGGCGAGTTCGGCGCGGTAGCGGGAGACGATGAAGAGGGCGTAGTCGATGCCGACGGCGAGGCCGATCATCGACGCGAGGGTCGAGGTCGTCGAGCCGAGGTCGAGGGTGGAGGCGAGCGCGGTGATCGTGGAGACGCCGATACCGACGCCGATGATCGCGGTCAGCAGCGGGAATCCGGCCGCGAGCAGCGAGCCGAAGGTGATGACGAGGACGACCGCGGCGACCGCGATGCCGATGACCTCGCTGGAGCCGGTCTCGGGGGTGGCGGTGAGCGCGTCACCGCCGATCTCCACGGTGAGCCCGGCGCCCCGCGCGTGCTGCGCGGCCTCCTTGAGGGCGTCCTTGGTGGAGTCCTCCAGCTCCATGCCGGAGACCTTGTACCGCACCGACGCGTAGGCGACCGTGCTGTTCTTGCTGACGGCGTGCGTGGCGTAGGGGTCGGCGACGGAGGAGACCTCGGAGCCGCTCTTCAGCTCCTCGACCGCCGCGTGGACGGCCTTCTTGTTCTCCTTGTCGGTCATCTTCTCGCCGCTCGGCGCCTTGAAGACGACCCGCGCGGTGGCGCCGTCGGCGGTGGTGCCGGGGAAGCGCTGTTCCAGCAGGTCGAAGGCCTTCTGGGCCTCGGTGCCCGGAATGGAGAAGGAGGTGTTGCCGGCAGCCGGCGCGGAGGCGGCGCCCACCCCGGCGAGGGTGAGCAGCGCGACCCATATCAGGGCGACGAAGTGCCGTCGCCGGAAGGCGAGACGGCCGAGTTTGTAGAGGAACGTGGCCACGGAGGCGTACTCCCGGTCAGGTCGTGGGTTCTTCTGGGCAGGGTCGATCAGCCCGACGACGTGAGCGGGTACGTCAGGTGGTGGGCTTGCTGGGGAGAGGGTTCAGCCGGTGGTGACGCCGAGGGCGGGGAGGACGACGGCGTCGATGTACGAAAGGAGGAAGGCCTGCGTCGGCGGCTGCTCGTCGATCATCGTGCGGGCGGCGAACCCACCGATCATCATGTGCATCACGTAATGGATCGCGGGGTTGTCCGCGCGGACCTCACCCCGGTCGATCGCCCGTTGCAGCACGCGGCGGAACTCCACCATCTCCGGCTCGATGAGGTGGTCCTTGAAGGCTCTCAGGAGGTCCGGGTTGGAGTGGATCGCCATGGCCAGGCCCCGCATCAGCGCTGAGTTCTGCTCCATCTCGCAGTCGTCCGCGCGCATGGTGAGGGCGTGCAGGTCACCTCTGAGCGACCCGGTGTCGACGTCATCGGCCGAGTGGCCCGGCTTGTCGTGCCGCACGGCCTTCGCCACCAGCTCGGCCTTTCCGCCCCACTGGCGGTAGAGGGTGGCCTTGCTGGACCGGGTGCGGGCGGCCACGGCGTCCATGGTGAGGGCGTCGTAGCCGACTTCGCGGAGCAGATCGAGCACGGCCTCGTACAACTCGGCCTCGCGCTCGGGCGTGATCCGACTGCGGCGCGCGGCGGCGACCTCGGTCATCTCTCTCACCCTTCCGCTCCGAACGACTCTGTTTCGTACAGGAAGAATGTAGCGCAAGGCACCAGCGAAACGAAACGGTTTCGTACGTGTGCTGCGTCACGCCTGGTCGGAGCGGGGCCTTTTTCACGAGTTGCTCCAGTCCGTCCCCGGGGAAAGCCTGGGGAGGTGAGCTATCTGCGCTTTCCGCATCTCAACGGAGAACTGCTGTGCTTCGTGGCCGAGGACGACCTCTGGCTGACCCTCCTCGACACCCCGGGCCGCGCCTGGCGGCTCACGGTCGACCGTACCAAGACCGGTCATCCCCGCTTCTCCCCCGACGGACGCCACATCGCGTACACGACCTGGCGCAGCCTGGTCCCCGAGATCCACCGGGTCGGGACCGACGGCGGGCCGGCGCGGCAACTGACGTACTGGGGCAGCCCGGACACCCAGGTCTGCGGCTGGACCCCGCCCGACGAGCACGGACACAGCGACATCCTCGCCGTCGCCTCCCACGGCGAGCCCTTCTCCTACTTCACCTGGGCCTACAAGGTCACCCCCGACGGCGACCCGGGCCGCAAGCTGCCCTGGGGCCCGGTCTCCGACATCCAGGTCGCCGACGTCGACGGCGAGCACAAGACGCTGCTGCTGACCGGCACCCCGCCGCACGAACCGGCCTCCTGGAAGCGCTACCGGGGTGGCGCCACGGGCCGGCTGTGGCTGCACGGGCAGCGGCTGCTGCCCGACATCGGCGGGCATCTGCACTCCCCCATGTTCGCCGGCGGCCGCATCGCCTTCCTCTCCGACCACGAGGGCATCGGCAACCTCTACTCCTGCGCCTACGACGGCACCGACCTGCGCCGCCACACCGACCACGACGCCTTCTACGCCCGGCACGCCTCCAGCGACGGCACCCGGGTCGTCTACCAGTGCGCGGGCGACCTGTGGATGGTCGACGACCTGGCACCGGACTCGGAACCGCACAAGCTGGACGTGCGTCTGTCCGGGCCGCGCGCGGGCCGCCGTACGTACCAGGTTCCGGCCGCCCAGCACGTGGACGGCATCTCCGTGGACGAGACGGGCCGGGCTAGCGCCGTCGTCGTACGCGGCTCCCTGCACTGGCTCACCCACCGCGACGGCCCCGCCCGCACGATCACGGACACGCCCGGGGTACGCGCCCGGCTCCCGGAGATGCTGGGCTCGACCGGGCAGGTCGCCCACGTCACCGACGCCGAGGGCGAGGACGCGATCGAGATCGCCCAGCTCCCCCGCGCCACCGGCGACCGCGAGCCCCGCCGGCTGGCCTCCGGGCGGGTGGGCCGCGTCCTGGAAATGGTCTCGGACCCCGACGGCGAACGCCTGGCGCTCGCCGCGCACGACGGCCGGCTGCTGCTCCTCGACGTCACGGAGGTCACGGATGCCACGGAGGTCACGGACGTCTCAGATGTCACGGACGTCACGAAGAACGCGGAAGGCGCCGTCACCGAGCTGATCCGGTCGGTCAACGGGCCGGTGCGCGATCTCGCCTTCTCCCCGGACGGGGCGTGGCTGACCTGGTCGCATCCCGGGATCGGGCGCACGCTGCGGCAGATCAAGATGGCCCGGATAAAGGACGGGCTGATCCTCGACGTCACCAACGGCCGCTTCGAGGACGAGAACCCGGTGTTCACCCGGGACGGCCGCTATCTGGCCTTCCTGTCCTGGCGGGGCTTCGACCCGGTGTACGACGTGCACACCGGGGACCTGTCCTTCCCGCTCGGCTGCAAGCCGTACCTCGTCCCCCTCTCCTCGGCGACCCCCTCCCCCTTCGCCCTGAACCCGGAGGGCCGGCCGGCGGCCGGTGGCCTGGACCCGGTCGAGGACGAGGAGGGCGGCGAGGCGGGCACGGTGACCGTCGAGGTCGAGGGGCTGGAGAACCGGGTCACGCCGTTCCCGGTCACCGCCTCCAAGTACTCCGCGCTGCAACCGGTCGCCGGCGGCGGCCTGGTCTGGCTGCGCTGGCCGATCTCGGGCGCGCTGGGCGAGACGTTCGCCAATCCGGACGACACCACCGGCCGGCCGACGCTGGAGTACTTCAACATCGCCAAGGGGAAGAAGTCCGAACTCGTCGGCCACCTGGACTGGTTCGCGGTGAGCGGCGACGGCACCCGGCTGGTCGTGGTCGACGAGGGCGAGCTGCGGGCGGTGCCGTCCACCGAGTCCGGCGACGCCGACACGACGACCTGGATCGACGCCCGCCGGATCCTGCACGAGGTCGACCCGGCCGCCGAGTGGCGCCAGGCGTACGACGAGGCCGGCCGTCTCATCCGCGCCTACTTCTGGGACCCGGGGATGTGCGGCATCGACTGGGACGCGGTCCTCGACCAGTACCGGCCGCTGGTCGAACGCGTCGCCTCCCCCGACGAGTTCGCCGACCTGCTGCGCGAAGTGCTGGGCGAGCTCGGCACCTCGCACGCCTACGTCAGCGCCGCCCGCCGCAACGAGGGCCCGGCGCACTACCAGCGCCTTCAGGGTCTGCTGGGCGCCAACTTCGTGCGCCGGGACGATCGTTGGACGGTCAAGCGGATCCTGGCCGGCGACTCGTCCGACTCCCGGGCCCGCTCCCCGCTGGCCGGCACCGGCATCCGGGACGGCGCGGTCCTGACCCATGTCGACGGCCGGCCGGTGGATCCGGTGGCGGGACCGTACCCCCTGCTGGCGGGGGCGGGCGGTACGACGGTGGAGCTGACCTTCGCGCCGCCGGAGGGCGAGGAGGGCCCGGCCCGGCGGGTCGCCGTCGTCCCGCTCGTCGACGAACGGCCCCTGCGCTACCAGGACTGGGTCGCCAAACGCCGCGCGCTGGTGCACGACCTAAGCGGCGGCAAGTGCGGCTACCTGCACATCCCCGACATGGGCGGTTCCGGCTGGGCGCAGTTCAACCGCGACCTGCGGATGGAGCTGTCCCGGCCCGCGCTGATCGTGGACGTGCGCGGCAACGCCGGCGGGCACATCAGCGAGTTGGTCATCGAGAAGCTGAGCCGGACCATCATCGGCTGGGACCTGACCCGCAACGCCCAGCCGGTGTCGTACACCTCCAACGCGCCCAGGGGGCCGGTGGTGGCGCTGGCCGACGAGGCGACGTCCTCCGACGGCGACATGATCACCGCCGCCTTCAAGCTGCTCAGAATCGGGCCGGTGGTGGGGCAGCGCACCTGGGGCGGGGTGGTCGGGATGACCGGGCGGCACCGGCTGGGCGACGGCACGGTCATCACGGTGCCGATGAACGCGGCCTGGTTCGACGCCTACGGCTGGTCCGTGGAGAACCACGGCGTCGCCCCCGACGTGGAGGCACTGCGCACCCCGCTGGACTGGGCGGAGGGCCGGTACGCGCAGCTGGTCGACGCGGTGGAACTGGCGCTGGAGCTGCTGACCACCGAACCCGCGGCGGTCCCGCCGGACTACCGCGACGTGCCGGACCGTTCGCGCCCCAAGCTGCCACGGCGGCCGACGGACCGGTGAGCGGGCAACGGACCCGTGAGCGGCCGACGGACCGGTGCGCGGCGTGCGCGCGGGGAGGGGCGCCCCTCGTCAGGGGCGCCCCTCCGGGTCAGGAGACCGCGTCAGGCGTCGTAGTCCTGGCTGAAGCGGTCCTGCATCTCCTGCTCCGTGTCGTCGATGTCGTGACGACCGCGCTCACGCTGCTGCTGGCCGCGCTGCGGGGGCTGGTGCTGGCCGTGCTGCGGAGACTGCTGGCCACGCTGGCCGGCCTTCTCACGGGCCTCGCCCATCTTCTGCTTGCCCTGTTCCTGCATGCCGCGGGCCTTCTGCTGGCTCTGGTCCTTCATACCCATGTGGGTTCACTCCCGTAGTGGGTGGGGGTTGGCCCCTCGGTGGGGCCTCGACCAGATTCACACGGGCGGACACAGTGCGCATTTCGATCATTAACGGTGCGTAACGCCCGCTGGTCCAGGGCTAGTTTCGCCGCACCGACCGCTCCTGCTCGTCGGCCTCCCCGCCCGCGCCCACCAGGCCCGTCCGCATGCCCCGCAGCCGGGGCGCGAACCGCCGCATCTCCCGCTGGCCCACCGTCCCGATGAGACCCGGCAGATACCCGCGCACGCCCTGCATCCCGCGCAGCCACCGCTGCCCGTACACATGGCCGGCCCGCCGCTCGATCCCGGCCACGATCCGGTCGACCGCCGGGCCCAGCGGATAGGTCTTGTTGGACGGCCACGGCAGCCGCTGCCTGAGCTCGCGCATGACCTCGTCCTGGTCGGCGCCGCGCACCATGTCCGTGTCGGTCCACGACAGATAGGCCACGCCGACGCGGACGCCCTGATGACCGACCTCGGCGCGCAGACTGTGCGCGTACGCCTCCACACCCGACTTGGACGCGCAGTACGCCGTCATCATCGGCGCCGGGGTGATCGCGGCGAGCGAGGCGATCTGGAGCAGATAGCCCCGGCTCTCGATCAGCACCGGCAGGAAGGCGCGGGCGGTCACCGCCGAGCCGATCAGATTGACCTCGATCACCCGCCGCCAGGCCTCCGGGTCGGAGTCCACGAAGGGACCGCCGGTCGCCACCCCGGCGTTGGCGACGACGATGTCGACCTTGCCGAACCGCTCCTTGACCTCCCGGGCGACCCGGGCCATCGCCTCGTGGTCGGTGACGTCGGCGTACCAGTGGTCGCTGTCGCTGTGCAGCCGCCCGGAGACCTCCTTCAGTGCCTCCGGCTCCAGCCCGACCAGCGCCACCCGGGCGCCGCGCGCGGAGAGCTTGCGCGCGAGCAGCTCGCCGACGCCGCGCGCGGCCCCGGTGACCACCGCGACCTGTCCCTCGAGATCCACCCTGCTCATGCGCTCTCCTCGACCGTGTCCGTCACGTACCCGCAGACCAGTTCCCGGATCTTCCCGGTGACCAGTTCCGGTGCCTCCACCGGTGTCATGTGGCCGACGCCGGCCAGCTCGGTGCTGCCCACGCAGTGCGGCAGCGCGGCCACCAGCGACCGTGCGTGCACCGGCGGGGTCATCCGGTCCGCCGTGCCCACGACCACGACCGTCGGCGCCCTCAACTCCCTTACGCCGTGGTCGAGATCGAGCGTGTCCAGCACCAGTGACCAGGCGTGGCGCACGGTGCGCGGGCAGGCGTGCACGATCCGCGCGCACGCCTCGACCATGTGCGGGGCCGAACCGGCGCCCATGGTGGCGTACTTGAGGATGCGCCGCGCGAGAGGCGTGACCGGCCCCAGCGGGGCGCGCGAGCCCAGGACGCGCGCCGTGAGCCAGGTGCGCACCCGCCCCGCGCGCAACGGCACCACGAGCGACTCGGCGACCAGCCGCGAACTGCCCGTGCTGCACAGCAGGACGGCCGCCGCGTGGTCCCGGAAGCGGGCGCGCGCCGAGGCGGCCAACACCGTCATCCCGCCCATGGAATGGCCCACGATCACGGCCTTCTCCCCCGGCGCGAGGGTCTCGGCGAGCACCGCCTCCAGGTCGTCGGCGAGCGCCTCGGCGGTGCAGCCGGGGCTCGCCGGGCTGCGGCCGTGTCCGCGCTGGTCGTAGGCGATGACCCGGTGGTCCACGGCCAGCTCCCGGATCTGCGCCGCCCAGAACGCGGTCGAGCAGGTCCAGCCGTGGGCCAGGACGACGGGGGGCGCCTCGTCGGGGCCGTGCACCTCGACGTGCAGCCGGGCGCCGTCGGCGGAGACGGCCGTCAGGACGCGGCCGGGGACAGGTGGGGCGTACGGGCCGGAGGCCACGTGGGGGAGGCGGCTCATGCGGTGACCTCGCTGGGGCTGTGGGACGCGTCGGGGGTCTTCTTCGTGGCGGGCGGCCGGACCACCTCGTACTCCGCCAGGTCCACCCGTCGGGTCGCCCGGCGGAACTCGGTGGGCGTGCCCGGCCAGATGGTGGTGTTGCGGCCGCTCGCGTCCAGGTACCAGCTGGTGCAGCCGCCGGTGCTCCACACCGTGCGCTTCATGCGCTCCTGCACCTTGTGGTTCCAGGCCCGGACGGCGCTCGGGCGGGCGTCGAGGGCGACCCGGCCGCCGAGGACGTCCAGCTGGCGCACGAAGTCGGCCAGGTAGTTCAGCTGGGACTCGATCATGAGGATCATGGAGGAGTTCCCGAGGCCGGTGTTGGGGCCGATGACCGTCATCCAGTTCGGGAACCCGGCGGCACTGGCCCCGCGCAGCGCCTGCATCCCGTCCTTCTTCCAGGCCTCGGCGAGGGTGCCGCCCTCCGCCCCGACCACCCGCTCGGCGATCGGCATGTCGGTGACGTGGAAGCCGGTGCCGAAGACGATCGCGTCGGCCTCGGCCTCGCTGCCGTCGGCGGCGACGAGGGTCGAGCCGCGCACCTCGGCGAGCCCGCTCGCGACGACGTCGACGTTGGGGCGGGTGAGGGCCGGGTAGTACTCGCTGGACAGCAGGATCCGCTTGCAGCCGATGCGGTAGTCCGGGGTGAGCTTGGCGCGCAGGGCCGGGTCCTTGACGGCCCGCGCCATGTTGCGCTTGGCGATCTGCTCGACCAGGCCCAGCTCGTCGGGGTGCCTGGTGAACGCCTGTACCTGCAACTCCCGGATGCCCCACAGCAGTCCGCGCCTGAGCTGCGTGGTGAACGGCAGGGTCCGGTGCAGCCGCCGCTCGACGCCGCTGATCGCCCGGTCCATCCGGGGCATCACCCACGGCGGGGTGCGCTGGAAGAGGGTCAGCCGGGAGACGCGGGGCTGGATGGACGGCACGATCTGGATCGCCGACGCGCCCGTACCCACCACGGCGACCCGCTCGCCGGTGAGGTCGTGGTCGTGGTCCCAGCGGGCCGAGTGGAAGACCTTGCCGGGGAAGGTGTCGAGGCCGGGGACGTCCGGGATCCTCGGGTCGGACAGCGGGCCGGTGGCGGAGACGACGACGTCCGCCGACAGCGCGCCGCCGGCCGTCTCGATGTCCCATCGCAGCTTCTCGGTGTCCCAGGTCATCCGCCTCACCTCCGCGCCGAAGCGGATGTGGGGCCGCAGCCGGAAGACGTCCGTCACGTGTTCCAGGTAGGCGCGGATGTGCTCCTGCCCGGAGAAGGTGCGCGGCCAGTCGGGGTTGGGCGCGAAGGAGAACGAGTACAGATGTGACGGCACGTCACACGCGCACCCCGGGTAGCTGTTGTCCCGCCAGGTGCCGCCGACGCTGTCGGCGCGTTCCAGGACGACGAAGTCGGTGACCCCCTCGCGGCGCAGTCGCACGGCCGCGCCCAGCCCGCCGAATCCGGATCCGATCACCGCCACCCGCACGTGTTCGCGTTCGGTCATCCCGACAGCCTCCTGCCCGACGTGACTGCGCCAGTGAACACTGGCGCAATGGGACTGTAGAGCAGCTCCGTACCGACCGGTAGGGGGTGCGACGAGGAAAGTTACCCCGGGTACGACATAGGGTGCGGGCGTGGCAGACAAGCGCGAGTACCGCATGGAGGAACTGGCCCGGCTGGCCGGCATCACGGTGCGCACCCTGCGTTTCTACCGGGAACGCAAGCTGATACCCCCGCCCCGCCGCGAGGGCCGTATCGCCTGGTACGACGACCACCACCTGGCCCGCCTGCGCACGATCTCGGCGATGCTGGAGCGCGGGCACACCCTGAACGGCATCGCGGAACTCGCCGAGGCCCTCGACCAGGGCCGCGACGTCGCCGACCTGCTCGGCGTCGACGACCCCACCGAGGAGGAGCCGGTCCGCCTCACCCCCGAGGAACTCGCCGCCCGCTTCGAGGGCCACGTCACCCCGGAGAACCTCGCCGCCGCGATGGAACTCGGCTATCTGGGCACCGACGGCGACGAGATCGTCCACATCAGCCGCCGCCTGCTGGACGTCTCCTCCGCCCTGGCCCGCGAGGGCATCCCGCTCGCGGAGGTCCTGGCGGTCGCGGGGCGCGTACGCGAACACGCCGACGCCCTCGCCGCACTCTTCACCGACCTCGTCCTGCGCCACGGCCCCGAGGAGGACCTGCAACGCCTGCGCCCGCTGGCGCGCAGCGTGGTGGAGGCGGAACTGTCACTGGCCCTGGACCGACGGCAGCGCAAGCAGGGCCAGGACCTGTCCTAGAGGTCGTAGACCGCCGTCACCGGCGCATGGTCGGACCAGCGCTCCTCGTGCGTGGCCGCCCGCTCCACGAAGCCCTTGACCGCCTTGCCCGCGAGCCCGGGGGTGGCCACATGGAGGTCGATGCGCCAGCCGGAGTCGTTGTCGAAGGCGCGCCCCCGGTAGGACCACCACGAGTACGGCCCCGCCACGTCCGGATGCAGTGCCCGTACGACGTCGACGTAGCCGCCGTCCGTCTCGTCGAAGACCTGGGTCAGCCACTGCCGCTCCTCCGGCAGGAAGCCGGAGTTCTTGGTGTTGGAGCGCCAGTTCTTGAGGTCGGCCTGCTGGTGGGCGATGTTCCAGTCGCCGACGACGAGCACCTCGCGCCCGTCGGCGGCGGCCCGCTCGCGCAGGTCCTTGAGGTAGGCGAGGAACTCGGCCATGAAGCGGATCTTCTCGTCCTGCCGCTCGGTGCCGACCTCGCCCGAGGGCAGATAGAGGGAGGCGACCGTGACGCCGGGCAGGTCGGCCTCGACGTACCGGCCGCTGGTGTCGAACTCGGTGGAGCCGAAGCCGATCCGGACGCGGTCGGGTTCGCGCCGGGTGTAGAGGGAGACGCCCGCGCGGCCCTTGGCGGCGGCCGGAGCGTGCACGACGTGCCAGCCGTCGGGCTGCCGCACGGCCTCGGGCACCTGCTGCGGCTCGGCACGCACCTCCTGAAGGCACACCACGTCCGCCGAGGTCTCCGCGAGCCACTCCACGAAGCCCTTCTTCGCGGCGGCCCGCAGTCCATTCACATTCACCGAGGTCACAGTCAGCACCAGGGCACGATACCGGCACACTGGACGGGCACTGATTTTCGATAAATTCCCTACTATGCATGAATGTACGATGCCCAGCATGAATATTCGTCGTGTGCCTTTCGACCACTCCGACGCCGTGAAGCTGAACGACGAGGTCCAGGCCGAGTACCACCTGCGCTACGGCGACGGCGGTGACGCCACCCTCCTCAACGCGTCGGACTTCGAGCCGCCGAGGGGCGTGTATCTGATCGCGTACGACACCACCGGCAGACCCGTCGCCACCGGTGGCTGGCGCAGCCAGGACGCCAACGGGGAGGGCAACACGGACGGCGACGCCGAGCTCAAGCGCATGTTCGTGGTCGAGGCGATGCGCGGCCGGGGCCTGGCCCGCCGCATCCTGACCGCCCTGGAGGACGACGCCCGTGCGGCCGGCCGCCTCCGCATGGTCCTGGAGACCGGCACCAAGCAGCCGGAGGCCATCGCCCTGTACACCTCCAGCGGTTACGAGCCGTGCGTCAAGTTCGGCTACTACCGCCACTACGAGGACAGCCGCTGCTTCGCGAAGACGCTGCGGTGAGCTCGGTGAGCTGCAACGGCCGTCGCCCGAAAGCGCCCTTCCCTACTTCCCGCCGATGCCCTTCTCCCCGATGTGGAAGATCTTGTGGCTGCCGCGGGTCATGTCGACGACCAGCTTGGTGGGGTGGCTCTTGCCCCAGGTGAGGGTGATGACGGCCTCTGTGTGATCGGCGGTGCCGTTGTCGGTGACCTTCCAGGCGAGCGGGACGTTCTGGGCGCGCAGGACGCCGTTGGCGTGGTTCCTCTTCTCCCAGGCGTTCAGTTCCTTCTGGAAGGCGGGGGTGAGGTAGTGCTCGCGCAGCGCGGCCCGGAGCTTGACGCTGCCCTCGTCGTTCATCGCGTCGATGTAGGTGCCGTAGAAGTCGGCGATGCGGGTGATGTTGTCGGACGTCTTGCCGCTGACGCTGCGCGGGGTGCCGGCGGAGGCCGCCTGAGCGGTGGCGCCGAGGCCGAGGGCTACGGCGAGGACGCCGGCGGTCAGGGCGGTGCGGGCCTTGCGGTTCATGTGTGATCTCCGTTTGCTGATGGTTGTGTTGGTCGGTTGGCCGTCCGTGCGATGAGCTGACTGAGCCGGCCTGCTCGGGTGCGCCTGGGCACGGAGGTCCCCCGTGAATGAGCGCATGGGTGAATGAGTGCCTGGGTGCATGAGTGGCTGGGTGCATGAGTGCACGGACGCCGGATGTCGCGGCGACGCCGGTGGGTCGGTCCGGCCCTGGTCGGTGCGACACCAAGAGCATCAGCCGGCACGGGAGCCCGGCGCAACGCTCGACGCCCGTTCGGCGACGGTGGAACCATCCCAGCCCTTCTGACGTGCAGGTATATGGGTGCCTGGGA
>NZ_JBEYXB010000020.1:143495-171023 GCF_040644935.1 Streptomyces sp. NPDC046915 | reverse complement strand
CCCGGGCGGCCCCGAGGACCTTGCCGATGTCGAGGTAGCTGGTGGCCGGGGTGTCACCGCCCAGAGCGAACGCCTCATCCGCGGCGCGGACATGCAGAGCGTCCCGGTCCGGGTCGGCGTATACGGCCACGCTCGCGATCCCGGCGTCCCGGCAGGCCCGGGCCACGCGGACAGCGATTTCGCCACGGTTGGCGATGAGCACCTTGCGCACGATTGAGGCTCCCTCCTTGAAACAAGCCGAGTTTAGGGACTGCCGACACGGCACTTCGACCCGTCCCCAATGGTGAGCTTGCCCACACGGAGCGTGATTCGAGGCTCGCTCGACCCGCGAAAGCCCATGTCGCACCGAGGTACGCAAGGCCCCACCGGAAAACCCTAGTCCTGCCATGTGGTCAAGGTCTCTGTGAGAGCGTGCCGCGCCCCACTCGGTTTCTTTGTTGAGTCCCTACGAATGGCCCAACGATTCTTTGCTCCCGACCGGACCCTTGTCCCGGGGTTTACCCGTTAGTAGCGTTCGCGATGTCTTGAACGTACTTCAGGTAACGGCAGCTCTGGTCGGGCTGCGGTCGAAAGTGGGTGGGACCGGTGGTGCGCAGACCGGTGGCGTGGGTGGTGGCGGTCGTACTCCTCGCCGAGGCACTCGGCATCGCGGCGCTGAACTGGTTCCTCGGAGTGGTGGTGGACCGTCAGGACATGTCCCTGGCCGGTCTCGACCCGGACAAGATGGCACTGTCCTCGAAGATCGGCGGAGTGCTCTTCGGCCTCTACTTCGCGCTGTGCGCCCTGGTCGCGCTGCTGGTCGCCGTCCGCGACCGCGCCCCGGCCGCCTTCGGCCGCGTCCTGCTGATCAGCGTGGCGGTGGTGCACGGGCTGCTGGGCGCGTTCGCCTGGGGGCTGGTGGGCTGGACCGCGTTCCTGTCCATGGTGGTGGTGCTCGCGCTGATCGTGCTGCTCCTGATGACGTACGACCGTCAGGAGGGCCCGGCCAAGGCGGCGGCCGGGGGCACGCCCGGCGACGGCGGCGGCTCCGGCGGCGACCCCGCCCCGGCTCCGGCCCCGGACCCGGCTCCCGAGCCGCAGGACGACGTGCCCCCCGCCCCGGTCACTCCGCCGGCGCCCACAACTCCGTGATGCCGACGCCCAGTTCCTTCAACAGCCGCCGCACCAGGGGCAGGCTGATCCCGATCACGTTGCCGTGGTCACCGTCGATGCCCTCGATGAAGGGCGCCGAACGGCCGTCCAGGGTGAAGGCCCCGGCGACGTAGAGAGGCTCGCCGGAGGCGACGTACGCGGCGATCTCCTCGTCGGTCGGCTCGCCGAAGCGGACCACGGTGGAGGCGGTGGCGGAGACGTACCGCTTGGCCGCCGTGTCCCACACGCAGTGCCCCGTCTGGAGGGTCCCGGCCCGTCCGCGCATCGCCTTCCAGCGAGCGGTGGCCTCCTCGGCGTCCGCGGGTTTGCCCAGCGCCTGTCCGTCCAGCTCCAGCACCGAGTCACAGCCGATCACGAGGGCGCCCTGCACCTCCGGCCGGGCGGCGACCACGGAGGCCTTCGCCTCGGCCAGGGCCAGCGCCAGCTCTGCGGGGGTGGGCGCGGTGACGGCGTCCTCGTCGACCCCGCTCACGATCACCTCTGGCTCCAGCCCGGCCTGCCGGAGCAGACCGAGCCGGGCGGGGGACTGGGAGGCGAGCACGAGTCGCCTGCGCGGCTTGGCAGTCATGCGGTCAGGTTATAGGCCCTGTCCGGTGGATCATGCCGCAGACGCGGGGCCTGGCACGCCCATCTGCGGCGATGAGGCACCGCCCATTTCCCGCGGCCTGATCCGCCGGACAGGACCTGGCCAGGCGGCCGTGCCGTTCTCACCTCAGACCGATCACGACCATCGCCAGCACCATGGCCAGCGCCATGAGGAGACCGAGCCGCCGCAGCATGTCCTGCATGTCGCGCAGTTCTTTCGGCGGCTCGTTCTCCGGGTCGGACCACAGCATCTCCCCATGGTCCGGCGCGGCGCCCGCGCGGCGCCTGAGTACGCGTACTCAACTTGGCCGCGAGGATTCCGCTTGTCCGGTTCACCCCGGCCAGTAGGTGCGCGTCCACGCCGCCGGGCCCGGCTTCGGGAGCCGGTGGGCGGCGATGCGGGCCGGGTCGGCCCAGGAGTCCCGGGGTCCCTCCGCGCCGGACGGCGTGCCGGCCGCCGCCGCGGCGCGGACCCGGACCACCGCCAGGGCGGCGGCCAGCTCCTCAGGGGTCGGATTGCCCCGTACGACCTTGATCGTCATATCAGCTCCCAAGGGTTCCCGAGGCCTACAGCGGAATGTTCCCGTGCTTCTTCGGAGGAAGGGATTCCCGCTTCGTACGCAGCTGACGCAGACCTCGCACCACGTGCCCGCGCGTGTCGGACGGCATGATCACCGCGTCGACGTAGCCGCGCTCGGCCGCGACGTAGGGGTTGAGCAGGGCGTCCTCGTACTCCTGGATGAGCCGCACCCGGGTGGCGTCCGCGTCTCCGGCGGCCTCCGCCTCGGCGATGGTGCGGCGGTGCAGGATGTTGACCGCGCCCTGCGCGCCCATCACGGCGATCTGGGCGGTGGGCCAGGCCAGGTTGAGGTCCGCGCCCAGATGCTTGGACCCCATGACGTCGTACGCCCCGCCGAACGCCTTCCGGGTGATCACCGTGATCAGCGGGACGGTGGCCTCGGCGTAGGCGAAGATCAGCTTGGCGCCGCGCCGGATGATGCCGTCGTGCTCCTGGTCGACGCCCGGCAGGAAGCCCGGCACGTCGACGAAGGTGATGACCGGCACGTTGAAGGCGTCGCAGGTCCGCACGAACCGCGCGGCCTTCTCGCTCGCGGTGATGTCGAGGCAGCCCGCGAACTGGAGCGGCTGGTTGGCGACGATGCCCACCGGGTGCCCCTCGACCCGCCCGAAGCCGGTGAGGATGTTCGGCGCGAACAGCGGCTGCGTCTCGAAGAACTCGGCGTCGTCGAGGATGTGCTCGATCACCGCGTGCATGTCGTACGGCTGGTTGGCGCTGTCCGGCACCAGCGTGTCCAGCTCGCGGTCCTCGTCGGTGACGGTGAGGTCCGCCTCCTCCGGGAACACCGGGGCCTCGCTGAGGTTGTTGGACGGCAGGTACGACAGCAGCTGCTTGACGTACTCGATGGCGTCCTTCTCGTCGCCCGCCATGTGGTGGGCCACCCCGGAGGTGGTGTTGTGGGTCCGGGCGCCGCCCAGCTCCTCGAAGCCGACGTCCTCGCCGGTGACGGTCTTGATGACGTCCGGGCCGGTGATGAACATGTGCGAGGTCTGGTCGACCATGACCGTGAAGTCGGTGATGGCGGGCGAATAGACGGCGCCGCCCGCGCAGGGGCCCACGACGAGCGAGATCTGCGGGATGACACCGCTGGCGTGGGTGTTGCGCCGGAAGATCTCCCCGTACGCGCCCAGCGAGGCCACACCCTCCTGGATCCGCGCCCCGCCGGAGTCGTTGATCCCGATGACCGGGCACCCGGTCTTCAGGGCGAAGTCCATGACCTTGACGATCTTCTGCCCGTAGACCTCGCCCAGCGCTCCGCCGAAGACGGTGAAGTCCTGCGAGAACACGGCGACGGGGCGCCCGTCGACGGTCCCGTAGCCCGTCACGACGCCGTCCCCGTAGGGCCGGTTCTTCTCCAGTCCGAAGTTGGTGGACCGGTGCCGGGCGAACTCGTCCAGTTCGACGAAGGAACCCTCGTCGAGCAGTAGTTCGATCCGCTCACGGGCCGTCAGCTTGCCCTTGGCGTGCTGCTTTTCGACGGCGCGTGCGGAGCCGGCATGCGTCGCTTCCTCGATACGGCGCTGGAGATCCGCGAGTTTGCCCGCGGTCGTGTGGATGTCGATCCCTTGGATCTCTTGACGCTCTTCCGGCTCGGACATCGGGATGCGGCTCCCTGCCTGCTCAAAAGGGGGGACGGTTACTCATCCGTAGCGTAGTGGGGTGCCTGTCCCTCGGCAGTGCGGCGTTTGCCACACCGGCCCTGTCTTCCCAGGAACGCCGACGACATCTAGGAAACCGGCGGCGAGGCTGCACGGCTGTGCGTACGATCATGGTGTCGCGGCGGGACACGTCGGAGGGGTGACACCACGAGAGTGGTCGAGCGCCCGTGAACCTCAGTCCTTCGGGCTGGAATCCACCCCGTGCGGGATGGAGGATGTCAAACCTAGGGTGGCTTGCATGGATACGCCACCAGGTGCAGAAGAAAACCCGTCCGACGGGCCCCGCGAGCCGAGGTCGAGTCAGTGGTCCGATCTCGGCCGCCCGCCCCTCAACGTCCCGGCGCTGCGGCGCGGGCTCCTGCGGGAGGGCGGTCTGTGGTCCGAGGTGGACGTGGTGCGGAGCACCGGATCCACCAACAGCGACCTGGTGGCCCGGACCGAGGCGGGCAAGGCCACCGAAGGCGCCGTACTCGTCGCGGAGGAGCAGACCTCCGGCAAGGGCCGGCTCGACCGCCAGTGGACGGCCCCCGCCCGCTCCGGCCTGTTCTTCTCCGTCCTGCTGCGCCCCGCCGAGGTGCCCGTGGCCCGCTGGGGCTGGCTGCCCCTGCTGACCGGGGTCGCGGTGGCGACGGGGCTGTCGCGGGTGGCGGGCGTGGACACGGCACTCAAATGGCCCAACGACCTGCTGGTGACCGTGGACGGCGAGGAACGCAAGGCCGGCGGCATCCTCGCGGAGCGGGCCGGGGACGACGGGGTCGTCATCGGCGTCGGCATCAACGTCTCGCTGCGCGCCGAGGAACTGCCGGTCCCCCAGGCCGGTTCGCTGGCGCTGGCCGGGGCGGTGAGCACGGACCGGGATCCGCTGCTGCGGGCGGTGCTGCGCTCGCTGGCCGACTGGTACGAGCGCTGGCGGTCGGCCGGGGGCGACCCGGCGGCCAGCGGCCTCCAGGAGACCTACGCGGCCGGCTGCGCCACCCTCGGCCGGTTCGTACGGGCCGAGCTGCCGGGCGACCGGTCGGTCGTCGGCGAGGCGGTGGCGATCGACGGCGACGGGCGACTGGTACTGGCGACGGAGGAGGGAGTACGGGAGCCGGTGGGGGCGGGGGACATCGTGCACTTGCGGCCGGCGTGACGTGTCCGGGCCGGTCATTCCTCGATGCCGGTCCGCATCACTCAGCCCGTCCGGCGTTTGAGGACGAGGCCGTTCAGGCCGACAGCGGGGGTCTGGGGGCGGCAGCCCCCGGCGGCGCCCACTCCAACGCCCCCCATCCGCCAAACCCAACGGAGTGAGCTGGCGCACACCTACCGTAGAGTGAAGGCCGGTCGATACCTGACCGTGGCAGATCGGAAGGGCAGCAGGCGTGACCGTCGACGACACGGGCTCCGGCGCGGACTCGGACGGCCGGGTGGATCCCCACGCCGCCGACTCCGGCGAGGACAACCCGCTCGCCCTGCGCCTGGAACACCTCATCCTGGGCGCCGAGCGGCGCTACACCCCGTTTCAGGCGGCCCGCAGCGCCGGCGTCTCCATGGAGCTGGCCTCCCGCTTCTGGCGGGCCATGGGCTTCGCCGACATCGGCCAGGCCAAGGCGCTGACGGAGGCCGACGTCCTGGCGCTGCGGCGGCTGGCCGGTCTCGTCGAGGCGGGGCTGCTGAGCGAGGCGATGGCCGTGCAGGTGGCCCGCTCCACCGGGCAGACCACCGCCCGGTTGGCGGAGTGGCAGATCGATTCCTTCCTGGAGGGGCTGACCGAGCCGCCGGAGCCGGGCATGACCCGCACCGAGGTGACGTACCCGATCGTCGAGCTGCTCCTGCCCGAGCTGGAGGAGTTCCTCGTCTACGTCTGGCGCCGCCAGCTCGCCGCCTCGGCGGGCCGGGTCGTGCAGGCCGCGGACGACGAGGAGATGGTCGACCGCAGGCTCGCCGTCGGCTTCGCCGACCTGGTCGGGTTCACGCGCCTGACCCGCCGTATGGAGGAGGAGGAGCTCGGCGAACTGGTCGAGGCGTTCGAGACGACCGCCGCCGACCTGGTGGCCGCGCGCGGCGGCCGGCTCATCAAGACCCTGGGCGACGAGGTTCTGTACGCCGCCGACGACGCGGGCACGGCCGCCGACATCGCGCTGCGGCTGGTCGAGACGATGGCGAACGACGAGACGATGCCCGAGCTGCGGGTCGGGATGGCGTTCGGCACGGTGACCACCCGGATGGGGGATGTCTTCGGTACGACGGTGAACCTCGCCTCCCGGCTGACCTCGATAGCCCCGCGCGACTCCGTGCTCGTCGACAGCGCCTTCGCCGAGGAGATCATCCGCACCGGCGAGGCACCCGCGTCGGAGGCGGAGGCGGCCGAGGCCGCGGCCGCCGCCGAGAAGGAGGGCGAGGAGCCACCGACGTACCGCTTCGCGCTCCAGCCGATGTGGCAGCGCCCGGTCCGCGGCCTCGGTGTCGTCGAGCCGTGGCTGCTCGCACGGCGGGACAGCGACGCCTAGCCCGGTCCCCCGGCCCAGGTCCTCAGCCCGGGGCCCTAGCCCAGGACCCGGTTCACGCACAGCCCGATGACCGGTACGCACACGCCTCCCGGCTGACTCGGCGTCGGCGTGCCGGTGCTTCGGCTCGGGGCCGGCGCGGGGGTGTGGGGCGGGGCCGAGCCGGGGTTCGTCGCCGACGGCCTCGGCGTGGCCCACGGGGCCGGGTCGTCCGGCCCCGTGGGGATGGTCGTCGGGACGGCGGCCGGGGCGTGCGCCGGAAGCGTCGTCGGGACGGCGGTGGCGGAACCCGGGAGCGCCGTGGGCGACGGCGTGCCGGACGGTGTGGGGCGCCCGCTCACCCCGCCCATGGCGGAGGTCGCCGAGGGCGGGGCCGTCGGTGCGGCGCTGACGGAGACGGCCGTGTTCGCGGACCGGTCCGTGGTGCCGCCGGCATCGAGCCGGGGTTCGGCCTCCGCGGCGCCGGGGGCGCCGACCCCGGAGTCGGGTGCCATCCGTACGAGGCTCAGGGCACCGGCGGCCAGGGCCAGGCCACCGGCGGCGAGCATGACCTTGCGGGGGCGGGGCTTGCGGTGCCGGCCACGCCGGAGGAACGGTGCGGTGTGCGGAACCGAGCTCGTACTCGTGTGCGTTTTCGTGTCTGTCATGGTGTTCCCTCCCCGCCGCGCGCCCCCCGATGCGCCGCGCAGCGCACGCTATGCGCTCCCGTGGGCGGCGGGGCCGGGTCGGGCGGGATGTCACTCGAACGGGGCAGCGGGGCCGCTCTTCCCCGGCCGGGTTCCGACTGCGATGATCGGGGCGTCAGGGAGTTAACCCGCGTTAACCGGAGGGGTGTCATGAGCGAGGAGCGGTTCGGGGAGTTCGTACTGGTGCGGCGGCACGGGCACGTCGCGGAGCTCGTGCTGGACCGGCCCAAGGCCATGAACGCCGTCTCGACCGACATGGCCCGGTCCGTCGCGGGCGCCTGTGCCGCGCTCGCCGCCGACCGGGACGCGCGCGTGGTCGTGCTGACGTCGTCGCACGAGCGGGCGTTCTGCGTCGGGGCCGATCTGAAGGAGCGCAACTCCTTCAGCGACGCCGACCTGCTGCGGCAGCGGCCGGTGACCCGGGGCGCCTACACCGGCGTGCTGGAGCTGCCGATGCCGACCGTCGCCGCCCTGCACGGGTTCGCGCTCGGCGGCGGCTTCGAACTGGCGCTCGCCTGCGATCTGATCGTGGCCGACCGCACGGCCGTGGTCGGGCTGCCCGAGGTGTCCGTGGGCGTGCTCCCGGGCGGCGGCGGTACGCAGCTGCTGCCCCGGCGGGTCGGGGCGGCGCGGGCGGCGGAGCTGATCTTCACCGCGCGGCGGCTGGAGGCGGCCGAGGCCCACGAACTGGGGCTGGTGGACCAGCTGGTGGAGGAGGGCCGGGACCGGGACGAGGCCCTGGCGCTGGCCTCCCGGATCGCCGGGAACTCGCCGGTCGGGCTGCGGGCGGCGAAGCGGGCGCTGCGGCTGGGGCAGGGGCTGGATCTGCGGGCCGGGCTGGAGGTGGAGGACGCGGCCTGGCGGACGGTGGCGTTCTCGGGGGACCGGGCGGAAGGGGTGGCGGCGTTCAACGAGAAGCGCAAGCCGCAGTGGCCGGGGGAGTGACGGGGGCGCGGAGCCCGAAGTCCCCTCGGCGCTCCGTTCGGCACCGCGACGACCCCGTTCGCGGGAAGTTCCCGTGAAACGTCCCTAACCTGGAGTGATGGGTGAGGACCAGCGTCTCGCCGCCGTGGTCGCACTGGCGCAGGGCATGGCGGCGGCGCACACGCCCCGCGAGTCCTGGCGGGCCGCGGTGCTCGGCGCGTGCCGGGCGCTGGACGGGAGCTTCGCCGCGCTGTCCGTGTGGGAGCGGGACCGCGGGCGGCTGCGGGTCCTGGTGAACGCGGGGGAGCGGGCCCCGGACGAGGAGGAGTTCCCGGAGCACGAGACCTATCCGGTGAACCAGTTCGCGGAGATCACCGAGTTCCTGCACGAGCGGTGGGCGGGCGGTCAGGGGCCCAGCGCGTGGGTCGAGACCTCCGAGGGGCCCGCCGCCGGACGCCCCGGCTACTTCCACCAGCGGGTCGCCGCCCTGCGCCGCCGCGGGCGCGGGTGCTGTGTGGTGGCGCCGGTGGTGCTGCACGGCAGGGCCTGGGGCGAGCTGTACGTCGCCCGCTCGGCGGGTGCGCCCGTCTTCGACCGGGGGGACGCCGACTTCGCCACCGTGCTGGCGGCGGTCGTCGCGGCCGGGCTCGCGCAGACCGAACGGCTCCAGGAGGCCCGCCGGCTGGCGTTCACCGATCCGCTGACCGGGCTGGCCAACCGCCGTGCCGTCGACGTACGCCTGGAGGAGGCCGTCGAACGGCACCGGCGGGAGGGCGTGGTGGTCAGCCTGGCGGTGTGCGACCTCAACGGGCTCAAGAAGGTCAACGACACCCAGGGGCACGCCGTGGGCGACCGGCTCCTCGAACGCTTCGGTTCCGTGCTGTCGCTGTGCGGCGCGATGCTGCCGGGGACCCTCGCGGCGCGTCTGGGCGGGGACGAGTTCTGTCTGCTGGCGGTGGGGCCGTCGGCCGACGACGTGGTCAAAGCGGCGGACGAACTCTGCCGCCGGGCAGCGGAATTGGAGCTGGGCGAGGGCGTGGCGTGCGGGGTCGCGTCCACGGCCGATCCCATCGGCGAGGTGCGTTCCGCCCGCCGGCTGTTCCGGCTGGCCGACGCGGCCCAGTACCGTGCGAAGGCGCTCCGCGCGGACCGTCCGGTGGTGGCCGGCCGGCAGGGTCCCGACGACCCGGTGGTCCGCCTGGCGGACGAGCCGTCGCCCGAGCGGGCGGAGCGGCGGCGGTTCCGGGGTCGTCGGCCGTGAGCGGCGCCTTGTCTGGCGTGTGGGCTGTTCCGGCTTGGTGATGTGGCGCAGTACCGTGCGAGGCGCTCCGCGCGGACCGTCCGGTGGTGGCCGGCCGGCAGGGTCCCGACGACCCGGTGATCCGCCTGGCGGACGAGCCGTCGCCCGAGCGGGCGGAGCGGCGGCGGTTCCGGGGTCGTCGGCCATGAGCGGCGCCTTGTCTGGCGCGTGGGCTGTTCCGGCTTGGTGATGTGGCGCAGTACCGTGCGAAGGCGCTCCGCCGTCCCCTCCGGAGCGGGCGGAGCGGCGGCGGTTCCGGGGGCGTCGGTCGTGAGCGGGGTGGTAAGGGGCGGAGCCGGTCGCCACTAGTGACATCCTCGCATTCAATGCGTACGCTCCTGAATATGGATATGCACACTGTGGTGGTGGGGACGACGGGTGTCACCGCGTCCGACGTTCTCGCCGTGGCGCGCGGCGGCGCTCGCATCGAGCTGTCGGGGGAGGCGGTGGCGGCCCTCGCGGCGGCCCGGGAGATCGTGGACGCCCTGGCGGCCAAGCCGGAGCCGGTCTACGGCGTGAGCACCGGCTTCGGTGCCCTGGCGACCCGGCACATCAGCCAGGACCTGCGCACCCAGCTACAGCGCAACATCGTCCGCTCGCACGCCGCCGGCATGGGCCCGAGGGTGGAGCGGGAGGTCGTACGGGCCCTGATGTTCCTGCGGCTCAAGACCGTCTGCTCGGGCCACACCGGCGTCCGGCCCGAGGTCGCCCAGACCATGGCCGACGTCCTGAACGCCGGCATCACCCCGGTCGTGCACGAGTACGGCTCCCTCGGCTGCTCCGGCGACCTCGCCCCGCTGTCCCACTGCGCCCTGACCCTGATGGGCGAGGGCGACGCCGAGGGCCCCGACGGGACCGTCCGCCCCGCCGGTGAGCTGCTCGCCGAGCACGGGATCCAGCCCGTCGAACTGCGCGAGAAGGAAGGCCTCGCCCTCCTCAACGGCACCGACGGCATGCTCGGCATGCTGGTCATGGCCCTCGCCGACCTCGACCTGCTCTACAAAGCCGCGGACATCACCGCCGCCCTCAGCCTCGAGGGGCTGCTCGGCACCGACAAGGTGCTCGCGCCCGAACTGCACGCCATCCGCCCGCACCCGGGACAGGGCGCCTCCGCCGCCAACATGCTGGCCGTGCTCAAGGGCTCCCAGCTCACCGGCCACCACCAGGACGACGCGCCCCGCGTCCAGGACGCCTACTCCGTACGCTGCGCCCCGCAGGTCGCCGGCGCCGGACGCGACACCCTCGCGCACGCCCGCCTGGTCGCCGAGCGCGAACTCGCCTCCGCCGTGGACAACCCGGTCGTGCTGCCCGACGGCCGCGTCGAGTCCAACGGCAACTTCCACGGCGCCCCGGTCGCCTACGTCCTGGACTTCCTCGCCATCGCCGCCGCCGACCTCGGCTCCATCGCCGAGCGCCGCACCGACCGGCTGCTCGACAAGAACCGCAGCCACGGCCTCCCGCCGTTCCTCGCGGACGACCCCGGCGTGGACTCCGGGCTGATGATCGCCCAGTACACACAGGCCGCCCTGGTCAGCGAGTTGAAGCGGCTCGCCGTGCCGGCCTCCGCCGACTCCATCCCGTCCTCCGCCATGCAGGAGGACCATGTGTCGATGGGCTGGTCGGCCGCGCGCAAGCTGCGCACCGCCATCGACAACCTGACCCGGATCATCGCCGTCGAGCTGTACGCCGCCACGCGTGCCATAGAACTGCGCGAGGGACTCACCCCGGCGCTCGCCTCCCAGGCGGTCATCGACGCCGTACGGGCCGCGGGCGTTCAGGGCCCCGGCCCGGACCGGTTCCTCGCGCCCGACCTGGCCGCCGCCGACGCGTTCGTGCGCGGCGGGGAGCTCGTCGCCGCCGTCGAGACGGTCACCGGTCCGCTGCTGTAAGCCAGGAAGAAGGGGCCCTGTCCTCGGACAGGGCCCCTCTCACGTCCCGTACGTCACTTCAGCTTGGCCGCCTGGGCCTTGATCACCGGGGCCGACACCGTGTAGGCCTTCTTGCTCATCACCGCGCCGATGTTGATGGTGCTGTACGTCGCGATGCTGTTCCCGTGCCGCACGACCTCGGCGTGCAGCGGGACCGGCCCGTCCTTCGTGTCGTTCGTCGCGGTGAACGCCAGCGACTCGTCACCCGTGGCCGAGGACTTCTCCTCGCCGACCTTGGTGAACTTCCCCTTCTCGCCGTCCTGGTCGCCGGTGAAGCCGCCCGCGCACGCCTTCACCGCGTCGGACACCGTCTTCAGGGCCTTCGCGGCGCCGTCCCCGTCGTAGGAGGACAGGGTGACCGCGGTGACGTCCAGGTCCATGGAGTCGCTCAGCGCGTCCTCGAACTTGCCGTCGGCCAGGTCGTCCAGGGACGTGGCGTCGTCCGTGGGGTCCTTCTTGTCCTCCGTGGCCATGCGGCTGGTGTTCGTCGCGGGGTCACCCGGCGCGATGCCGGTCAGGACCTGGAGCAGCGGGTCGCACTTGGCGTCGTCCGCCTTGACCTTGCTCTTGGCGGGGATGCCGCCCTTCACGGGACCGACCTTGAAGCCGGGCACCTCGCCCTTGGCGATGATCAGCTTCTCCAACTCCGCGGCGTTCAGCGCCTTCGCGTCCGACGACGACGCGTTGGATTCCTTCGAACCCTTGGCGTTCCCGGAGTCCTTCGACCCCTCCTCGGAACAGCCCGTGACAAGGGCGAACGACAGCACGCTCACTGTGGCAGCGGCGCACAGACGCACGCCCGATGATCTCTTCATGAGCGGACTATGAAACGAAAGTCAAAGAAACGTCAAGCTCGTTAAAAGCCCAGGCGTTCCCGACGTACCGAATACACCACGAAACCGGCGCCCACGGCGAGGAAGAGCGTGCCGCCGATGACGTACGGCGTGGTGTCGGGGCTTCCGGTGTCGGCGAGCTCGGTGCCGTCCGCCGAGGCCGAGGTGGTCTCGGTGGTCGCCTCGGACACCGCCCTGGCCTGCTGGGTGAGCTGCGTCGCCGAGGTCTCCGCTCTCGCCGGTGTGTCCTGCGAGGCGTTCGCGGACGGGACGAACCACAGGGCGCCCAGGAGGGTGCCCGCGGCGGTGGCGGTCAGCAGCGGGCGGCGAACGGATGACACGGAATATCGATCCCCCTTGTGACGCTGGCGAATTGGCCGTGTGGAGCGATATTAGTGAAAGTCGCGGGTCACGGGAAAGTCACGGGAGACTTCCGCCGTACTCTCCCGCCATGAGCACTCCAGAGACATCACGTTTTGTACGCCTTCGGGTGGAAGTCGTCCTCGAGGTCGAGGACGACGAAGCGGTCACCGAGGCGGCGCTGCGCCGGCTCGCAGCGGATTCCGACCTGCCGGACGAGGAACGCGTCCACGCCCAGGGGGCTGTGACGGAAGACACCGCAGAGGCCCTGGCCTATCTCGTCGATCCGTTCGACCTGGTCGGCGAGGTCCCCGGAGTGGAGCTCCAGCAGGCCTCCTGGTCCACCGAGCGGATCGACTACGACCCCGATTCGCCGGATTGGGAGCTCGACGAGGATGATGACGAGGAGGACGACGAAGACGAGAACGCCGGCATCGGCTGAGCCTCGGGGGGAACGCGTGACCCCGGACGGCAACCGCCGGCCGGGGTTTCGCCGTCTCAGGGGGCGCGCGGCCAACTCCCGCACCACCCACCCCGGGGAACGTGGCGTGGCCCACACCTTTCAAGGATGTGGAACGGGGCACACCGGTCGTAGCGTTGAAGGTTCTCAACGGGGACTCGGGGTTTTTGGGGATTCAGCAACCATGGAGAAGCGTGTGATGACGGACAGTAAGCGGCGCAAGGGCCTGATGGCCGCGTCCGCACTGCTCGGCGGTGTACTGGTGCTCTCGGCTTGTTCCGGCGGCGACGACAAGTCCTCAGGCAGCGGCGGCGACAGTTCGCAGGCCCAGGCCGACGAGGCGGCGGCCAAGAAGTCCTCCGAGGCCCAGATCACGATCACGCCCAAGGACGGCTCGAACGGCGCGTCCATCAACAACTCCGCCGCGGTCAAGGTGGCCAAGGGCACCCTCACCGGCGTCACCATGACGACCGCCGACGGCAAGGCCGTCTCGGGCGAGCTGGCCGCCGACAAGAAGAGCTGGAAGCCCAGCGTCCAGCTGGAGCGTTCCACCAGCTACAAGGTCGCCGCGGAGGCGAAGGACTCCGAGGGCCGCGTCGCCCACGAGAACGCCTCGTTCACCACGGTCTCCCCGTCCAACAGCTTCATAGCCAACTTCACGCCGGAGGACGGCTCCACGGTCGGCGTCGGCATGCCCGTGTCGATCAACTTCGACAAGGCGATCACCAACAAGGCCGCCGTCCAGAAGGCCATCACGGTCAGCTCCAGCAGCGGCCAGGAGGTCGCCTGCCACTGGTTCAGCCCGAACCGCATGGACTGCCGTCCGCAGGACTACTGGAAGGAGAACTCCACCGTCACGCTGAAGCTCGCGCTCGACGGCGTCGAGGGCGCCTCCGGGGTCAGCGGCGTGCAGCAGAAGACGGTCACCTTCCACATCGGCCGCAACCAGGTCTCCTACGTCGACGCGAAGACCAAGCAGATGAAGATCACGCAGGACGGCAAGACGGTCAAGACCATCCCGATCTCCGCCGGATCGCCCGACAACAAGACGTACGAGGGCGTCATGGTGATGTCGGAGAAGTTCAAGCAGACGCGCATGAACGGCGCGACCGTGGGCTTCACGGACGACGACGGCAAGGGCGAGTACGACATCAAGGACGTGCCGCACGCCATCCGCCTCACCAGCTCCGGCACCTTCCTGCACGGCAACTACTGGGGTGCGAAGTCCATCTTCGGCAGCGTCAACACCAGCCACGGCTGCGTGGGCCTGTCGGACACCAAGGGCGCGGGCGACCCGAACACGCCGGCCGCGTGGATGTACAGCCACTCGATCCTCGGTGACGTGGTCGTCGTGAAGAACACCGGCGACAAGACCGTGGCCCCCGACAACGGCCTCAACGGCTGGAACATGAACTGGGCGCAGTGGAAGGCCGGCTCGGCCGTCTGACGCCTTCCGCCCCCCTTCCATACGTGACCGGTGCCGCCCCCCAGGGGCGGCACCGGCATTTCCGGGGACTTTCTGGGGCCGGCCACAGCCTTCTCATGCTTCTCTTATTTCGGCCTTATCGAGTCATCACGGTCCGTACCTAGCTTGCGGCCATGTTCTTCACCTACCTGAGGCGCGAACTGCGCCGCCGCAGAAAGGCGGCCCTCGTCGTCGCCTCCGGACTCGCGCTGGGCATCGCGCTGGTCATCGTGGTCAACTCCGTGTCCAACGGCATGGGGAAGGCACAGGACAAGGTCCTCCAGTCGCTCTACGGCCTGGGCACTGACATGACGGTCACCAAGGCGGCGTCGGCGTCCACCGGCAACGCACAGCGGCCGCGCTTCCAGTTCGACGCGCAGAACAAGGACGACTCCAAGTCGCAGAGCAGCGACCGGGTCATGGCGCAGGGCTTCACCACCCTGGCCTCGTCGACGGTCGGCAAGGTCGGCGGCCAGAAGGGCGTCTCCTCCGCCGTCGGCGGGCTGAGCCTGAACGTGGTGAAGGTCAGCGGCCAGTTCACCCGCGGGCAGTTCCAGCAGAACCAGAACTCCGGCGGCAGCCGGCAGGGCGGCCCCGGCCAGAACGGCGGCGGCACCGGCCAGCCGCAGGGCGAGGTGCGGGGCGGTGGCGCCAACTTCGACATCAACCAGTACAGCGTCTTCGGCACCGACGTCACCAAGACCGCGCTGGGCCCGCTGACCTCCTCGAAGATCACCAGCGGCCGCGCCTTCAGGACGACCGAGACCGACGCCAAGGTGGCCGTCGCCGACTCGGCCTACGCCAAGACGAAGAAGTACAAGGTCGGTTCCACCGTCACCATCAAGAGCGTCAAGTTCAAGGTGATCGGCATCGCCACCGCCAGCAGCGGTGACTCGGCGGCCAACCTGTACATCCCGCTCAAGCAGGCGCAGACCCTGGCGGGCGAGAAGAACAAGGTCACCACGATCTACGTCAAGGCGACCGACTCCCAGCAGATCGACTCCGTCAAGAGCACCATCCAGAAGAACGTCTCCGGTACGACCGTCACGACCTCGGCCGACCTCGCCAAGACCGTCTCCGGTTCGCTGTCCACCGCCTCCAGCCTCGCCACCAACGTCGGCAAGTGGCTGTCCATCGCGGTGCTGGTGGCCGCGTTCCTGGTCGCCGGTCTGCTCACCTCCTCGGCGGTGTCCCGGCGGGTGCGGGAGTTCGGCACGCTCAAGGCCCTGGGCTGGAGGTCGGGCCGGGTGACCCGGCAGGTGATCGGCGAGGCCATGGTCAACGGCCTGGTCGGCGGCGCCCTCGGCATCGCGCTCGGCCTGGCGGGCGCGTACGCCGTCACCGCGATCAGCCCGTCGCTCCAGGCGCAGCTCGGCAACACCGGTGGCGGCACGGGCGGTCCGGGCGGCGGCCCCGGCGGTGGGGGCGGGGGCGGCTTCGGCGGCCCCGGGCGGCAGGCGGCCAAGACCCTCGAGGTCGCGCTCACCGCACCGGTCAGCGTCACGACCATCGTCCTCGCCGTCGGACTCGCGGTGGCCGGCGGCCTGATCGCGGGCGCCTTCGGCGGCTGGCGGGCCTCACGACTGCGCCCGGCGGACGCGCTGCGGCGCGTCGAGTAGCCCCAAGCACCCCTTCTCCCAGTTCTCCCAGGAGTTGCACCCACCATGTACGAACTCAGAGGCGTCACCAAGCGCTACACCCGGGGCAAGGACACCGTCCACGCCCTCGACGGCGTCGACCTGATCATCGGCGACGGCGACCGGCTGGTCATCCAGGGCCCCACCGGCGGCGGCAAGTCCACCCTGCTCCAGATGCTCGGCGGCCTCGACCGGCCCAGCTCCGGCGAAGTCGTCCTGGACGGCACCGACCTGGCCAAGCTGTCCGAGGCCCGGCTGACGAGGGTCCGCAGCGAGAACATCGGCTTCGTCTTCCAGTCCTTCAACCTCATCCCGACGCTCACCGCGCAGGAGAACGTCGAGACCGCCCTCGTACCGCTCGGCGTGAAGGTGAAGGAGCGGCGCGAACGGGCCGCCGAGGCACTGAAGTCGGTCGGGCTCGGCGAACGGCTCGGGCACCTGCCGTCCGAGATGTCCGGCGGCCAGCAGCAGCGCGTCGCCATCGCCCGCGCGCTGGTCAAACAGCCGAAGGTGCTGCTCGCCGACGAGCCCACCGGCAACCTCGACGAGGGCATGCGCGACGAGATCATGGACGTGCTCGAAGGCCTGTGGAAGGAGCACGGGTTGACCTTCATCATGGTCACCCACGACTCGGCCATCGCGAAGAAGGCCCCGCGGCTGGCGACCATCCGCAAGGGAAAGATCACCGTGAAGGAGAACGCCGGCACCTGAGCGCCGCACTTATAACACCGACCACCGGCGCGTAACTTCCCGATTCGGTAACGGTGTTCCCCCCGGCGCGTAACAGTTGACGGCAGCGCTTTCTCACAACTCTCTCACCTATTGAGGCGTCTGATCACCCCCCGGCATACTGCGGGATCCGGGGGGTTGACGCTCATGCGTACGAGACTGCCCCCGGCCGGGTGAACGGGGAATTCGCCCGGTACTCCGTCTCCAGGGGGAGTCTTGCGCAGACAAGTGAAAAGAGCGGCTGCGGCCACCGTGGCCACCGCCGCAGCCGTCGCCCTCGCCGCGGGCATGACCAGCCCGGCGTCGGCGAAGCCCGAGCAGCGGTCGTCCGCCGCTGCCGCATCGCTCACTTCCAAGCACCGCATCACCCTGATCACCGGCGACCGGGTCGCCGTCGACGCCAAGGGCCGGGTCGTCGGCCTGGAGCGGGCCAAGGGACGCGAGCACATCCCGTTCCAGATCCGCAAGGCCGACGGCCACACCCTCGTCATCCCCGCCGACGCGGCCCGTATGGTCGCCTCCGGCAAGCTGGACCAGCGGCTGTTCGACATCACCGAGCTCGGCAAGGCCGCCACCCGCAAGTCCCAGAAGCACGGTCTGAAGGTCATCGTCGGCTACCGGGGCGCCGCCACGGCCGCCAAGTCCGACGTCCGCGACGCGGGCACCCTCCGCCACAGCCTCAAGACGCTGAACGCGGACGCCGTGCAGACCCCCGCCAAGGAGACGCCCGAGCTGTGGGACGCGGTCACCAACGGCGACAGGACCGCCTCCGGTATCGCGCACGTCTGGCTCGACGGCGTCCGCAAGGCCAGCGACGACAAGTCGAACCCGCAGATCGGCGTCCCGACCGCGTGGGCGGCCGGCTACACCGGCAAGGGCGTCAAGATCGCCGTCCTGGACACGGGCGTGGACACCACCCACCCCGACCTCAAGGACCAGGTGATCGAGTCCAAGAACTTCTCGACCGCCGCCGACGCCAAGGACCACTTCGGCCACGGCACGCACGTCGCGTCCATCGCGGCGGGCACCGGCGCCAAGTCGAACGGCAAGTACAAGGGTGTCGCGCCCGACGCGAAGA
The DNA here is from genome assembly GCF_040644935.1 of Streptomyces sp. NPDC046915. Classification (NCBI taxonomy): domain Bacteria; kingdom Bacillati; phylum Actinomycetota; class Actinomycetes; order Kitasatosporales; family Streptomycetaceae; genus Streptomyces; species Streptomyces sp. NPDC046915. Next base: position 153,162 of record NZ_JBEYXB010000020.1, on the reverse strand, counting down.
TCCTCAACGGCAAGGTCCTCGACGACACCGGCTCCGGTGACGACTCCGGCATCCTCGCCGGCATGGAGTGGGCGGCCCAGCAGGGCGCCAGCGTCGTCAACCTCAGCCTGGGCGGCTACGACACGCCCGAGGTCGACCCGCTCGAGGCCGAGGTCAACAAGCTCTCCACCGAGAAGGGCATGCTGTTCGCGATCGCCGCGGGCAACAGCGGTCCCGAGTCGATCGGTTCGCCGGGCAGCGCGGACGACGCGCTCACCGTCGGCGCCGTCGACAAGTCGGACAAGCTGGCGGACTTCTCCTCCACCGGCCCGCGCGTCGGCGACGGCGCCATCAAGCCGGACGTCACCGCGCCCGGCGTGGACATCACCGCCGCCGCGGCGCCGGGCAGCGTCATCGACACGGACCCCGAGGTCCCGCACCCGGCGCCCGGCTACCTGACCATCTCCGGCACCTCGATGGCCACCCCGCACGTCGCGGGGGCCGCCGCGATCCTGAAGCAGGAGCACCCCGACTGGGGCTACGCCGAGCTCAAGGCCGCCCTGACCGGCTCCGCGAAGGGCGGCAACTACACGCCGTTCCAGCAGGGTTCGGGCCGTATCGCGGTCGACAAGGCCATCAAGCAGACCGTGATCGCCGACCCGGTGTCGGTGAGTTTCGGCGTCCAGCAGTGGCCGCACACCGACGACACGCCGGTCACCAAGCAGGTCACCTACCGCAACCTCGGCACCCAGGACGTCACGCTCAACCTGGCCGCCACCGCCACCGACCCCAAGGGCCACGCGGCTCCGACGGGCTTCTTCAAGCTCGGCGCGACCAAGGTCACGGTCCCCGCGGGCGGCAAGGCCGCCGTCGGCCTGACCGTCAACACCAAGCTGGGCGGCACCCTCGACGGCGCGTACTCCGCGTACGTGACGGCGACCGGGGGCGGCCAGACGGTCCGCACGGCCGCCGCGGTGCAGCGCGAGGTGGAGTCGTACACGGTCACCTTCAAGCACACCGGCCGTGACGGGAAGCCGACCGGCGTCTACGACACCGAACTGTTCGGCTACACCGGCATCGGCAAGGACCACGCCTACGCGGCGGAGCCCGCCGACTCCGGCACCACGACCCTGCGCCTGCCCAAGGGCACGTACCTGCTGAACTCCACGATCGCGAAGAGCTTCACCAGCTTCGACGGTGGCCTCGACTGGCTGGTGCAGCCGAAGCTGAGCGTCACCAAGGACCTCACGGTGAACCTGGACGCCCGCACCGCCAAGCCGGCCGACATCACCGTGCCGGACGCGCAGGCCAAGCCGCTCTCCGCGTCGATCGACTACATGTACGACCCGGCGGCCGTCGGCTTCGGTGTCGGGGTCGGCAGCGGCAGCGGCTTCGGCGATCTGCGCATGGCGCACCTCGGCCCGGAGGTCACGAACGGTCTGACCCAGACCTGGAGCGGCCAGTGGACCAAGGGCGACAACGCCGAGTACGACGTGGCCACCACCGCGAAGGTCAAGAAGATCCAGGGCGACAAGGTCCGCCACTTCAAGACCAGTGAGCTCGCCACGGTGAAGAACGCCGTCGGCGCCTCCGCCCCCAACAAGACCGGCTCGGTGGACGCCTGGAGCGTCGTGGGCGACGACGTGGTCTTCCCCGGCGGGTCCCTGGAGCAGAAGCTGCCCGGCACGCGCACGGCGTACGTCTCGACCGTCGACGGCGCCCAGTGGGGCTTCGACGTCACCCAGTACTCCGGTCACGACGCCGACGGCTTCCCGATCCCGGACGCCTTCTACACGCTGGGCGACCCGCAGACCTTCAGGGCGGGGACCACCTACAAGAAGACGTTCAACACCGCGGTCTTCGGCCCGCACCTCAACGCCCAGTACGGCCTGTTCCGTGAGGGCAACGAGATCTACGGCGTCGTGCCGCTGTTCGCCGACAGCAACAAGCACGCCGGTTCCTCGGACTTCACCGCGGTGACCACCACCCTGTACCGCAACGGCACCAAGGTGGGCTCCAACGAGGACCCACTGTCCGGCGAGACCTTCAGCGTTCCCGCCGGTGACGCCGAGTACAAGCTGACCACCTCGGTGAAGCGGACCGTCAAGGTCGCGGCGGCCTCCACCCGGATCGACGCGAGCTGGACCTTCCACTCGAAGAAGCCGGGCAGCGGCGTCATGGCCACCCTCCCGGCCTCCACCGCCCGCTTCGGCGCCCAGACCGGCCTGGACAGCCGCGTCGAGGCCGGCAAGACGGTCACCTTCCCGGTCACCGTGGAGGGCGCGGCCGCGGGCCGCAACCTTCAGTCCCTCGCGGTGTACGTGTCGTACGACTACGGCCAGACCTGGAAGAAGATCGAGGTCAAGCACGGCAAGATCACCGTGAAGAACCCGGCGAAGGGGAAGGCCATCTCCTTCCACGCCAAGATCGCCGACAGGAAGGGCAACAAGTCGACGATCTCGATCTACAACGCGTACTACGGCAAGTGAGCCGCTAGTCGCCGATCGGGCCGACCGGGCCCACAGCGCACGGCCCGCCGGAAGAGCAGCTTCCGGCGGGCCGTTCGTGCCGAGCCCCCGGCGGAGCAGCCGGCGCTGGTCAGCCGGAGGCTCCCGCGCGGGTCGCGTCCGCTCCCCAGCTGGCCAGCAGGCGCAGTGCCTCCGCCGACGGGGAGCCCGGCTCGGCGTGATAGACGATCATGCTCTGGTCGGCGTCGTCCGCCAGCTTGAACGACTCGAAGTGCAAGGACAGCGCGCCGACCAGCGGATGCTGAAGCCGCTTGACGCCGTGGTTCTTCTCCTTGACGTCGTGTGTCGCCCACAGCCGCCGGAAGTCCTCGCTCTTCACGGAGAGCTCCCCGACCAGGGCGGACAGACGGGGATCGTCCGGGTAGCAGCCGGCGTCCATGCGCAGCGCGCACACGATGTCGATCGCCTTCTGCTCCCAGTCGACGAACAGATCCTGGTACTCGGGCTTCAGGAACACCATCCGCGCCCAGTTCCGCTCCGCCGCCGGCAGCTCCGCCCAGTCGCCGAAGACCGCCGCCGCCATCCGGTTCCACGCCAGGATCTCGGAGCGCCGCCCGACGACGTACGCCGGCACCGCGTCCATCGTGTCCAGCAGCTGCCCGATCGACGTCCGCACCTGCTGCGGTCTGGCCGACGGCTTCTTCTTGTGCTGCTTGCCCTTGGCGAGGTGGGTGAGGTGCGCCTGCTCGGCGTCCGTCAGCCGGAGCGCCCGCGCGATGGAGTCCAGCACCTCCGCCGACACGTTCTGCCCGTTGCCCTGCTCCAGACGCGTGTAGTACGCCACCGACACCCCGGCCAGCTGCGCCAGCTCCTCGCGGCGCAGCCCGGGAACCCGCCGGTGCCGCCCGAAGTCGGGCAGCCCCACGTCCTCCGGTTTGAGCCGGGCGCGCCGGCTGCGCAGGAACTCGCTCAGTTCGGCACGCCGGTCCAGGGACGCCGCGGAGGGCTGGGGCTGTACGTCCATGCGCCCAGTATTCATGGTCGTACCCCGTCGTACGCCCCTGAGCCTGACCCCGCCAGTGGTAGGCACGGCAGTCGTACGCAGAAGCGTGATCTGGGTGATGCCGGCGCCGTACGGCAGGCTGGACGACGTACCCGGCCGCAAGGCCACCGTGTCCACCGGGCACGAACCCCCCTGCTAGGAGAATCCCCGCATGACCACTGTTGCCGCGTACGCAGCCCCCGGCGCGAAGGCCCCCCTGGAGCGGACCACCATCGAGCGGCGGGCGGTCGGCGAGTCCGACGTCCTGATCGACATCAAGTTCGCCGGCATCTGCCACTCCGACATCCACCAGGCCCGGGAGGGCTGGGGCGAGGCGATCTTCCCGATGGTCCCCGGCCACGAGATCGCGGGCATCGTCTCCGAGGTCGGCCCTGGTGTCACCAAGTTCGCCGTCGGCGACCGGGTCGGCGTCGGCTGCATGGTCGACTCCTGCCGCGAGTGCGAGAACTGCCGGGCGGGCCTTCAGCAGTACTGCGTCAAGTCCCCCACCTGGACGTACAACGACCACGGCAAGGACGGCGAGCCCACCCTCGGCGGCTACTCGGAGAAGATCGTCGTCGACGAGAACTACGTCGTACGCATCCCCGACGCCCTTCCCCTGGACGTGGCCGCACCCCTGCTGTGCGCCGGAATCACGACGTACTCCCCGCTCAAGCACTGGAACACCGGCCCCGGCAAGAAGGTCGCCGTCGTCGGCCTCGGCGGCCTCGGCCACATGGGCGTCAAGATCGCGCACGCGCTCGGCGCGGAGGTCACCGTCCTCTCGCAGTCCCTGCGCAAGAAGGACGACGGTGTGCGACTGGGCGCCGACCACTACCACGCGACCAGCGACCCGGCGACGTTCGAGCAGCTCAAGGGCACCTTCGACCTGATCCTCAACACGGTCTCGGCGCCGGTCGACTTCGCCGCCTACCTGTCCCTGCTGCGCACGGACGGCGCCATGGTCAACGTGGGCCTGCCCGAGGAGCCGGTCCAGATCACCCTCCAGTCGATCTTCGGCAACCGCCGCAGCCTCAGCAGCTCCGGCATCGGCGGCATCCAGGAGACCCAGGAGATGCTGGACTTCTGCGCCGAGCACGGCCTGGGCTCCGAGATCGAGCTGATCCGCGCGGAGCAGATCAACGAGGCGTACGAGCGGGTGCTGGCCAGCGACGTCCGCTACCGGTTCGTGATCGACACGTCGACGATCTGAGGCTCTACCGATCTGAGGAGTTCCCGTCTGAGGCGCTTCCGAGCTGAGGCGCTTCAGAGGCGGCTGTACGTCTCGATGTCCTCGGTGAACTCCTCTATCGCCCGCGCGGTGAGCGTCGGCCGGGTGTCGGCTATCGCGGTCATGTAGTCCTCGGTGGTGGCCGGCCGGCCCTCGCGGTGGGTGACCTCGCGTTCGAACGCCGCCTGCGCGCCCTTGCGGGCGGCGAACTCGATGTCGGCCGGGGTGAACAGCTCGCTGGCCTCGACCAGCCGGGCGAGGTCCACGGAGTCGGTGGCGGCCCGGAGATAGCGGGCCCAGATCGCTGACCGGGCCGTCGGGTCAGGGGGTCCGATGGGCAGGACGTAGTCGAACCGGCCCGGCCGCAGGAAGGCCGCGTCGAGCGAGCGGACCGAGTTGGTGGCGCAGACCAGCAGCCGGGCGTCCGGCTCGCGGAAGACGGGGATGAGCTTGAGCAGCTCGTTGGTCACCCCGTGCCCGGGATCGACCGCCTTCCCGGACCGCGCGCCGGCGATCTCCTCGACCTCGTCGATGAAGAGCAGCACCGAGTCCAGGTCCGCCAGGTCCGCGAAGACCTCCCGCAGCGCCGCCGCCAGACCCTCGCTCGTGTCGGCCGCCAGCCGGGACGGGAAGAGCTCCACGAACGGCCAGCCGAGCCGCGAGGCTACCGCCTTGGCGAAACTGGTCTTCCCGGTGCCGGGCGGGCCGAACAGGATGACCGCCTTGGGCGGCAGGACGCCGTAGCGGTCGGCCAGCGCCGGCTCCGTCAGCGGGAGCACGACACGGCGCTCGACGACCCGCTTCTCACGTTCCATGCCGGCCATGGCGGCCCAGAGCCCGTCGGGCAGCATGCGGCCGCCCAGCGCCGCGAGGACATCGGCGTCGGCCGCGCCGGGCGGTTCGAACTTCTCGTAGTAGGCCAGGTCGTCGCGGCACCGGAAAGCGGAGTTCTCCAGGGCCTTCGTCCCGGCGGCGCCCGCGGGCAGCAGTGCGCTGATGTGGCGCACGCCCAGCGCCCGCAGGCGCCGCTCCAGCTCGGCGAGGAGGGCACTGCCGATCCCGCGCTCACGCCAGCGGGCGGCGAGCGCGACCTGGAGGACCCACCCTCGCTTGCCGTGCGCCTCGGCCACGGCCATGCCGACCAGTTCCTCACCGACCGCCGCGACCACCGCCGGCTGACCGGCCTTGGCCGCCGCCATCACCTCGGACACCGGAAACACCGGGTGCTCGTCGGCCTGGCGGCTCTGGTCCCAGATCTGGATGGCCTGGTCGAGATCGTCGTCGTGATAGTCACGCAGACGCCATGCGGGCATCGCCACCACCTCGCCGGCTCGGGAGTCTCATTGTCCCCGGACACCGTCCGGGCCGCCTCGCACGGGGCGCGAGATGCGCGTGTGGCTCCCTACGCTCGTAGGTGACAGGTGTTCCCTTGGACCGTGCGGAGGTGACAGCCATGCGTGCCTCGCTGATACAGCTGTCCGTGGACTCGTCGGACTCCGTCGACGAGCGCCGGCACAGGGCGGCTTCGCTGGTCCGCGGCCGGACGGGCGACGATCTGGTGGTGCTGCCGGAGCTGTGGACGGCCGGTGCCTGGTCGTACGACCGCTGGGGGCGCGATGCCGAAGGGGTGGACGGCCCCACCGCCGAGGCCATGTCCGCCGCCGCCCGTCAGGCCGGGGTGTGGCTCCACGCCGGATCGATTGTCGAGCGGGACGGGGACGGGACGCTGTACAACACCGCTCTCCTCTTCGACCGGACCGGCGAGCTGCACGGGTGCTATCGCAAGATCCATCGCTACGGCTTCGACACCGGCGAGGCGACCATGATGGGCGGCGGCCGGGACATCGTCACCGTACCCACCGACTTCGGTGTGATCGGCCTCGCCATCTGCTACGACCTCCGCTTCCCCGAACTCTTCCGGGGCCTGCTCGACGCGGGCGCGGAGCTGGTCGTGGTGCCCGCCGCATGGCCCGCGGCACGTCTCGGCCACTGGCGGCTCCTCACGCGCACGAGGGCCCTGGAGGAGCAGGTCTTCCTGCTGGCCTGCTGCGCGGTGGGTACGCACGGCGGAATGCGGCAGGGCGGGCACAGCGTGGCCGTCGACCCGTGGGGAACCGTCCTGGGCGAGGCCCGCACCGCGGAGGAGACGGTGACGGTGGAGTTCGACATGGCCCAGGTCGCCCGAACCCGCTCCGAACTCCCCGTCCTCCGCGACCGCGTCCTGACCATCGAGGCCCCCGGCGGTGACCCGTCGGATCAGGCCCGCAGACCCTTGAGTCCGTCGTAGGCGGCCATCACGAGCTCCAGCCCCCGGTTGTCGCCCGCGGGCTCGCGCATCTGATCGGTCACGTACGCCACCGCCATACGCTCCTCGGGATCGATCATGACGATCGAGCCGCCCCAACCACCCCACCCGAAGGTGTTGCCGAACAGCCCGTAGCCCAGCCCCCAGCGGACCGGCATGCCCAGGAGGCGGTCCTCGCCGTTGAACTGCTCCTCCCTTGCGCGGTCACAGCCCGCCTGCGACAGCAGCCGCACTCCGCGCACCGCGCCTCCGCAGGCCAGCACCGACTGCACGAGGGCGACCGAGCGGGCGTTGCCGAAGCCGCTCGCGGCGGGGATCTGCGCGCGGCGCCAGGCCACGCTGTTCCCGTCCCGGACCCGTACGGTGGTGCCGGCGGCGGGCGACGCGCTGCCGCCGGGCGCGCTCGCGGCATAGTCCTCGTCCTGGGACGGCGGGGGGACGGTGAGCGCCACCCGGTGGTCGTGCTCGGCGGGCAGTCCGATGTGGAAGTCGGCGCCCAGCGGCCCGGCCACCTCCTCCGCGAAGAACCCGCCCAGGCTCCGGCCGGTGATCCGGCGGACCACCTCGCCCACGAGAAAACCCTGGGTGAGCGAGTGGTATCCGGCCGCGGTGCCCGGTTCCCATTGCGGGGCCTGCGCGGCAAGCCGTGCCGTGGCGGCCGGCCAGTCGTAGACCTCCTCGATCGGCCCGTCCCAGTCGGGCAGGCCCGCGGTGTGCGCGAGCAGGTGCCGCACCAGCACGTTCTCCTTGCCGGCCGCGGCGAACTCGGGCCAGTACCGGCCCACCGGTGCGGCCAGATCGAGGTCACCACGATCGGCCAGGACCAGCGCGCACAGCGCCGTCATCGTCTTGGTGACGGAGAAGACATTGGTGATCGTGTCCCGTTGCCACGGGATCGTGCGGTCCGCGTCGGCGCACCCACCCCAGACGTCCACCACCGGCTCGCCGTCCACGAAGACCGCGACCGAGGCACCCACGTCTCCGTCGTCGAGAAATCCGGCCAGCGCACTCGGCACTGCGGTGAATAGATCATCATATGAGCCTTGAATGTCGGCCATGCGCCGTATTAGCGCGCACCGGCCCGTCAGAAGGCAAACGAATTTCTGTCGGCTGTGGGGTGCGGCGGCCCGTCATCCCTGTAGGTGGGCGAGGAACTCGTCTCCAAGGGGATACGGGCGTTCCTGGGGCAGCCGTCGGGCGGCGGAGTCCAGGTCGCCGTCGCGGACCAGGGCATGGATCTCATGGGCGAGCGGGGTCACGTCGTGGATCGCGACCGTCCACTCGTCCGCGTAACGTCGCACGGCCTCACCGGACAGCCCGAGTTGCAGCGAGCGGTGCGGCAGCGGCCGCAGGCGCAGATCCCGTTCGGGGTCCCACTGGACCCGGCCGGGCGCACGCTTCAACTGCCGCTGCCAGGTGGCGCGATCGGGGTGCACACCGCGTACATGACTCGACAGACACGCGTGCCGCAGCGCCCACTCGAAGCCGTCGCGGGTGATCTCGACGGCCAGTACGGTCTCCTGCCCTGCCTTCGTGCCCCAGCCGCAGCGGTACATCATCCACAGGAACGACGGCTTGATCCAGGTCAAGCCGTGCTCGCAAACCATTTTCCCTGCCCTCGGGGTGTCCTGAGGCCGGGCCCGATACCTCGGCGAACGTAGCCACCGATGCCCGGTCTTTTGATTCCGCCGTCTGGCCCAACACCACACACATGCCAGAGAACGAGAGGCCCGGACACTGCGTACCTACCGGCCATCACGCGAAGGATCGTCCGTGCATACCGCATCAGCGAACCGGATCATCTCCTGCGGGAGGATCTTCGCCAGCACTGGCAGAGGCGTCAACCATGACCCCCGCGAGAACGCTTCCCCCAACAAATGACCGGCCTGCGGCAGGTCGACTGTCTTCGCCACCTCGGTCAGCGCCTGTGCCTGCTGGTCCGGGTCGGTGATGGTGCGGGCGACTTGTTCGGCGTCTGCAGCCAGTCCGGCAGCCCGCTCGTGGTCACCGGCGGCGGCCACCGCCCCAGCCACCCCGGCCAGCGCCCGCGCCCGCTCCCGCGGGTCCATGATGGTGCGGGCGATCTGTTCGACGTCTGCAGCCAGTCCGACAGCCCGCTCGCGGTCACCGGCGGCGGCCACCACCCCAGCCACCCCGACCAGCACGTGTGCCCGCTGGTCCGGGTTGGTGATGGTGCGGGCGACTTGTTCGGCGTCTGCAGCCAGTCCGGCAGCCCGCTCGTGGTCACCGGCGGCGGCCACCGCCCCAGCCACCGCGGCCAGCGCCCGCGCCCGCTCCGAGGGGTTGGTGATGGCACGGGCGATCTGCTCGGCCCGCTTGTGGTCACCGGCGGCGGCCACCGCCCCAGCCACCCCGACCAGCGCGTGTGCCCGCGCTCGACGGGTGGTGATGGTGCGGGCGATCTGCTCGGCCCGCTTGTGGTCACCGGCGGCGGCCACCGCCCCAGCCACCCCGGCCAGCGCGTGTGCCCGCTCCCGCGGGTCGGTGATGGTGCGGGCGATCTGTTCGGCGTCTGCAGCCAGTCCGGCAGCCCGCTTGTGGTCACCGGCGGCGGCCACTGCCTCCGCCATCGCGGCCAGTGCACGCGCTTGCTCCCGCGGGTCGGTGATGGTGCGGGCGAT
>NZ_JBEYXB010000020.1:142886-143398 GCF_040644935.1 Streptomyces sp. NPDC046915 | reverse complement strand
GATCTGTTCGGCGTCTGCAGCCAGTCCGGCAGCCCGCTTGTGGTCACCGGCGGCGGCCACCGCCTCCGCCATCGCGGCCAGTGCCCGCGCCTGCTCCCGCGGGTCGGTGATGGTGCGGGCGATCTGTTCGGCGTCTGCAGCCAGTCCGGCAGCCCGCTTGTGGTCACCGGCGGCGGCCACCGCCTCCGCCATCGCGGCCAGTGCCCGCGCCTGCTCCTGCGGGTCGGTGAGGGTGCGGACGATCTGCTCGGCCCGCTTGTGGTCACCGGCGCCCACTGCCTGCGCCACCTCGGCTAGTGCGTGTGCCTGCTCCCGCGGGTCGGTGATGGTGCGGGCGAAGGGTTCGGCTCGGTCGTGGTCACCGGCGGCCACTGCCTCCGCCATCGCGGCCAGTGCCCGCGCCTGCTCCCGCGGGTCAATGATGGTGCGGGCGATCTGTTCGGCCTCTGCAGCCAGTCCGGCAGCCCGGTCGTGGTCGCCGGCGGCAGCCACCGCCCCAGCCACCCCGGCCA